>JANMRU010000523.1:0-14307 GCA_031388585.1 Pseudanabaena sp. SOY_30_concoct_251 | reverse complement strand
GTTGAAAACTGTAATAAACTGAGCAAAATGACGAAAGAAGTGCCTGAAATCGTTGAAGCACATCGCGTGGTCGGCAATGAATACTATATTCTTAAAGTTGTGATGCCATCCATGGAACGCCTAGAAATGCTTATGGAAAAGTTTCTACCACTTGGTCCAGTCGATATTTCTATCGTCTTATCTACACCTGTTAATGGCAAGCCAGTTGAGAAAGACATTCTAGTAAACTAGATTTCTTTGGTTATACTCAAGCGCTACTCCTCGAAAGAAACTAGCAGTTTACGCAACAATAGGATAAGTACTTCACGTTCCGATGATTCCAAAACGCTAAGGATTCGATGTTCGTTGCTAACATGGGCTTCTACAGCCTTCTCAACCAGATTGAAGCCTTTGTCTGTTAGCTCTATTATCGTGCCTCGGCGATCGCTCCGATCGGGAATGCGCTTGACGAGTTCAGCTTGCTCTAAGCGATCGAGTCGATGCGTCATCGTACCGGATGAAACCATCAGAGTATTAAATAACTCGGTCGGTGAAAGATGAAACGGACTACCCGATCGACGCAGCGCCGCCAACACATCAAATTCTCCAATGGTTAAACTAAATTCAGAAAATATCTCTTGAATATTTCGCTCCAAATGTTTGGCTAACCGCCCCATTCGCCCAATGATTCCCATTGGCGAAACATCTAAATCGGGACGCTCCCGCTGCCACTGCGACAAAATCTTATCGACTGGGTCGAGATCCATATTGCTACTCGCTCATCTAAGTTTCTTGATACAAAATATCTTGACATCAAAGTAATTGCTATAATCTTGACATCAAGTATCTTAACTTCAAGATAAATTAAATTAGAGGTTTCATAATGAATGGGCGGACGATTTACCTTCTAGCGGCACTTGCAGGTGGAGCTATTCTACCCGTTCAGGTTGCTCTTAACACACTGCTGCGGCGCTATATGGGGGAGCCAATGCAAGTTACTTTTGTTTCATATCTGGCAGGTACGTTAACATCACTCGCGATCTGCTTCGCGGCGCAATATCCACTTCCTGCGGTGAATGCTCTTGCTCAAACATCTTGGTGGATGTGGATTGGTGGCTGTTTAGGTACATTGTATGTCTGGTCGACCATTTTTGCCACACCGAAGATCGGCGCAGCGCTTGCTCTTGGTTTGACGATCGCGGGTCAGATGATTGCTGCACTTTTTCTCGACCATTATGGAGCGATCGGACTCCCCAAGGTTCTAGCCAGCCCTGAAAGGATTGCGGGAGTGGTACTGGTGGTGCTGGGTGTTTCTTTGGTTGCGTATGCAAAGCGCTGATTTTAATGCGCTCTGTAGGCTGTCGGTGTCATGCCCGTAAGCTGTCGAAACTGCATGCTCAAATGGCTATGGCTATTGAATCCACATTCTAAGGCAATATCCATAATCGATCGCTTTGTTTGTTTGAGCAACTGCTTCGCCCGTTCTACCCTTTGCTGGAGCAGGTATTGGTAAGGAGATATGCCGATCGCCTGCTTAAATAGATAGCTGAAATGAAATTGGCTGATATCAACCAACAGAGCTAAATCTGCCAGTTTAATATCTTGGCTCAAGTGTGCGTTGATGTACTCCAGGACTTGTAGAACTTGACGCTCTGGTAAGCCCCCCGCGTAAATTTTAGGGCGAGGTTTATCGGCGGCGTATTGTCTGAGCAAATGCACTGCCAGGACATTTGCCAGGGAATCAATGTAGAGCTTACCGCCTAAATTTTCCTGTTGCAGATCAGCAAGCAGCATCATGCCGATCGCTTCAATCTGGGGATCTCGTATCCGAAATTCAGAGCGTAATTCAAGCCGATCTGGATTCATTGCCAGAGATTCTCTCGCAACACGTTGGATGAAACGAGACGCAATCCGAATCTGTAGATATTGGTCATCACCATCCCAACGGACAAAAAACGGTGTCTTTTCGGGCGTGATAGAAATATCCCCTTTTGCGTACAGTCCCGTATGGGTTTTTCCTCCCTTGATTTGCAGCAATCGAACTGGGCGTGGTGCAAGAGACATACAAATCGCGTGTTCATCGCCGTAATTACTGCTTGCCTCACCAGGGGGATGTTGAAATTGCTCGACCATGACATTTTCCCAACCCTGGTTTTGGCTAGACAAGATGGGCAAGCCGTTAGGGTTAACCTGGTGGGGAGCGATCGTCTTCATAATATAAACCTAATACATCTAACTCTAATTGTATTCACGCTTGAATAATTTCTGCCGAGAAGCCTGAAAATTGACCGCAAGATTTTGATAGTTCCACTGGAATTAGATAGCTAGATAGTAGGCATTTACCTAAGCTGTAATAGTAATCAATCGGGAGAAACTATGACAAATCTATTACACATTGATTCTAGTCCGCGTGGAGAGCGATCGCACTCTCGCCGCATGACCAGAGAGTTTGTCGAACAATGGAAACAAAATCATCCAGGCGATATCGTCACCTATCGGGATATTGGACGGAATCCCGTTCCCCATGTAGATGAACCGTGGATTGCCGCAGCGTTCACTCCATCGGAACAACGCACGCCGGAACTGTGGGAAGCAATTCGCATTAGCGATCGCCTAGTAGATGAATTCTTGGCTGCTGATATCTACGTTATTGGCGTTCCTATGTATAACTTTAGCGTTCCCAGTGTATTCAAGGCTTATATCGACCAGATAGTGCGAGTGGGACGAACCGTTGCGTTTGAGCCCAATGATTCTACTAATGTTTTCAAGCCGCTTGTGCTGGGCAAGAAAATGTTTATTATCGAGGCAAGGGGAGATTCTGGCTTTCATCCCGGTGGGCAATACGAGAAGATGAATTTTCATGACCCCTACCTTGTCACAGTCTTTGGTTTTATGGGTATCACTGATATCACCTTTGTTCATGTGGAAAATGATGAATATGGCGGGCATAAATTAGCAGACTCGATCGCCAATGCTCGCTCCAAAATCACTGAACTAGTTGCCTTGTAAGGCAATGCGGAGTAACTCAATGACTTTCCTGAAAGATGCTGGTGCGATCGCGATTCATCCCTAGAGCTTCACTTGTAAAGCTTATAATGCTTTTTTCCTTGCTGGAGGAATTAAGGAAAGCTACAGCAGTTTTTGATCGAGTCCAGCATAAAAAGCTGGTCGCAGGGGCGCAGCCCCCGCATGGGTTTTAATGATTTATCTGTGGTGGGATTGGTTGCAATTTGTTGTAAGTTATTTTTCGCAAAATCAATCTTGATAAATTACAACATTTCTTTGCACTTGGGTATTCAAACTTGCTAATGGAAATGTGGCTTTCAGATTATCCATTTCAGCATAGTGCTTATATCCTAGATCTTGTAACAACAGCTTTAAATCTTCACCAGTTATTTTAGAGGCTTTTAAGGTTCCTGGGTGAATTTCAATGATTAAAGTCGGCTTGAGAGCGTTAATCATTTTAGTAGCCCCCAACAAAAATGCACTTTCGCTTCCTTCAATATCAAGTTTAATCAGAGTTCTTCCGAGAAAACCTTGCCATTCTACTAATTCATCAAATCGCTTAATTGGAACTACGATCGCATTGAATCTACCCGTACCCGAATGCTCGGTAAAAATTCCTGCCGAGCCTGATGTACCGTGTGGAATTAAGAACTCAGCTTCACCTTCAATATTGCCAACTGCAACAGGAAAAACTTGGAAATTAGACAAAGCATTAATAGAAAGCGATTTCTCAACTATTTTTGCTAAATGAGGCTGGGGTTCAACAGCAATAATATGACCCTTTTTACCTACCAATTTGCTCGCAGCGATCGCGAAGCTACCATGATTCGCTCCTATGTCAATAAAAGTATCACCTGAAGATAGTAAGTGAGATAAAATTCGCAGCTCTGATTCAGGATTTGTTAGCTCGTTTACTACCTGAAAAAACCTAGCATCTAAGGGATCGACAAATATTTCAAAGTCAGGCAGGTTGAATTTGCAGTCCTTTTGAGTAGATCTCTTAGCTAAGAGCCTGGCAAGAAATTGAAACAAACTTTTACCTCCCATAAGAGAAGTTTGACCAGTTAGCTTAAAATACCAGTAAGAATACGATCTAAAAAATTGATATATAGGAGGTAGTTGCTTACCCAAGGAGGGGTCAAATATCCATTTTATGACAGCGTAATTATAGATCCAAGCATCGGGTTTGTAAGAGGCAAACGGTTTGACTAAATTAGGGTTTGGGTGATGCATATTAGTTAATAGAGTTTTGAAGTAAGGCTTGAAACCACATATTCAGGCGATCGCCAAAGACCTCCAAGGAATATTCATTTTCGGCATGACGGCGGCAAGCTTGACGGTCAATTTCGTGAATTTGATTGAGCGCTTGCACTAAACCCTCAACGCTATCAGGTTCTACTAAAAAGCCAGTTATCCCATCTTGGACAATTTCTGTCGGGCCTCCACGACGATATGAGACTACTGGTACGCCACAAGCCAAAGCTTCGATCGCGACATTGCCAAATGCTTCCACCCAGCGTGGAGTCATTAAGAGCGCTTTACTTTGCCGAAGTTCCTGCTGCAAGATTTCAGTGGATAAAAACCCTCGATAATTGATAGAAGCCTGAGGAAATTTTTGCTTTTGGGATTCCCAATAATCAAGATCTTGAAGTATGCCGTAAACTCGCAATTCTAGTCCAGTGGCTTGCGAAACGGCGATCGCATCTTCTATCCCTTTTTCGGGGGAAATGCGCCCAACCCACGCCAGATAGTCTTGAGGTTCAGGGCAGTAGTTGTAAATGCTAAGATCTAGAGAATTGCCGATACAACGTGCTTTTGAGAGGCCAAACGTTTCTGCTTGGATTTGACTATGAAAGGCTAAGGACTGAGGAAAAGTTTGGGCAATCTGGTGAATGACTCTATCCATAATATCTGTTAAAGAGCACATGCTGACTAAATGTGCTACGGGAGTTCGAAAAAAAGGAGTAAGGTAAAAGGGAAGCCAATCATAGGCAAAGTTTAGGATGATATCATAGTCCTGCTGTAAGTCCCTTGACCTTTCCCAGAGATTTGCAAGCACAGAGTTGTCAGGCAAACACATTGCTTTAGGGCGATCGAGAAATTGCATAGAGGTTTGCAAATTTCCTGAAACGGTCTGGAGATCGACATTTGGCAAGACAGAGCCCTCTGGAGCCAGAACTGTTACCTTATGCCCCTTTAATAACAATGACTGAGCCAAGTTTTTGAGGCTTAATTCTACACCACCGCCGAAGCCAGTGCCCAAAAGACCTACAGGGGTCGAGACTAATAAAATTCGCCAAGACTCTAAACTAAACTTGCTCATTGGTCGTAATTGGTGATGTGTCTTAAGGAAACATAAATTGTAAAACCCTCTCTATTCTTGCAGCCTGAGGACATTAGTGGAGTAAAAGCATCTAAATTTGCAGGATGATTAAAAGAGGTAGCGATAATACTCAACATTTTGAGTCAAGGATATCTATATAATAGCCATTGGCAGTCCTCTAAAAATAATCTTTTCTTAACCAAAATCTATTATGAACGACCAGGGTGTTGTGTATTGTCTCACGGACTGTGAAGCTTATTTTGAGGCCGCCTTAATTAGCGCGATCGCATTGCGAAGCTTTGAACCTGAACTGCCGATCTCTATAATTTCCAACCTTTCGCAGATTAACAAACTTTCACTCAAATCCTACAATATTTCTACTCGATTGCTTACACCAGAAGAAATACCTGTCAATAATGCCTTTGTTTCTCGCTACGTAAAGACCCATCTCATCGACTGGAGTCCTTATAAGTCAACTCTTTTTTTAGATGCGGATATTCTTCCCTGCGCTCCGATTAGCGATCTATGGAAATATCTCGAAGAAGCTCCGATTGCGATGGCATTGGATCGTCTGCCTACAGTTGGGATGTGCGATCATGTTTCCTCGGAAGAAAAATCATATACGCTCAAACAAGTTCCACCTTTAAGTACACATTTTAATAGTGGGGTAATGCTTTTCAAGAATAATGAAGAGAACCAGAAATTGTTTACACAATGGCAGTGTGAGTGGGAAATTTTCCAAAGACAAGATCAATTAGCGCTTGTCCGTGCGATCGATCGCACCAAAATTTCGGTTGCCCATATTCCCAGACCCTACAATGTTTCCCCAAGAGATTCTGTAGATCTAATTAAAGAAGGTTACAAAATCCATCTTTTACATTGTTGGGGTGGGATGGTTGCTTCTGGAGAATTTCGTCAACTTGCGCGATCTCGCTATCCAGAAATTGTTGAGAAAGTTGACTTTTTGCTGACAAAGGCTACTTGTTGAGTAATTCTCTATTTACTTCCCCAACACTCTGCGATCGCAATACACTCCCTTGCTTAACCTTTGAGTGCGATCGCCGATCCAAACAGCAGCAACGTATGATCAGTAATTCCGTCTGTTATGAAAAAGAGGAGCTGATATGCTGCGTAATTTCTTTTTCTTCTCAATTGCCCTACTGCTTGGTTCGAGTTGCGCTACTGCCGTTACACCACAAACACCTTTACCCAAACCAGTCCCCAAAGTTCAGATACCCGAAAAGGTTGGGCCCGCGATCGCGACCGCCCAGTTTGGGCAACCCGTACAAATTGAAGTAGGCTCTAAAGCACTGTTTGCCTCAGAACAGCTTGAAATTAGCGTCCTCAGCGTTAATGATTCGCGTTGTCCAAAAGATTTAAACTGTTATTGGGCAGGTGAGGCCAAAATAGAACTAAGCCTGCGTCAAGAGAAGAAAGACCTAGGCAAACACAGACTTACCCTTGGGGCGATCAACCCCGACTACCTTTATCCTAATAGCGTCAAGCAGATAGGTGCATACTATGTACGCGTACTAGCCCTCGAACCTTATCCTGATAATCGCAAACCAGTGCAAAGCAAGAAGAGGATCGTAACTTTGCAGGTACAAAAAACTCCCTTTAATCTCAAAAATGCTGACTTAGATCCTAAGCTAAAAGAGCGTCCGCTTGACGCAGCAAATCTAGGCAATCGTTTTGCATTGCTAAATAGTCAAAGCTATTATCTCTCAGATGCTAAAGACTACATCCAAGCCCAGATTGATTTTGAGTCAGCTCAACCAATTGCCAGCCAACCAAACCAGATCGAACTTGCCTTAGTAATTCATCCAGTGGGGAAAGCTACTCGTCTGGTGGAGTTGCGAGAAACAGTCAAATTAGGAGTGCCGCTGCAAATTGAGAGGAAAGGTAATGGCTATAACCTTCGATTAATGAAAGTAGAATCTTTTGTGGAGGATACTCGCACAGATCTAAATAGTCCAAGCCCAATTGGCTACCGTGCCTTGTTGCAAGTAGTGAAGGATTAGTTAGACATCTACAATACACATATTGAAATATCTACGAGGGAATCGCTTGTGGAAAAGTTTAGGTGCAGCCTACAAATTGCTTTGCAATAAAAGGAGAAGTCATTGCTGCTAGAAGCGCTCCGTAGTCTAAGTTGAACTTTACTTCACTCCCAACTTTTAAAATATAGTTCCTGCTATCGAGAACCACATGATCGCTACTCGATCCAAGTATCTCTATATCTTGGCTCAAATCTTGAATTGGTTTTAGCCCTGAGATCAGAACGTCCTGTCTTCCCAAGGCAATAATAGCCCTCCGTCGAATACCCCGATCGCAGAAGGAGGGGACATTGCCAAACGCATCCTGACAGATTTCTCCATAGGGCAAAGAGGGCTTTTCTTTTGACTCGATTACTTCAGCAATCAGCTTAAAGGCATTGGTGTATAGCCCTGGAATGACTTGACGATTGACGGTTTCACAACCTAGGAGAATCGATTCACCGATACGGAGATTATTAACTCTCCC
The DNA here is from genome assembly GCA_031388585.1 of Pseudanabaena sp. SOY_30_concoct_251. Lineage (GTDB taxonomy): Bacteria > Cyanobacteriota > Cyanobacteriia > Pseudanabaenales > Pseudanabaenaceae > PCC-6802. Next base: position 6,476 of record JANMRU010000523.1, on the reverse strand, counting down.
AACTTTATGAGCAGATTCATACCATTCATGGTTTGCCGAATTTCCACCCGAGATTATTTCTAAATTAATCTGAAATTCCCCTTCAATCGCATTAGTCAATTCAGATAGCTCGTACATTTTTTGGTTGTTCGGCTTAATCCCCCCATAACAAGCCAAATTGCAACCAATGCCAATAATTTTGATATTGGACAGACCAAGAATTGCTTTGACAATCTGGGAAAGATCGCATGGGAGTATGCCCTCTCGCAAATCGCCAAGTTCTACCATCAGAATTATCTTATGGATTTTATTGTGGCTCTTTGCATGACGAGCAAGTTCTTCGATCGTCTCTATTTCAGTATTAAAACTGATATCTACATCTCTAATTACAGATTCTGCCTGACTTAAAGCGGTGCGTAGCAACACAAACTGAGTTGATATACCCGCATTCCTCATTTTCTGAATATTCTCAAGGCGAGAGTCAGCAATAAACTTTACTCCCCCTTGAATCATTGCCAGGGCGATCGCAGGATCTCCTAATACCGCTTTAGAAACTCCCATTAAGGAAATTCCTTTTTGCCCATAAAGATTGGATAGAACCTGAGCATTATGCCGTATCTGAGATAGGGCAATTTCTATTCTTGGCAACGCTTTCATCTACTCTGTTCTGACGTTTTGAGTCTACCTCATTGCCAATACAGGAAATGCGTCTAAACTTTGTCGCTTAATTTTCTGATTTAGCTTGGGAAAATAATTGCATAAAGTCTGAACCAATTTTTGACACCCATAGTTCAATACATCTGTTGTTGGTAAGCGAAGACGACTTTCGAAATCCTTGATAATTGACGGAATCTCATCTTCTGTAAGGTTTTCGTGACTTAAGGCGATCGCGATCACCTGAGATTGCGAGATCGCTTCAATCAATTGAATTTCACTCTCAACCGTAGGCATAGCCAAATCAGGAAAATCACATCGAAATTTCCTTGCAGGTGGATGTTGGAGGATAATGCCATCGGGCATACTTCCCTTTAAAATCCCAACAGAACTCATGAAGGCAGGATGACTGACTGAGCTTTGCCCTTCAACTAAAATGATATCAGGATTTTCTCGCTCGAACGCCTGCACGACAGCATTTTCTATTTCCCCAATCGCAAATTGGGAAACGAGCGCATCCATTGACACCCCATACTTTGTACCCTGCATTAAGCTGGTTTGTCCTGTGCCGACCATTATCGACTTTACACCCAGGTTATTTAAGGTTTTATTTAGTTCTACGGCAGTAGTCATTTTCCCGCAGGCGCAATCCGTACCTAGTACAGCAATTACTGGAACATTTACTTTGGAAATTTGGCCAGTAAAGACGTGCAAATCTTTTAACTGCGGGGATTTTCTGATGTCTTTAATTTGAATGCCACACTGAGCAGCCATATGGGCAAATTCTCGATCTTCAGAGAAGAATTGATGAAGACCGTTAATTATATCCATTCCTTTTAGCATGGCTTCTAAGATTAGAGACCTTTCGACCGTGGATATACATGCCTCTAAAGGAGCTTTCCCATAAATGTAACAGCTTGGAACCTTTGCCAGATTATTCAAAGCATCCTCTAGGCTGGCAAAGATGGGAATATTATTTTTTTTGCCATCCAATACTTCGCCTGAATCTTTACCTGCTAACGAACCATCAATCACGCCAACAATAGTATATATTTCGGAGTGTCGAATCAAACCCGCAGCAGTTTTCCCGTCTACTAAGCCAAATTGACTTTCACAGTAAACTAACGCCGTTTCTTTCGCGATCGCCATTTATATTAATCCCTTCAATTTATCTCAGACCCTTTAAGAAGCTTCTTTGTAATTCCCAAGCATCTTTAAAGCCTTAATTTTTAACTATCTACGAATTACTCACACAATCTTTGTTAAGCCTAATGCCAATAACTTATGGGCACCTACTAAAACTTCTACCCGACAGAAGTGGCATAATTACGAGTGAAATCTTTAAAAAGCCTAAGTGATGTTGATTTGCAGCGGAAACCTCAGACCCTAACTGAGTTTTGATTAAAACTTAGCTTGCGCATATCCTAACATACTATTACTCTTTTGGGCTAGAATAGTAATATATAACTGCATCATGGCAACCAACCTTTTGGCTAGTTGTTAATGGAATAGGAAGCTGCAGAACATATCCGAATAAGGAATCACAGTACTTCTTTTACTACGACCATTAGATTTTTGCCTAGTATTAGCTATGTTAACTTCTAAGATCTGTCAAAGTATTTAGATTACTGGTTTCCTGGAGCTAGCTAGTTAATAACGTAATCGAGAGAAACAACATGTTACCTTTAGTTCGGAATCTAATTACTGTCGGAGAATCAGTTGATTTTAATACGGCAACTAATGATGAGTTAGCTTCAGCATATGTTGAAATTTTGCCCCCAAATGCCACGCAATTAATGGGATTTAGAAAAAAACTTGAAAGGATTAATAACACCCTATCTAAAACTCCTAATATGGGTTGGTCTCAACTTGGTAGTTTGATTGGTCGAGAATTTCAAGAATCCCTTTATTAATTAAAAAAACGGGATTAGATATACGGATATCTTAACTCTAAACAGGAAAAATGACTTGGCGGATCGCTTGTTTTTATTCTATTGGTTCAGTTTCTTCGGACTTATTCTTTTTCGTTACTTTCTCATCGCTGGGGGAGCATACTGGCTCTTCTATTCAATTCTAGCGAAGTCGCTTACGAAGAAGAGTTTACATCGCAAATCACCGCTGTGGCAGTCGATATTTAAAGATGTTAAATTGTCTGTTTTCTCTACTGTAGTTTTTGCTCTTGGTGCAACATTTGTGATGACTGAGTACGATTTAGGAATAACCCGACTTTACACCGATCTATCTGAGTATGGGCTGTGGTATTTAGGTGTAAGTTTTGTCTCAGTGTTACTCCTTCAGGATACTTATTTTTACTTTCTCCACCGGATGTTTCATTGCCCATCGGTCTTCAGGTGGGTACATTATGGTCATCATCGAACAGGTGATCCGACACCGTGGACATCTTTTGCTTTTGACATACCCGAGGCTTTAGTCCAGGCGATCTTTTTTGTCGGTATTGTGTTTATTATCCCACTCCATTTCATTACCTTGGTTTCTGTTCTTATGACAATGACTTTATGGGCAGTGTGGAATCATCTTGGATTTGAGCTATTTCCGCCTTCGTATACTCATCACTGGCTGGGAAGGTGGTTCGTTGGATCTACACATCACTCACTTCATCATCGCAAATACACGGTGCATTATGGACTTTACTTCACGTTCTGGGACAAGATTTTGGGAACACAAGACCCTAGCTATGATGATAAGTTTGACGCTGCTCTGGGTTCAAGATAGGTGAGCAAACAGCTTTAATCAAAAGAGTTCGACGGGATTAAGAACTAAATAAAGATCTCAAACAGGTATTATGAAATTCAGGTGAAAAGCATGAAAATCCAAGCATCAAATATTCAATCTGGCGATCGCATTATTGCTTACTTCAAGAATAAAATGCAGGTCTGCACGGTGAGAGAAATCACTAACCCCGATCAAACCAATGTTACCCTGTCGGTATACTGTGGTGAAAGTTATCGCTATTCGTGTTCGGGCATAATTCGGTTTAAATCAGATGCTTTAATCGAGTTACCTACCTAGAATCTCCCCCGAAACTTCGGTGCTGTTATGTGCCTTCAAATCTTAGTAAGAGTACTACTCTAATCGATGCTTAGATCTCTCAGGAAATACAAGCGATTCCTTCTCAGGATGCGTACCGCCGTATTTTCCCATTCGCTTCAACTCTGCCTATAAAACTTTGAATCATTCCCATAATCTTTGATTTTCATAGACCTCAGTGATTACGTCTAGACTTACCTATATCGATCAGTTCTGATTTGTTTACGGGTGAATTGGTGAAACCCCTCTACGGGGGAAAAGCCCCCCAACCCCCCAATTAAAATTTCATCCAGGATTGCTACTGATTTGATGAATAACACAAAAGAGCACGGCGCTAACGCCGTGCTCCAAGAAAGACAATACTTCTAGACGATACTTGGTCTAGAAAGTAAAGACTGTGCGTAATGTACCAACTGTGATTGTGCCGTTCGCACTATTGTTGTTGGGATTGAAGATAAACTGCAAGTCAGGTGTGATGTGGATATTGTCTGTCACAGGGATTTTGTAGAACAATTCCAGATTAGTCTGAGTGCTGTTGCCCACATTGCTTTCCACAAAAGGCTGACCGATGGCGATCGCCGCTAGTGCGCCTTCTTTAAACAAATCTGGAAAGGCGAACCCAGCTGACCAGGTAGAAGGATTTAGGTTAGAACCGGTAAAGGCGGCATTGACATAGGTGGGTAATGCCGTGGCGATCGCCGTACCGCGATTGCTAATGCTACCGAAACCATAGCGACCGAACAGAGCGGCACCTTTTGCGATCGCCCATTCCAAGTTAACTCCACCAATACTGTATTCAAGATTATTGACTGAAGCACCTGTATATTGCAGGCGAATAGCAAAAGGTCCCGCTTTATCGCCATCTTTAGGCGCAAATTCCAGTTCTACCGTACCCTGATAAGGATCGCCAGTTAGACCGCGATTGATCCCATCGAGCGCCCTAGGAGATTCCCCATTCCCCGCAACATAGCCAGCCCGCAACGTGAATGCGCTATTGCCTGGATTCCAAGCTACCACAGCTCCAGCTCCACCATCTAAAGGAAGAAGCAAAGGATTATTGAGGAACATGCCAGCCGAAAAATCCAAGCCCTCATCATTAGCAAAACTGTTCAGGTCAAGGTGATCGCTGAGCGCAATTACGGGGCCAACTGAAACTTTGATATCTTTACCGAGTGGGAAATCATAACGGAAAGTGCTTAGCGCTACATTAGGGCCAGCACCGCTATAACCCAGAGCTGAACTGTTACCAAAACCAGTTACTCCCAACAGGTTTTCTGGCTGATCCAACAAACCTGCGCCGTTATTACCGCCATTACCAGATTCTAGTTCGACGAAAAGCAAATCTTCACCAGTAAAGCTGGTATTAAGACCTAACTGCACGCGAGCTATAGCAGTTGTATTCGCATTACCAGATTGCTCGGATAGTACGGGTTGCCCCAAAGCATTAAGGGCTGGCTGCCTTAACAGGGTGTTTCCACCACCACTGCCCGAGAATGAAATAATTGCCTGCCCTTCCAATTTCGTTGTTGTAGAAAACTGCTGCGCTTCGAGGGTTGCAGTTTTTGATTCCAGGCCATCGACTCGTCCTTTCAGGGCAGCGAGCTCAGCCGCAAACTCCTCTTGCAGCTTTTGTACAGCAGCAAAATCTTCCTTGCTCACCTTGTCCGCCAAACCTGTGGTGATAATTTCGTTGATTTTATCCAAGCAAGCATTCAGTCCAGCCGCAAACTCATAGCGGGTCATGGCCCGCTGACCGCGATAGGTCTTATCGGGATAGCCTGCAATGCATCCATAACGCTCAACCAAAGACTGCAATGATGTAAATGCCCAATCCGTAGGCTTGACATCAGAGAGTTGGGATACCGATGTCACGTTTTGAGCTGTGGTCGATGCTGGATTAGCTGCTGGAGTAACCGCCTCCTGGGCATACAGCTGCATTTCCGAAGAAATTGAAGATGGTTCTGCCATAACAGCCTGTGTCGATATCCCAAAACCGCAAAGTGCAAGAGCACCAGCCAGCGAAACATGTAACTTATTCCTACTCATATATACTCCTCACAAAAACTACATTACACTTTTGATTTTGTTCAAAAGCTCGATCCTAAAGCTCATGCCAAGAACATACTATAAAAGTGCATGAGAATAATAATCATTCTTGTTATGATACATCTTAGCTTGGCTTTTTTTGGCGATTTTACAGGAAAACTGCTCAACTGCAACTAGGAAGCTAAAGAAAGCACCACAATTGACCTTCCCTTGTGGTACGAGATAATTCCATTCTGTTCAAGTTGTTTGAGATTTCTCGTTATGGTTACCCTTGTTGTATTGATTAATTCAGCAATCTCCTGGTGGGTAAGATTGAGAGAAATCAATCTGCCATGTAAAGTATCGCTGCCAAATTTCTCAGCTAACCAATTAAGTAAAAGATGCAGGCGCAAATGAATGGGATCGCAATGCAAAATATGCAGTAGTTCTTCGGCCTGGTGAATATGAGCGAACATCGCATCGAATGCTTGGTACCAAAGACTGGAGGGTAAAACACTAACTGTCACACTAGTTACGCATTCCGCTTCATAGGGGTTGATGCTAGACAGAGGCTCACCGACAATGTCTCCTTTGCTCCATAAACCCAGGGTACTTTGCTTCCCTTCATCGTTCCAAGTGAGCGTCCGCACAATCCCAAATTCAATTTGCCACAAAACATTTGGAGGTAGAGGAATATACTCTCCTCGTCCATAGGTATGTTGCATTAGGCTTGGGAGTATTGTAGGTATCAGTCCAGGTTCGGCGTTATT
>JANMRU010000491.1:0-11522 GCA_031388585.1 Pseudanabaena sp. SOY_30_concoct_251 | reverse complement strand
ATGAGACGAATTACTTTTTAGCTCATTTATTATCTCTGTTTTACTGAGGATAACTCCTATATACGAAAACCAATTTGCCCAATCAGACCCACTATGAGGAGTTGCCAGAAAGACAGTACCCTTAGTTTGGGCTGCTATAGTTTTCCACTTAGGAGAACCGAAGCCTACGGCATTTTGCAACATTTGCTTTACTAGCAACCCACCTAAACTGTGAGTGACAAAGAGTAGAGGGCGATCACCAATCTTCTTTTGCTGAATAAGCGTAAGGATATTATTCGCACGATCTGCTAGGGGCATAGTCCCGCCCATCCAAGCTACTGGTTTGGCATCATAACCAAGCGACCAAATACCAACATTTCCTAAATCTCCCCCCAACCAATACAACCAAGAATTCTGATCGTCAGTCTTATTGTTTGGATGCCACGTACCAAAAGCATCTCCATTCAAACCATGCACGAAAATTACATCCCCAACCCGCTCAGCATTATCACAGTTAGCAATCTTGTTTAATTTGGGGTCTGCCATTGTCTATGGTTAAATTCAGTTCTTGGATTAATTATCTACTACAAATTCTATTATTTAACACATTTCTCTCCGCCTATCGTCGCCGCAAAATGGCGATCGCGCAAAGCCTCGGCAGACCCAAAAAACACAAAACAGAAGGCTAGATAAAAAGCCCCACATCAACCTTAAAAAACTCAGCTAGAGCCTTAGCTTGAGCTTTACTAATACCCCGCTTACCATTTACCACCTCAGAGACAATACCTCTAGAGCCAATTACCCCAACAAGATCCTCCTGCTTCAGATCCCTAGCTTCTATCAAGTGCCTCAGCATCGAATGAGGAGTTCCTGCTGGGATAGGATAATGCTCCTCCTCAAACTTCTCGATCAGGATCGCCAATAGTTTTAACAAAGCATCCTCCTCTAAAGTTCTACTTTGCCGACGATCTAGTTCCTCAGCTATAGCGATCGCTGCCTCATTTTCCTCATCAGTAGCGATCGCTTTAGGTTGATACTTGGCGAGTAGACTCGCATAAATTGCATGGCTAAAAGTCATAAATGCTCTAGGATTGCTATATTTATGGTAATACGAGAGGCGATCGGGAGAAAATCTATGGCTGACCAGGATAAGCAAAAATCCAAGCGCGATCGCCCCCCTGAAGTCGGTGGCGGTATGCCTGTAATCGCCTACTGGGCAGAGAAAACCCTCACGCCGCAAGGGATGCTCCTGTGGAAAACCCTCGCGCATAAAAGTGCTTGCCTTTCCTGCGCTTGGGGGACTGGTGGCCAAAAGGGCGGATTTAGGAATGAAGACGAGGAAACGCTGCAACGATGTGCCAAAAGTGTAGAAGCGATCGCCTCGGAATTGATGGAGCCAGTCACAGAACGCCTGTTTGCCGATCGCACGATCGCCGACCTCCAACAACTCAGCTCGCTGGAAGCAGATCGACTTGGTAGACTGAGCTTTCCTTCGATTCTGAGAGCTGGATCGTCGCACTACGAGAGAATTAGCTGGGATGAAGTTTATCAACTCGTCACCGAGGCATTTCGCAAGCCACCTGAACGAGTAGCCTCCTATAGTTCCGGTCGCTCCTCCAATGAAGCTGCCTACCTGCTCCAACTGATGATGCGAGCCTTAGGTTCCAATAACCTCGCAGATTGCTCCGATCTCTGTCATGCCGCTTCCACGGTCGGACTCAAACAGATGTTTGGCTCAGGTACTTCGATGGTGAGCTTAGCTGACTTAAAACAATCAGATTGCGTCGTGCTGATTGGTTCTAATGCCCCCGCCAATCATCCGCGTTTGATGAATGAACTGATTAAACTGCGCGATCGCGGTGGAAAGGTCATCGTCGTTAATCCCATGATGGAAGTAGGATTGGTGAAGTTCGCTTCTCCCGCTTACCCGCTAACATCTCTGATCAAAGGTTCTGATATTGCTTCGCTCTATCTCCAACTCATTCCTGGAAGCGATGTCGCTTTATTTGTCGGCATTCAAAAGTCATTACTGGAGCAGAATTTAGTCGATCGCAACTATCTCCAGCAACATACCGAAGGATGGCAGGAAGTTCTCAAGCAAGCTGAAGACACAAGTTGGGAGACAATCGAGCATACCTGTGGGATCGATCGCGACGCGATCGCCGCTGCCGCCAAAATCATCGGCACCTCACAGCGAGTTGTATTCGCCTGGGCGATGGGAGTGACGCAACATACCAATGGGGTTGATAATATCTTTAGCATTGCCAATACTGCCTTGCTTACAGGTAATGCTGGCAAGGAAGGTGCGGGTACGATGCCCATACGCGGACATTCCAACGTGCAGGGATTTGGCTCGATGGGTGTGACGATTCGGTTAAAAGAAGAAATCCGTCTGGCTCTAGAAAAAGTTTTGCAGCGATCGCTCAGTCGCGTACCTGGTTATGACACTCGCGCCGCGATCGAGGCTGCGGATGCAGGCAAAATCGATACGTTGCTGTGTTTGGGCGGCAACCTTTACGCGGCTAATCCAGACTCCACGCAAGTGCGTAGAGCTTTGGCAAATATAGAGACGATTATTTATGTGTCAACTAAACCTAACTTGGGACATTTTCATGGATTAGCAAAGCAGAATACGCTCGTCATTCCTGTACTGGCTCGCTTTGAGAATCCCCACAAAACAACTACCGAGTCAGGCAATAATTTCGTGCGCCTGAACGACGAGGGAGAATCTCATCTTCAGAACCGATCCGGTGTAGATTTAATCTCTGAAGTGGAATTCTTAACAGAAATCGCGCATCGCATCCATGGTAACTCCCCGGTAAATTGGCGCGAACTGCAGAATACCAAGTATATTCGTCAGTTGATCGCTCAAACAATTCCTGGCTATGCCAAGATTGGTGAAATCGACGAAACTCATGCCGAATTCACAATTGATCGTAGAATCTTCCACACGCCAGAGTTTTCCACGCCATCAAGTAAAGCAATCATGTTTGCCACACCGATTCCTCAGCTAACCCTACCCTCATTATCTGACTTCGGCTTACCAAGTTTCACGCAGGGCATTGTGATCTCACTTGGCACAGGTCGCAGCTATTCACAGCACAATACCGTAGTTTACAAGCAAGGGGATTATTATCGCGGTATGCCCCATCGCAATTGTATTCTCATGCATCAAGCTGATGTCGAGGATGCGGGTTGGCAAGAGCATCAACGTGTTACAGTAAAAGGAGATGCAGGCAAAATCGAGAATGTAGAGATTATCTATGGTGCGATTAGAAAAGGCGCGGCTTTGATGTTCTATCCTGAGGTTAATGTGATTTTCTCCGCCAAAATTGATCCGCGATGTGGCACTCCAGCCTATAAGCGTGTACCTGTAGCCATTTATCGAGATATCGGCGACAATTAAAATGAGTTCTAAAATTCTTCATATTCTGAACAAAAAACGTACATTTGCTAATACAATCGCAAAACTGGAAGATTTTGACTATGCAGAAGGAGAGACGATTGATCCTAAAAACATCATTGAAAATCCCAACATCAGTTTGTATTGCCTCGATCCACAAAATCAAAGAGCAATTTTTGTAAAAATACCCTTAGATATCGATCTTTCTCAGTCTCCTTTTCTATACCAGGCGCAGTATGAAAATGCTCAAACGTTGCTTGCCGTACCTTTTGAAGAATTTTATCAGTTAGCATCTGAAATAGAGCCAATTAATAAGCTAGTCCTAATTTATTCTGTGGGACGCTGCGGTTCTACCTTACTCAGTAAAGTTTTTAATCAAGTTGATCCTGTCCTCAGCTTATCAGAACCCGATGTTTTTTCCCAGATTGTCGGGATGCGAAACCCTGATGGAAGTAGCGATCGCGAAATAGCAAGACTACTAGAGGTTTGTATTTATCTCCAGTGCAAACCCACTTTAAAGGGGAAACCTGCTTGTTGCGTGATTAAGCTTCGCAGTTTTTGTATTGAACTTGGAGACTTAATCAGGCAAATATTCCCTGATGCCACGGAGATTTTCTTGTACCGCAATGCGGAAGATGTAGTTAAATCATCTATCCGTGCTTTTCAATTTCTCAGCAATCTGCTGCCAACAATTAAAGAGAATATAGACTTTTACAGTCGATTTATCCCCTTACTTAAAGATTATTCTAGCTATATAGACTTCACTGATTCTCATGCCATTGATTTACATACAACGGCATGGCTATCCGTAATGCAGCGTTATCTATCACTTTATGCACAAAGATCATCAATCTGCGCTGTCCGCTATGAAGATTTAGTTGTTAACCCGCAGCAGATTATTGCTTCTATTTTTAAAAAGTGCGGCTTACCTATCGCTGAGGTTGCTAATGCCTATAAAGTTTTTGAAAAGGATTCCCAGAGGGGTTCCAACTTGTCACAGGAAAATACTCGTCAAAATGACAGGGAACAACCAGATATTTTAGCTATTCATCAAAAAATTCACCAATTATTAGATCGCCATCCAGAGATTAAAATATCCGATTTTATTGTCCCTGGTACTTTATCTCAAGTTAAGCGCTTACCCTAGCCGTTTACCGTGATATCAGTACCGCTTGAATCAAATTGGCGATCTGGGTGGCGTGGGTAGAAATCAGAGCGTGATCGGCTTCAGGTAAAACTTCTAGACGGGCATAGGGAATTTTATCTGCATAGATCTGACAGTGCCAGAGGGGGATCGTGTCATCTCGATCGCCAGCAATCACTAGAGTTGGAATATTAATCTGATGGATATCTTTTTCCACAGTATCGATCGCATCTTCAGGTCGCAGGCGATCGAACAGAAATGACTTGGCGACAGGCTGGTTTAGGAGCGATACGCGGGCATGTTTGACGGTCTGAAACTGTTTACTTTTACCCAATACAGTCGCAAAGGGCGAGATTAATCTGAGGGCTACATCTACTAACTTGGTTTCCCATAGTAATGGCTTCATGTAATTGTAGCGACCCACAAAACTATCATCACGGATGCCAGCAGAAGCAATTAGGAACATCCCTTGCAGATTAGACTTGGGAGTCGGAGAATTTACTTGGGCATCAATTTGAGCAATCGCATAGGCTGCAGCAGTCCAGCCACCGTAGGAATGTCCAGCTAAATAGAATTTCCCTAATTGCATAGCGGCGATGAATTCCTGAAGAAATTCCACTTGATGCCAAATAGTATATTTTAGCTTGGGTTTAGAAGATTCCCCAAAACCGAGTAAATCTAAAGCGATACAACGAAATTGTCCTGACAACTTCTGTGCAACTAGATCCCAGGCGCTAGCTTCACCTAGAAACCCGTGCAAAAAAATAATTGCTACCCCTTGTCCTTGCTCTAAGTAAGCAGCCGTGTATTCGCTCAGCGCGATTTTCTGTTTGTGCATAACTTATTATAGCCAGCGCCTAGATCGTATTGACAGATTTTAATTGGGGGTGCGGGGGCATTGCCCCCACGGAGGGGTTCTACCCCTCCAACCCTAACCTAATTGGCGATCGCTATACTACCGCTATACCTATTTTTATGGCATCATTGCAAGAATGCAGAATACACGCCTAAATACTCTGGTTAATGTTAGCTTAACGCGCTTGTCAAGCTGGTTAAGCAATCCTTGGCGGCGTACTTCTCTATCAGTAATTAGTTTGCTACTTGGGTTCTTTTTAGCATCAGTCTTCTCCACCACTTTTGGCGCTAGATCGGACTGGGATACCATTACTTCAGCTCTTATCGTCCTACTAACAGAGCTAATCAGTCGTTTTGTCTATAATTCTCCTAGACAAACCTTGCCAGACGGTAGTTTAGCTAAGCGATCGCTATTCCCAACGATATTAAATTGCCTCAAGATCGGCGTGATTTATGGCCTATGTCTTGAGGCATTTAAACTAGGATCTTGATTAGAGCCTACAATCTACCAAGTGCGATCGCCGCTTGCCTCGTATCTTGGTCGGCTTTTTGCCAAAGTAATTGCATCACCTTCTTGTGCTCAGAAGCTGGAACGTATTCCACCACTTCACGTAGTGTTGCTCTGACCCGAGTTGACACCCAGGGCTTTGGATACCTACGTAGCGCTTCCACTACTGAAATGGGTGCGATTTTTTCAATCTGTCTGGGTTTGGGATACCGTGCCATCACTTCTGCGACAGAAGCTTGCTTCTCATCACACATAAAGTCAGTTCTAGCGTTAATGCAATCGCGCCAGAAACGTAATGCTAATAAGTGAGTGTCAATGGCTGACTGTAGGGATCTAATCGCATAGGAATCGCCAAAGTTAGTATTTGCAGCTCGATTCACTAATAAACGCGCTTTTCTAATCTCTTCACCATAATCATAGTTTGTACTAGGCAGATTAATGGGAGTTTTGAGATTCTGTACCGCCATCAGTGCATCCATATCAGCAGTGGAAAAGCTGCCGCGCTCTGGATCCTGATTAACAACTGGATTAACAAATTTCCCTTTGAGTGGGATAAATGTCTCTGCTTGACAATTAACTGGTTGAGATAATGCCAAGGTCAAAACCGTAGCAAAAGTAGCAAATGATAGACTACGCATAGCAACTCCAGGACTATCAAAATTAGATATTTAGATAAAAACTTAACATGAACGACTACAAGCATTGGTGCAGTTTTCAGCATCAATGCTTGCGTGGATTCTATAGCGATTTCGATCTAGCTTCTAGCAGTGTTGACTGTAGGCTTAATAGTGGGAGATTCAAGCTGCGGGACGACACCTAAAGATAGGGAGCGATCGCCTGCTTCGACTTCGGCAAGAAAGGTACATCGCCATAAACCCAGCGCTGGCAACACACCCAGTAATAGGCCTAAAAGGACAGGGAAGTAAATACCCGCTGAAATACTGAGTGTCATGGCAAACCCAAAATTACCCAAATACATCACCATCGGGAAGAGCATCTGTTGTTTCGTAAGCACTGGTTGGTTATTCTTTCCCCAAAACAAAGAAGCCACAGTCATGAATAACGCTCCTGTGCCCATCCAACCTGCAAAGTTTTGTAATGGCATACCAAAGAAAGCACCAGGTGTGCCCCACTCCCAAAATGGGTATCCTGCCTGACTCATAGCAGGGTCTAGCACAAAGTCCCATGCAGTCAGCATCATTGCCCCCAAGGCGATCGCTTCTAGTTTTTGCAGCCAATGACTGCCTTCTCTCAACGAGGTATTGGCAATCAACAGGCAAACAAAACCCATATAAAACCAGGATAGGGGAATTGTAAAGGGGACTAGACCCGCAATTTTGGCTCCTAAGCCACTCAGATAAGCATATTCGCCAAAAGGGAATCCTGTACTTGTACCGAGCAATTCGCTAGTTAGGGAAATGCCAACTGAAGGGATCAAAAATGCTAGTACTCGCCGCACTCCTAAAGTCTGCGAACCGTAAATATAGACGGCGATCGCCCCTACAATCATATAGATCGCACCACCGCTAGTCATACCCCACGAGAAAATCTGCATTCCCAGTTCAGAGAGGTTTTCAATGAATTCTGGATGGGGTAGCACAAGTAATAGCCCTGCCAGCCCAAATAACATTGCAGCTAAATGCAATGACAGCGCTAGCCACTGTGCGGAAATCTCACGCTTCATTACTCAACACCCCAGGATCGCTAAAATTTACTTTACAAAAGTATAAGCTACTTCACAAAGAGCGATCGTATGACCTGTTACTGACGCAGTCAAATCAACGAAAACCCAATGGCAGGGAGTTTGAGGACGAAGTCCGTGAAATCTGGGTTTTATCTCTCACGGTGCATAAGTCCTATGGCGGTCAGATCAGTGCCCAGATTATTAAAGCCGCGAGAATAATTGCAGTAGTCGTCCAGATGAACCAACTATTTTGCTGCTGAGATTCGGAGTAATTTGTATTGCTTGGTAATATCTCTTTCTCCCGTTTGTTAACAACGGATTTAGAGCTAGAGGCGTTAGCCAGTGAATCTAGTGAATCTGATGCATCTAAGCCTCGCAAGCTAGGGATCTTAGAGACAGCGTCTTTGAGTTCGCTTAGCTGTGGAGCAGACACTACACTCAACACATAATTGGCAGATTTACGCACATCGCGATCGCTATGATGCTTCAACCTTCGACAAATTGCGATCGCCTCCGTGGAATTGCCGACCGCATCATAGGCATTTGCCAGCCAAATCTGAATTTCCCCACCAATTTGAGTCTTTTCGTTTACCCCGTCAAGTGCTTGTTGAAATTGGTCGATCGCACTCTGATAATTGCCACGTTCAAAGCTAAAAATTCCAGCTTGAAATAGTTCTTGATATGATTTTTCTGTCGAACTAGGATTCTCTTCCATCATGCATTGCTCGTAAAGCTTGGACAATTTGATAGTTAGCAGGTGGTAACTGGTAGCGATCTAGCTCATCCAATGTCACCCATTGCACCTCAGAACATTCCAAGGTCTGAGGCTCCCCACTGATATGCAGACAATTATGCACGACTAGGGAAACGGATAGACCCTGATCGTAGTCATGATTGATTGCGATTAAGAATTCACCGACTGCAATCTCAATGCCAATTTCCTCCCTAATTTCTCTTTGAATACAAGCGGTGATATCTTCGCCCTCCTCAATTTTACCGCCAGGAAATTCCCAATAGCTAGCAAATCTCCCCTTCGGTAAGCGCCGATCAATCAGAATGTGGGTTTGCTCCAAGTTCCACACAATTGCCACACCAATTTGCCTGTATCTTTTTTCCACTTAATTTAGCTGCCAGTTTTAGCTACCAGTTTTTTAATCCAAAAATTCTAAACCTTTGGCTTTAGGTGTTAAGCCTTTTTCTGCCAGCCACTCGGAATTAAACATACGGCTTTGGTATCTGCCGCCGCCATCACATAAAATTGTGGCAATTACTTTGCCCTCTCCCAATTTTCTGGCCAGTCGCACAGCCCCAACTACATTGAGTGCAGCTGAACTGCCAACAAATAAGCCATCATGCTTGAGTAGGTAATATGCCATTTCAATTACTTCCTGGTCAGTACCTTGAAAGGCTCCGTCGAGTTTAGCACGGCGAAAGTTAGCGGTTTCGCGGTTGATGCCAATTCCTTCCGTAATTGAGGTGCCTTCCGCCTTAAATTCACCACTAGTCACAAAGCTATACAACCCAGAACCAGTCGGGTCAATTAAATAAGAGGCTATTTGGGGATTTTGTTGCTTCAGATAGGCAGTCACGCCACCAATCGTTCCACCTGTACCCGACGACATCACAATGCCATCTAATTCCATACCCGCCTGCTGCCAGATCTCAGGGCCAGTTGTTTGGTAGTGCGCCTCAGAATTAGCAATGTTTTCAAATTGGTTTGCCCAGAAAGCATTTTCTAGGCTTTGGGCGCGATCGCGGGCAACATGATAAAAATTGCCAGGGTTAGAAAACGGAACTGGCGGCACTAATTCTACTTCCGCCCCTAGGGTGCGCAGTAGATCGATTTTCTCTTGCGACTGATTGTTTGGCATCACGATCGCGCAGCGATACCCTCTATCATTAGCAACTAAAGCGAGCCCGATCCCCGTGTTTCCGGCCGTACCCTCAACTATTGTGCCTCCAGGGGCGATCGCGCCATCTTTTTCAGCCTGTTGCACCATAAACAGTGCTGCCCTATCCTTGACACTACCACCCAGGTTGAGGAATTCGGCCTTACCCAGAATCGTGCAACCAGTAGCCGCAGACAGCGATTCGATTTTAATTAGATGAGTTTTACCAATTGCGCCCGCAAATCCGAGGCAAATATCAGTCGTCATTTTAATCTAGGCTTAACAGTCTTGCTTCTAGCTTAACAGCCTCTGTGTCATCAATAAACTGAGATATATGGTTCGATATAGAATACCTCACGCTATTTTTTGAGCTTCTGGCCGATCCCCTGCAAATGATGACAGGGCAACCGCATAAAAATCATTGAGTAAGGAGCTTGATGAGATAGGACTGATCCCAAGCAGCTTTTTTGCGTTTGGCAGCTATGCCGCGCTTAGAGGATGAGTCTTGGGAGAGCAGATTTAGTGCTAAATGTCTTAGCAGAGCCATATTATGAGGGGCAAAATCGCGGCGAATGCGGCAAGCATCCTCACGAAACGAGACATCCAAGACCCAGTGCAATGAATTTTCAATTGACCAGTGGGTTCTGACTGCATGCAGGAGCAATGACGCCTGACTAGGGAGGCTGCTAATGAAAAAACGATTTTCGGTGGTGATTTGACCATGACAGTGCTGCTCACTTTGCACCATGACAACCGTTTGAAGTCCTGACCATAATGGCAGTTGGATCAGATAATCTAGCTCCGACAGGGTCCAACATCGGCGAATTTCAATCCGTCCATGGCCCTTATCTACAGACTGGGCAATACTGTGGGCAACATCCGCAAATCCAGACGCTTGAGCTGACTGAAATAACCACTGTACATCCTCAAATAAGCTACCTTGATTCCCTTTGAGCGCTAGGACGTAATCTGCACCTCGTGCAATAATGGCACTGGCGATGTCTCTTTGACAGCCCATGGCATCAATGGTCACGATACAGCCCGCAATTTCCAGGACATTCAGCAGTGCTGGAATCGCTGTGATTTCGTTCGATTTATCGTCTACTTTGCGTTGTCCTAACACTAAGCGATTAGCACTTGCCCACGCGCTCACCATATGGATTGCGGCTTTCCCGCATCCTTTGTCATCAGAATGACGCAACGTCTTGCCATCAATCGCCACTACCTCTGTCTCCAACAGGTTGCTAATCGCATTTACCCAACTAACAAAACAACTCTGCATCTGCTCTGGGTCGAGTCGTGCAAACACCCGCCCGAAGGTGTCCGCACAGGGAATTCCATTCGGCAACTCTAGAAACGTAGAGAGCCATTCCTGTTTCGCTCGACCGTACTCTGCTATATCCTCCCAGCCTTCTGCCCCACTGATCACCGCACACAACGCAATAGTAATAATGTCTATCAGTAGATGTTCTTTTCCCCTCATGTCTCGGGGATCTTCTAGTCCGCCAAAGTGTGTCAGTATACTTGCATCTATCGCCTGACTCATCGCAGATCTCCTTTGACACTAATCTACCTCTCTGGGCAACATTTTTTATGCGGTTGCCCTGCCGCTTGTTATGTAGATTATTCATCAATCAGTATTTTACAATACACAAACACTATTGCTTAGTAACTTCGAGCATTTGTAAATTTTGTGCCGCAAAGTATTCAATGAGCGCTGTCGTATAATTGCTTGAAGGCTCAATATCGACAATACGTAGGAGTTCTATTCCAGATTTTGAAAGTGCAACTCCTGACAAATTTAATGCTTGATCTTTTGGTCGTTCAGCAGATGGAAGAAATCCATAGTCATGATTTTGATGCGAAAATGCAAATCCTACCTCACTATTTTCGTTCGCGATGCACATCCGATAATCAAAATATGAATTGTAGTCAGGGATTATTAGCCCGTATTCATGCAAAATGTTTAGTTGTCCAAACCCAAGACTATAGTTCTGTAGCGCATTTGATGCTGCGTTACCACCGAGTGATGGGACGCGCGCATCAAGACATATGCTGCC
>JANMRU010000473.1:0-1783 GCA_031388585.1 Pseudanabaena sp. SOY_30_concoct_251 | reverse complement strand
CTATGCGTTACTGGTGTTGGCGATCGCAATTTTAGTATTCGCGAATCGACAGTTTTAGGTGACGACTCCCACCCTAACTCGCGGACGAGTATAGGGTGGGCTTCTCAGTGAACCCTGCTATTGCATCGGGCATAACCTGAGCTTTATTGACTGTCCGCCCGACAGCCAAGTTCTTGACATTAATCGCAGCATTGACATCTCGATCCAATTCCAGACCACAGACATGGCAACTATGCCACCTGTCCGCAATGGTTTTAGGGATGCGAGTACCACAATTAGAACAGTTTTGGGTAGTGCCGTTTGGATTCACAGCTATAGCCAATTTGCCAGCACTTTCAGCCTTACAAACCAGGATAGACAGGAACTCACTCCAACCAGCATCAAGGATCGATTTTGCCATCCTAGTTTTAGCCAAACCTTTAACATTCAAATCTTCAAAGCCAATCACATCGTACTTATCGAGTAATTGCTTTGCAGATTTACAATGAAAATCTTTGCGCTGTCTTGCAATCTTTTGATGATGTTTAGCAAGACGTTTAATCGCTTTACGTCTGCGGTTACTGCCTTTCTTTCTACGAGAGACCGCCTTGTTTCGCAACTTTTTATCTATTTCAGCTTTCCGAGCAAACTGTGGAATAGGTACAGTTTCACCGCCACTGGTAATCAAGAAATCCTTGAGTCCCATATCAATACCGACAGCATTATCAAGATTGAGATCAGAGCTGATTATTGGCACAGTGACATCTTGCAAAGTCAGCACCACATAGTAGCCATCAGCATTCTTAACAATAGTCGCAGTTTTGATTTTGAAGCCATCAGGAATAGGACGATGCAAGATAATTTTCACATCGCCAATCTTGGATAGAGTGATGCAATTACCTTTTATACAGTCTTGCGGTATCTGGGTATAGGTAAAGCTGTGATATCTACCGCGACCTTTAAATCTTGGCTTACCAGAACATTTACCTGTTTTATCAGCGCTGACATATCGAGCAAAAGTCTTCTTTACTCTAGCAATGCAATCCTGAAGTACTTGAGAATGAATATCTTTGTACTCAGAAAACAGCTTTTTGGTATTGAGTAAATCTCGCTTTTGCCAATAATAATCAGGCTGCTCAACAATCGGAGCGATGCTGCATGATACGAGAGAGCATGAATTAATGGGGCTACGAGTAGACTCATACCAGTTAAATCGCTCTGACAGCCTATAGTTGTACTGCATACGCAACAAGTTTAGCCACTCATCAAACTGATAAACTTGGGATTTATTGGGGCGTAATTTGTATTTATATGCTGTAACCATGTCACAATTATAGCGTATAGCTATACAAATGTAAGCGATGAATCAAGTTAATTTTCGAGCTACAGATGAAGAGTCACAACACTTGAAAAAATATTGCGAGATAAAAAAAAGGCAGCAAAGCGAACTTCTGCGAGAATTAATCAGGAAATTGTCAATCTCAGGGGTATTGAACCCCATCGATTGACGCGTCTCTCATCCCACACTAACCGAGTACGTTATAGTGTGGGGATTCCCGCCTGCCTTGCTAAACGAACCCTGACAAGCTCCAAAAATAGTTAAGATATAAGTTGTTGTTTTCTGTACCTTAACTGCTGTGCATACTGTAGATACTACTGGATTTGGACTTTTAGGTTTAAATTTACTTCTAGGGTTATTGATCCTGCTCAATGTTTTTCGGATTATTTTGACCTGGTATCCGCAAATATCACTCGACAAATTTCCGTTTAAATTGATTGCCATTCCCACAGAACCATTACTTTT
>JANMRU010000463.1:0-13053 GCA_031388585.1 Pseudanabaena sp. SOY_30_concoct_251 | reverse complement strand
AGCGGTGCTGTAAATACATAGCTATCAGCACGATCCAATATGCCGCCATGACCGGGAATCAGTTGGCCAGAATCCTTGACCCCCGCATCTCGTTTCATCATTGACTCGGTTAGATCGCCTAGTAAGCTGGCGACACCTATTAATAGTCCCAAGGTGATACCTGTTAACGGCCATAGTTGCCAGCCCATTCGCCAAGCACCGATTGTGGCAACAGATATGCAACTAAAAAGACCAAAAATTGCCCCCTCAACAGTTTTCTTGGGACTAATCTCAGAAAGGCGCGTGCGACCAATTAGCTTACCCATCGCGTAAGAACCAATATCCGATGCCCAAATACAACCAAATGCCAACAATACATAAATGCCGCCGCGATCGAGCATAAACCACAAATTACTGTGATCTAGTTCCCTTAACCTGATCCAGTAACTAGGCAAATAGCCACCATAAAAGAGACCGAGGATGGAAGCGGAAATATCGGCGATCGTGGCAAATTTAGGCTGAAACAGTAGATAAAAGCAGATAAATGTACCAGCGATCGGCATGACCGCATCGGCTAGATCTACTCGCGTGAGCGAAATTAGCAAAAGCACCTGACTGACTGCCATGGTCATCTTGCCAGCAGGAATCATGCCTTTCGATCGCACTAAGTCAAAGTACTCCATCTGTCCGAGATAGATCAGCACAGCCAAGCCAATCGTAAAAGCCCATCCACCAAATGCGATCGCTGCTAATGCCAGAGGAATAGCAACAATAGCGCTAATTATGCGAGTCCAAGGCATGAAAATCTCAACTTTACTAAAGTTTTAAGTGATTGCCCTTTGATTCGCAAATGGCATTTCCGAGCCTTCTAATCCTTGGGTAGGAGCTAATCAAAGCCTAATGATGCTAAAGTGTAATTCATCTGCTGCACAAAAGCTGAGAAAATTCTTGATAGTATGTCCCTACAAGGTCGCATTAAAAGCTATTACGCTTTACTTGGTCTTACTCCTTGGGCAAATGAACGTCAGATTCGCCAAGCTTATCGGGAGTTAAGCAAGCTCTATCATCCCGATACAACAAGTCTGCCAAACGCAGAAGCGGTAACTCGATTTCGAGAAATCAATGACGCATATGCAAACCTCAGCAATCCTGAGCGCCGCAGTGCTTACGATCGGAGCATCCAGTTTTCTCGCTTGAGTGTATTTCAAGAGCAAAAATCTACAGATCCGCTCAAACCAGAATCCCGCTATGCTGATGATGATATTCCCAGCGAACGCCCACTCTCCAGTGGAGAGATTTTCGCCCTGTTCCTACTATCACTAACCTTTGTGGTCTGTCTGGTTATAGCAGTCTTGATCGCAATTGTCAGAGGCGACCACCTTCTACCAATTTCTTGATCAAACCTCTTGATATTGTAGATATTGTAATAATTTCCATCTATTTTCTCCACATTAAAATCTAGCCTATGCACCTACCATCGTCTGATACGCCACTCTACAATCACCCATTATCGGCGATCGAATTCTGGCTGCAAAACCAGGGCTGTAGACAAGATAAAGCTAATGTTTCAAGCTGGTACGTCCGTCGTAATGACTGGGAAGCCGAAATTTCTATGGATATTGAGGAAATAAGAGTGCGCTATATTAATGCGATCGCAGGCAACAAAGATATACAGAGAGTTTTTCCTTACTCCCTTAGTCGTCACGATATAGAGGATGCGATCTTTACAGGTCCTTAAACAAATCTGAAATAATGGTGATATATTCAGTGAATTAGGCAAAAGTACATAGCGCAGCGAGATTGCTCTTTTCGCAAAAAATCTCCAAAGCTTTATCAAGTCTTGCGTTGTCGAAGTCCTCTGAAAGTTTAGGACAAGATGAAAAAGCAAAGTTTAGAACGGTAGTAGACCAATATATATAGAAGTAAGGGAATAAAGATGTACATTTTATCGTTTAGTGTGTAGGAGGCTAATTGAGTAAATCTTACAGAGTAGCTATACTGGGAGCTACAGGAGCTGTTGGCACCGAACTAATGTCATTGCTTCTGGAGAGAAAATTCCCGCTTTCCGAACTAAAGTTACTTGCTTCAGGAAATTCTGCTGGCAAGCAACTACAATTTGGCAGTCAAACTCTTACAGTCGAAGCGGTAGATTCCAATTCATTTGACAACATAGATGTGGTGCTGGCATCAGCTGGCGGCTCTATCTCGAAGCAATGGGCTCCTGTTGCAGCCAAAGCTGGGGCTATAATAATCGATAACTCCAGTGCTTTCCGTATGCAATCGGATGTACCATTAGTTGTGCCTGAGGTGAATCCCGATGCAGTCAGCGACCATCAAGGCATTATTGCTAACCCTAATTGCACGACCATTTTGATGAATTTAGCGGTTTGGCCCTTACATCGGGTCAACCCCGTCAAAAGAATTATCGCCTCTACATACCAATCCGCTAGCGGTGCAGGTGCTAGAGCGATGGAAGAAGTAAAACAGCAGTCACAGGCGATTCTAAATCAGGAGCAGCCCCAAGCAAAAGTTTTACCTTACCCCCTAGCATTTAATCTCTTCTTGCATAACTCGCCAATGACTGAAAATTCCTACTGCGAGGAAGAGATGAAAATGGTGAATGAGACACGCAAAATCTTTAACTGCCCTGAGTTAAGAATTTCTGCTACATGTGTGCGCGTACCTGTCCTGCGAGCACATTCCGAGGCAATTAATCTGGAATTCGATCGGCCATTCGATCCAGAAACTGCTCGTCAAATTTTGAGTCAGGCTCCGGGAGTAAAACTAGTTGAGGATTTTAGTCAAAATTATTTCCCCATGCCAATTGAGGCGAGTGGAAAAGATGAGGTGCTTGTTGGTCGCATTCGCCAGGATATTTCCCATTCTCATGCGCTCGATTTATGGTTGTGCGGCGATCAAATTCGCAAAGGAGCGGCGCTCAATGCCATCCAAATTGCGGAATTACTGATTGAGCGGAACTTAATTTAATGCCATTACTTCCTTGCATTTATATAGCCTAATCGTTTATGGGTGGAACTGACTTTGGTCGCTTATTGACCGCAATGATTACTCCTTTCAATTTGGAAGGCGAAGTTGATTATGCTAAAGCCGAACAGATTGCTGTTCATTTGGTCGAGCATGGTACTGATACCTTAGTTATTTGTGGAACTACAGGTGAGTCGCCCACGCTCTCATGGGATGAGGAATACAAGCTGTTTCAGGTGGTTAAGCAAGCCGTAGCTGGCAAAGCCAAGATTGTGGCGGGGACTGGCTCGAACTCAACCTCTGAGGCGATCGCGGCCACACAAAAGGCAGCTCACCTCAACCTGGACGGGACTTTGCAGGTTACTCCCTATTACAACAAACCACCACAGGAAGGACTTTATCAGCACTTCCACGCGATCGCCCATGCTGCCCCAGAACTGCCAATAATTTTGTATAATATTCCTGGTAGGACTGGTTGTAAGCTTGAACCAGTTACAATTGCACAATTGGCCGAGATCCCCAATATTGTGGCGATTAAGGAAGCGACAGGCGATCTCGATCAAGCTAGTCAGGTACGTGCGATTACGCCTACAGATTTTGCGATATATTCTGGAGATGATTCGCTGACTTTACCCATGATGGCAGTGGGCGCTAAAGGGGTGGTTAGCGTCGCTTCGCACCTGGTTGGTTTGCAGATCCAGGATATGATTAAAGCCTTCGTTGATGGCAACACCCAACTGGCTACTCAGTTACACATTCAACTTTTCCCCCTATTTAAAGCTTTGTTTCTAACCACCAACCCGATTCCATTGAAGTTAGCTTTGAAGATTGTTGGTTTGGATACAGGTGTAGTGCGATCGCCTTTAGTAAAAGGTTCGGTAGAACTTGAAGCTAAGTTGAAAGCAGTTATGGGTACCCTTGGAATTACCTGACATTTGAAATTCGCAATTCGCTTTTTCAGCAATGATTTGAGCTGTCGGCCTCAGGTATTAACAACTTAGTTTTACGTGTGGAACGGGCTGGCTGCACTATCAGGCATAGCCAAGCCAGCGGCAGAAATCACAGTTTTTCAGTTCATTTATAGTTTATTAGGAAAAGACAATCTATATGTCGAAGACATCTAACGCTCCCGCTCTCAAAATTATTCCTCTTGGTGGCTTGAAGGAAATTGGTAAAAACACCTGGGTATTTGAAATTAACGATGAGATTATGCTCCTCGATGGTGGACTCTCCTTCCCTGAGGATGGGATGCCAGGTGTAAACATCGTGCTGCCAGATATGACCTATCTGCGTCAAAATCGCCACAAGATCAAGGGCATGATCGTTACCCACGGCCATGAAGATCATATCGGGGCGATCGCTTTTCACCTCAAGCAATTTGATATCCCTGTAATTTATGGGCCACGTCTGGCCATGGCATTGTTAGAAGATAAACTGCGTGAAGCAGGCGTACTTAATCGGACGGAACTCCGTCGAGTCGGGCCACGTGATGTCGTGCGCATAGGTGACAGCTTTTTTGTGGAATTCATTCGCAACACCCACTCGATCGCCGATAGTTTTACGATTGCAATTAACAGTCCTGCTGGTTTGGTAATCCATTCTGGCGATTTCAAGGTAGACCATACACCCGTCGATGGCGAGTTCTTTGATTTTCAGCGCCTAGCCGAACACGGAGAGAAAGGCGTACTCTGCTTAATCAGCGACTCTACTAATGCCGAAATTCCTGGTGTCACACCATCCGAGCGCGCCGTCTATCCTAATTTAGAACGCGCTTTTGCCTCGGCCAAGGGACGGGTAATTGTCACCACCTTTGCCTCATCCGTGCACCGCGTCAATATGATTTTGGATATTGCCGAGAAACAGGGTCGTGTTGTAGGTATCGTCGGGCGATCGATGCTGAATGTGATTGCACATTGTCGCACCTTGGGATATATCAAATGTCGCGATGAGTTATTACAACCATTGCAAAAATTACGTCACTACCGCGAAGATCAAATTCTGATCCTAACTACAGGATCTCAAGGCGAACCGATGTCAGCTCTGACACGGATCGCAAACGAGACCCATCCCCAACTTAAGATTCAGAAGGGGGATACGGTAGTCTTCTCGGCTAACCCCATCCCTGGCAACACGATCTCTGTGGTACGGACGATCGATAAGTTGATGGCGCTCGGTGCTAGTGTTGTCTATGGCAAGGATAAAGGCATTCACGTCTCTGGACATGGGGCACAAGAAGATCAAAAGCTAATGCTTGGTCTAACCAGGCCAAAATTCTTCTTCCCTGCCCACGGTGAACTGCGCATGTTGCTACAACACAGCAGAATGGCTCAGGCTATGGGTATTCCTGAAGACCATATCGTAATTGCTGAGAATGGCGACGTAGTTGAGGTTTGTGACGACCATATTCGCATTGCCGATCGCGTACCGGCTGGCATTGAGCTAGTAGATTCCTCTCGCGAAGGTGTTGTGAATGGCGATGTACTGCGCGATCGCCGTCAGATTGCAGGCGATGGTATCGTCACGATTGCTGTTTCTATTGGCTTAGATGGGAAAATTTCTGCGACACCTGATATTCAACTCAATGGTGTTGTCCTGTCAATGGAACGTGCTCAGCTATTTAAGCTATTGCAAGAATCCATCGATAAGAGTCTTCAGAGAGTTTGGTTGGACTTTGCCCGCAATGTTGGCACACTTGAGATTGATTGGACAGGTTTGCGATATCAGTTGGAGCGAGATCTTAGCAAGATGCTGCGCAACTATACGCAAAGCCGACCCATGCTAGTGTTACTACTGCAAACTCCTTCTAATGGCAAGGTTGAACCTGCTGTAGCTGCTATAGCTGCACCTATAACCACCACTCCTGCAGCTGGCAAGCGCCGTCGCGCCGCCGCAGTATCCTAAATCTCTAGGCGTATGAGGGCAGAACTTTGGATCTGTCCTCATACCAAATCAATAAAACTATTGCACACAGTTTTTAAGGATATATAAGTTGTCCGCGATCGCTAGTATTCGTAATCCACTTATCTCGAAACTGCGCCAACTTGGCCAGAGTGTGAAAGCGAGACGCGAACAGAACTTGTTTCTAGTTGAAGGAACACATGCACTTATAGAGGCGATCGCTACCAAATATCCCATAGAGATTGTCTGTTGTACGGAAATATGGGCAGATTCCCATGCGCAAATCTATGCTCAGTGCAAGGCGATCTCGCTGCGGGTAGAGCTTGTGAGTGCGCAAGTACTAGGGGCGATCGCTACTACAGTTAATCCCGATGGTGTGGTTGCGGCCGCCCCACTGCCCGAGAATGCGCCTATACAGATCGAAACCTTAGGTTTAGCGCTGGAATCGATTCAAGATCCTGGCAATATGGGTAGCATCATTCGTAGTAGTGCCGCTGTAGGTGTAGATGGGTTGCTGCTCAGTGGAGATTGTGTTGATGCCACCAACCCTAAAATTATCCGAGCTACAGCAGGTCAGTGGTTTCGCTGTCCCAGGCAAACCGTTGAAGATCTCCATTCAGAAATTAAGGCTTGGCAAAATACAGGGGGAGTAGCGATCGCGACCTTAGCGGATGCCAGTCTCACCTATTGGGATTTTGATTTTAGGCAGCCTTGCTTGATTTTGCTTGGGAACGAAGGGAATGGCTTATCCAAAAAACTCATCGAAGTTGCAAATGTGGCAGTGAGAATTCCCTTAAGCAATGGGGTGGAATCTCTGAATGTAGCGATCGCGGCATCACTAATACTTTACGAAGCTAAACGTCAGAGAGAATACGCAATCCGCAATTAATCTCTATTGATTCTCATTATTGATTCTGGTTATTTCGACGCTCGTTCAAGCGATAGAGAATCTCAGCATGATATTCGCGGGTAATTGGATAGAAATAAGCCAGTACCAGACCGCACACTAAAGCGATCGTGGGCAAAGGGCCGATCGCAATTTGAATTGCCTGGAGCGCTGATTCGGGTTGAACGGGAGCAGGTTGGCAAGAAACTCTTTCTTTAAATCCAGACCAGGAAAGCACTAAACCCAGAAGAAATAGTCCTGCCGCCAAACCGACCTTCTGGAGCAGTACCATAAATGCATAGAATATGCCCTCGCGCCGCTGACCGGTTTCCAACTCATCTAGTTCGATTACATCTGGCACCATCGACCAGGGAATTAGGTAGGCAGTAGAAACGCCGAAACCAGCCATGACTGCCAGAACGTACATTAAGCCGACCTGTCCAGGTTTGAGAAAGAATAATCCTGCCTGGGCCACAATCCACAAGCCCATCCCCATAAAGTAGACAGCTTTTTTCCCAAATCGCTTACTCAGCGAACTCCAGACAAACAACATTAACAATGCAGTTCCCTGAACGGCAATAGTTACTTGAATAAAAGCTGCTTCGGCTAGCCCCATATAATTCACAACGAAGTAAGGAATGATCGAAGCAGTAATCTGTACAGCGAGCCAGGAGAAAAAATAAATCCCAATCACATATAGAAATGGACGATTGCGAAAGACAATGCGCAACTGTTGCCAGAAACTAAGCTCTTCAACTACATCCAACGCTTGATTTTGTAGTCGCTGGTTCTCTACAACTAAGACGCGATCACGTACTCCCCAGACACACCAATAGAGCGATAAAATTGAGATGACCGCACAGATCCCACCCAAAATTAGATATTGCAAACTACTAGCATCACAACTGCCAGATGCATTGCTATTAAACTTAAATACAGCAAAAATAATTTGTGCCAGAATCAAAGAGAGAATGCTGCCACCGATGGAGAACGTAAAACGAAAACTACTGAGGCTAGTGCGCTCATTGTAATCTTGGGTTAGCTCGGCGGTAAGTGCGGTGTAGGGTAAATTGACCACCGTATAGAAAGAATTAAAGAGAATGGCAATGATAATGTAGTACCAGAATAATCCCCATTTATCCGTAGTTGGAACTAGCCACTGCAATAGAAAGAAAATACCAAAGGGGATCGCCCCATAGAGCATCCACGGTAGCCGCCTCCCCAATCGTGACTTGGTGCGATCGCTCAATACACCCACAATCGGATCGTTAACGGCATCCCATATCTTGCTAATTAGCAAGATGCTGCCCGCTAATGCCGCATCTAGCCCTGCAACATTGGTAAAAAAGAAAAGCAAAAAGACTGACAGAAGATTGGACGTAATTGCTGCACCTAAATCTCCAGCACCATAGGCAATTTTAGTTTTTAAGTTAAGCTTCGGGGAGATCGGCTCTCTGATAGGTTGATCAAAACTTTTCATGCATTCACTGCTCTCTAAAGTCTGCGTTCAGTTATATCGCTTTTTGGTAGTGCCAAAGTGGTGATATAGCCAGCGCCTAGATCGTTATTGACAGATTTTAATTGGGGGTATGGGGGCAATGCCCCCCACGGAGGGGTTCTACCCCGCCCCGCCCTAACCAAATTGGCGATAGCTATAGTTTGAGGACAACCCATTTTTTAGTGATGGCAGTATGGATTATCTAATACTTTGGGTAATATATGCATAGCAATCTGGAGTTATTGCAAGCGCATGTAGTTAATTAAAAGAGCCCAAAATGTTAAAGGTAGCGGTCGGACACAGCAACGATCCTGATTCCGAGGAAGCAGTGAATGAGGTAATCGAACAATGTCAAAAATCCCTAGCTGGAGAAATGCCGCAGGCAGGTATTTTGTTTGCAGCAGTTGACTTCGATCATGGGTTAATCCTAAATCGCATTAACGAGGTTTTCCCTGAGATTGAACTGATTGGCGGCACCTCAGATGGAGAAATATCATCAGTTTTAGAATTTCAGCAAGATTCTTTAACTCTGATGGTTTTTAGTGCCGATGACATTGAAATTCGTGCTGCTGTTGGGCGTAATGTGCATGAGAATCCGATCGCGATCGCACAGCAGACGATTGAGCGCGCCAAGCAATCTTTTACAGCACCAATCAAGTTCTGTATCACAACTCCAGAAAGCGTAAACACAAATTTATCTTCTATTGTGCAAGGTTTAAAGTCATCACTGGGCTCCATTCCTATTTTTGGCGGAGCTACTGCGGATTGCAGAGAGGTAAAACGCACCTACCAATTTTTTAAAACTGAAGTTTTAATTAACTCGTTGCCAGTTCTGCTATTTGCAGGTAATGTCATGTTTTCTCACGGTGTAGCAAGTGGATGGCATCCGATTGGGAAACGTGGTGTTGTAACTAAATCAGATGGCAATATCGTCTACGAAATTGATGATAAGCCTGCCTTGGCTTTTTACGAGCATTATTTCGAGCACTTTGCTCCCGATGTCGCTTACCCCCTCGCTGTATTTCCTGCAGGTGAAGACAAGTTTTTTCTTAGAGGTGTGCCAAGTTACGATCCTGAGTTAGGAAGTCTAAAGACTTATGGTGGAGTGCCAGAGGGCTCGATTGTTCAAATTTCTGAAGCATCCCATCAAGATATCCTTACTGCCTCCGAGTCATCATTTAGTAATGCCTGGGAGAACTATCCTGGAGAGGAACCTGCTGCTGCTATAATTTTCTCCTGCGCTTGGCGGCGCTGGATATTGGCCTCTCAAACAAGTCAGGAGTATAAGGCGATCGCTGCTTATCTAAAACAGCCCTTACCAAGTTGTGGTTTTTACACTTTTGGAGAAATCGCTCCATTAAGCGAAAATGGCCAGACATTCTTTCACAACACAACTTTTGCCACTCTGGTAATAGGGAGTCGATAGAGCCAGATGATACCTGCGGACTACGAAACTACGATCAAAAAATTGGAGAAAGAAATCCGAGTTCTCAAAAAGAAGTTGGAGCGTTCAGAAACTGATAGTGTCAGACTGGAAGAGACCAATCTGAACAAAGAGACTTTGCTCAAAAAAGTAATTTGTGAGCTACAGGAGTATCAAGGAACTCTAGAGAAAAAGAGTATCGATCTAGAGCAGGCTTTTAATGAGCTAAATATGATGCAGGACAAGCTCGTTGAAGCTAAAAAAATGGCTGCTTTAGGTAGTCTTGTGGCAGGGATAGCCCATGAAATCAATACACCTGTAGGTACGAGTATCACTCTCGCGTCAACCTTGATGGATGAAACTCAATTGTTGCTCGCGGCAGTTGGGGCAGGGCAACTAAAGCGATCGCTCCTGAATAATTACTGTGAAATTGCGCAGGAGAGTACGAGTTTAATTTTGAGTAATTTAAGCCGAGCCGGAGAATTGGTGCAAAGCTTTAAGCAAGTCGCAGTCGATCAGTCCATTTTCGATCGACGGACTTTTAGAATTAAACCTTACTTAGAGGAAGCGATCGTTAGTCTTTCTCCTCAGTTTCGATATACCTCACACTATGTAACCGTGAGAGGAGATGATGCAATTTCAATTCATAGCTATCCTGGCGCGATCGCGCAGATTGCGACAAACCTGGTGACAAACTCACTAACACATGCATACTCAAATGGCGAAAGTGGTCAACTCTGCTTTGAAGTGTCCCAGGAAAATGAATGTGCAATTATCAAATATAGCGATGATGGCTGCGGTATGGAACCAGAAGTTTTGGGTAAAATCTTTGAACCATTCTTTAGCACTGCCCGTAGCAAAGGCGGAACGGGGTTGGGATTGAATATTGTTTATAACTTAGTCACACAAAAGCTACGAGGGAGAATTGATGTGCAAAGCGAAGTAGGCAGAGGGACACAGTTTAAGATCGCTCTTCCCCTTACTGTCACCTGAGGAAAATTAGTCAAGGATGTTATGATCAGCTTAAAAGGTGAGGTTGAGGGGGGGTAGATTATCCCAACGGTAAATGGAGGTACATAGGGTGAGTAAGCCTAACTTTCAGGCAATGAGTCAGAAAGAGTTGCAAAGTTATGTTCTTGAACATCGGGAAGATCGAGAAGCCTTCCATGCGTATGTGGATAAGTTACATCTAGAGGGTAACTGGATTGATATGCCTTCAATACAATCAGATCGAGATTTAGAGAATTATCCTGAGTTTATTGAGCATATTCGTCGTAGTTCTAAGCCACGAGACAACGCAATCTAAGCAGTGAGAAAATGACTTTGTCCACCTCCAAATCGCAGATAACTGATGATGATTTGATCTACTTCTGTGATGAAGTTGAGCAGGTCTCACTAGAATCCTCAGAGGCTTTGGGAATAAGTGCCACGGATACATGGAAGATCATGATTGTAGATGACGATCTAGCAGTCCATCGTGCCACTCAACTTGCGCTCAATAACTTTCAGTTTGCAGGTAAGTCCTTGGAATTTATCTCTGCCTATTCCGGCGAAGAAGCTAAACAATTAATTGCCTCTGAGCAACCCGATATAGCTTTTATCTTGCTTGATGTGGTGATGGAGACAACTGATGCTGGCCTGCAAGTAGTGCGCTACATTCGCGAAGAACTAAAAAATCAGCAAGTGCGCATCGTGCTGCGCACAGGCCATCCTGGAGAAGCTCCCGAAGAATCTGTAATTCTCAACTACGACATCAACGACTACAAGCTTAAGGTTGAGCTAACTCGGCAAAAAATGATTACTACGGCGATCGCGGCACTGCGTTCCTATCGAGACATCATCACTATTGCTCAGCAAAAAATCGAACTTACTCATACCCTAGAGCGCTTACAGCAAGCCCAAGAGCAGCTTGGCGAATATGCTTGTACGCTTGAGATGAAGGTAGCAGAACGCACGATCGCCCTAGAAAAAGCGAATAGAGAACTTTATCTACTGGCCAACCAGGATGGATTGACAGGGGTTGCCAATCGTCGCTGCTTTGATGATTATTGGCTGCAACAGTGGCAACTTTTGTCAGATTCTCAGCAAGCATTATCATTAATTTTGCTTGATATCGATTGCTTCAAGAGCTATAACGATCGCTATGGGCATCTAGCTGGTGATGCATGCTTACAAAAGGTTGCCCAAGCGATCGGGCAAATGTTAGGTCGCCCCTCAGATTTAGTAGCTCGTTATGGCGGTGAAGAGTTTGCGATCGTTCTACCCAATACCCCAATTGAAGGTGCAGCTAAGATTGCGCAAGCAATTGCCACCACAGTCTATAACCTTAATCTCCAAAATCTCCAATCATCGGTTAGCGATCGCATTACCTTAAGTCTGGGGATCTCTTGCACCGTCCCCCATCGAGATGTTGAATCGAAATTGGCGATCGCGATCGCCGACAAAGCCCTCTATCAGGCAAAAGAGGAAGGACGCAACCGCTACTGTATTTATGGGAAGAGTTGCGTTCCATACACTCCATAAAACCGATCGGAAGTGAACATCTTAAACTGAGAGCTATAGTCAGCGCCTAGATCGTTATTGACAGATTTTAATTGGGGGTGTGGGGGCAATGCCCCCCACAGAGGGGTAGAACACCTCCACCCCGTCTGAACCTAATTAGCGATCGCTATAGATCGCCTTTAGTAGCGGATGCGCGGATCGATCCATGCATTGAGAATATCGACAATTATGCTGCTAATTACAACAATAATGGCAAAAAATACAACAATACCCTGTACTACGGGGTAGTCTCTGGCAGTTAAAGCTTCAAATAACCGATTTGCTAATCCTGGCCAGGAAAAAGTAACTTCAGTCAATACGGCTCCACCTAGCATGGCCGCAAAGGTTAATCCCAGAATCGTAATTACTGGAATCAAAGCATTTTTGAGGGCGTGGTTCATTAAGATACTGCCTGTCTTAATCCCCCTTGCCTTAGCTGCTTCCACATAGTCCGAATCTAATGTTTGCTTGAGGTTGACTCGCACTATGCGTTCAAAGATACCGCTAATCACGATACCAAGGCTGATTGCTGGCAAAGCTAGATATTGTATGCTCACCAAAAACTGCTGGCTGTTACCAGCTAGCAAGGCATCTATGGTAAATATTCCTGTTACCGCATTCGGAGGAGTGAGGGTCACGGGGAAGCGCGTACCGATGGGAAACCAGCCTAGCTGAACCGCTAAAGTTAGTTGTAACAGCATCCCGACCCAAAATAGTGGCAAGGAATAAGTAATAATGCCAAACAATTGCCCAAATACATCCCACTTTGTATTTGGCCGAGTGGCGGCAAGAATTCCGATACCGATTCCTACCAACAGGGCGATCGCCATCGCATATACTGCC
>JANMRU010000461.1:0-11816 GCA_031388585.1 Pseudanabaena sp. SOY_30_concoct_251 | reverse complement strand
CATTCCCATGCGTTGGATTGTAGAAAGATCCAATGCTTGGGTAGAGAGATGTAAAAGCTTGGTCAAAAACTTTGACAGAACTCTGGCTAATGCCGAGGCTAGACTTAACCTTTGCTTTATTCGGCTTATGCTTAAACGCCTCGCGGACGCTTCCTAAGATGCCAAATGGGTTCTATAGAGATAATTATTTGATGCTGAAGCGGGGATATGCTCTTTCTTATAACAACAAAAATGGAACGCCAAATTGGGTAAGTTGGCAGCTCAACAGCAGATGGTTGGGCAATAGTAGGCGTAAGGATGATTGGAATTCAGATTCGACTCTACCAAAAAAAATGAATCGGGTTACACCTAATAGCTATAAGGGTAGTGGCTATGACAGGGGACACATGACTCCATCCCACGATCGCACTAAGAGCGATGAAGAGAACTCTGAAACGTTTCTGATGACGAATATCTTGCCACAGGCTCAAGATAACAACCGAGGGGCCTGGGCAGAGCTAGAAAAATATAGTCGCGAATTAGTGAAGGAGGGGAAGGAACTTTACATTATTGCAGGCGGTATGGGAAAGAAAGGAGAAATTGCGGATGGTAAAGTTTCAGTTCCGAAGCGTGTTTGGAAGGTGATTGTGGTATTGGAGCGCCCTGGATTAGGTATTAATAGTGTGAGTGCTAGTACTCGAACTATTGCGGTTGATATGCCCAATGAGAATGGCATTAGCCCAGACTGGCAGCAATTTAAAACCAGTATTGACAAACTAGAAGCTGATATTAACAAGCTTGAACCTAATACTAAATATGATTTTTTATCCAGTGTGCCAACTTCGATTCAAGCAGAGATTGAATCCAGGATTGATGGTGAATCATCAATTTTCAACTTCAGAAATATATTTGGGTTAGGGATTTTCGCCTTAATTGCTGCGATCGCGACATTCATTGCATATCAGTTCAGGTATAAAATACTCAAATTTCTCGGAATCGCTTAATAATCGTTTAGATATTATTCAAGGACTAGCTCATGGGATTTACTTCGGAAATTCGCGTACTGGCTTTGGGATTAATTACAGATCGCTCCCGCACATTTGTCTCTCAGGGCTACGATGCTAAAAAGAAACAAACCTACTATCGATCGCTAGGTGGAGGAGTTGATTTTGGCGAAACCAGTGCGGTGGCTCTAGAAAGGGAGTTTCAAGAAGAGCTAGAAGCAGCACTTACGAACATTCGCTATCTTGGATGTCTGGAAAATATCTTTGAGTTCGATGGCAAACCGGGGCATGAAATCATTCAGCTTTACGCCTGTGACTTTTGCGATCGCCATTTCTACGAGCTAGAAAGCGTGGAATTTAATGAGGGTAAACGCAAGAAATTGGCTTTGTGGGTAGACTGCGATCGCTTTCGCAGTGGTGAGTTAACTATCTATCCTAACGGCATCGAAAAATATTTCTAAAGATCGTTCAAGCGTCACCAATCAACTGCTGGAAACTCTCCCAGCTAATATTTTGGGCAATGTAGTTAGGGCTTTGGGGATTATATGGGGCGACTAGGCGATCGATGCTAATAATCTTGGCATCGTCGGGAATAACTGGTACGTCTGGGTCAAAAGCTGTAGCCCGCATCAGAGAACTGGAAAATCCCCTGAAAATCATTATCTCGTCCAGGTATCCTTCAATTTCAGCTTTCACGAGCAAAACTTCGGTTGGCAGTGCGATCGTGTATTTCTCTAACTGCTGTGCTGCTGATGTGCTCATATTTTTATATTAGGGCAAGTTTTAATTGGGGGGTGGGGGTAATCCCTCTACTCCGTCGCAACTTCATTGGTAATCACTATAAATTATTGAGATTGAAGCTAACAATACCAGGGTGAAGTTCTTCAAGATATCAGAAAGCTAATATTGGCTATGCTCTCACTATCGCTCTATCTTTGGGTTAAGTTTTGAAAGAATATCTTGAGTAATTATAAAAAAGCATAAATACTGCACTTATGTTTAAAAGCCTGCTCAATAAAGTATAAATCTTTACCATCTATAAAGTTTAACTTAATAAGAAGGCATCATAAAAAAAAGGCTTTTCGGTGGTCTTCTTCCCTGTCTACCCATATTGTGGATATCTACTAAAATCTCAAAAAAGCTCCAAAACATAACTACTGTAGTTATGAATAATAAAGGAGGTTCAACTACTTGAGTTATTCTGTTAAATAATCAAATATGTAAAAGGAGTGATGCGAACGACAGTTTGTTTCCTCCTGTCAAACTATTTGGGTAAATCTAAAATGGCTATTATTGCAATTAATGAGCTTCGTCCAGCTGGCTCAGCTTTCTTTTCTGATTCAGAAAGCTTCATGGATGTACTAACAGAAAGTGAAGTTGGTGGAGTGAATGGTGGACTTTCCCCAGTCGTATTTTACACTGTCGCAATCAACTCCTGGTGGTTTGTTGGAGCTAGTGCTGCTGGTTTATCAATCGGTTACACAGTTAACCGTAAGTAATCAACCAGAGTTACAGAAATTACAGGATCGATACACTAACAACAAATTACTAACTTAAAGGTACATCATGGCAACTATTAACATTCAAGAGCTCAAAGTAGCGGGTTCGAACCTTTTTTCTGACGAAGAAAACTACATGAACGAGCTAACCTCTGATGAGCTCGATATCACCACAGGTACTTGGAGCCCAGTAATTTACACACTAGCTGTTGGCAGCGCTTTTGTACTTAGCTACAATATCGGTAAAATCGGTGCTGAAATCCAGAATAAATGGTTCTAAGCTTCTATATGCTTATAACCTAATTCCTAGCTTAAGCGATTTTTAATACATCTCTTGCAAGAGTTTAATTTTGGAATAGCAGAAGTGGTAATAACATTTACCACTTCTGTTTGTCAGAGAAACGTAAGATAGAAATAGCGAACAAATTTTCAAAGATTTCGTCAGTGAAAAAATTATCAAAGATGTAACTAAAATGATTGAAATTAATTCTATGAAACCAGTAGGGATCGCAGCAATAGCACTCGGTGTTTCGTTCGCAATTGCTACCAATTATGTAGCAGCTGGGGTTTGGGTATGTTTTGGTATAACTATCCTCCTTATTGAGAAAGTGGGCATGGATAGTATGACTCGTCTATTAAGACCCGAAGTGATTTTCACTTGGATGTTTTTTCTAGCATTTGTCAGTTTGTCTATTTATCAGATAGTTAAGGATTACGCAAGAAATTAGGAAATTAGAAGATCGACTTTTAAGTTTTCTGTAGCAAAAAAACAATAAACTGAACCAGTCATGACTTTTCTGTTAAGCTCTCAAAATGCGTTCAGCTACCTAGTCGAACAGGGGCTCTATAGTCCAGAGGCTGAAGATCGAAGCCAGGTTGAGCCAAAAGATGCTAAGAATTTCAACTTGCTACTGAGTTGGCCTGATGGGCAGAAAATTCTTGTTAAACAAGAACGTCACAACAAAGAAGGTAAAACAATTGGCGAATTTCATAATGAATGGCGAGTTCAAGATTTTATAAATCAATTTCCAGAAGTCAGCCATCTCCGCCCATTACTATCTGAAGTATTGCATTTCAATGCTGATGCTTCGATTATTGTCTTCGCTTATCTCAACGATTATCTTGATTTAGCAGAATTTTATACGAAGGATACTTTCTTCCCTACTGCGATCGCAACTGAGATTGGTAAGAGTCTTGCCCAAATTCATCGTACTACGTTAGATCGTAAGGCATATCGAGACTTCTTTGCTAAAGAAGTCAAGGAAACCAAAAGATCTCTAAATCCATTACTTAATTTAGGGCTAGAACGGATTGAGCCTGAAATATTTGGTTTAGTTCCCTCAGATGGGATCAAATTCCTGACGCTATATCAACGCTACGATAAACTTGGCAAGGCTATGGCCGAACTAGCAGCAAATATCTTCCCTAGCTGTCTAACTCACAATGACCTCAAGCTAAACAATATCCTGCTGAGTAATAATTGGGAAGAAATTTCAGGCAAAATAGAACTCGAGGGAGCAAATACAGGTTTTGTTCGCATAATTGATTGGGAGCGCAGTAATTGGGGCGATCCCGCTTTTGATTTAGGGACTCTCATTGCTAGCTATTTGCAAATCTGGCTGGGAAGTTTGGTAATTAGCAAGTCCACCAGTATTGACGAGTCATTACGTCTAGCAATGATACCACTCGATTTGCTGCAACCATCAATTGCTGCCTTAGCTAGAGGCTATCTTGGTAGCTTTCCCGAAATTTTAGACCAGCGCTCAGACTTCTTAATTCGAGTAGTTCAGTTTGCCGGATTTGGCTTAATTCAGCAAATTCAGGCAGTGCTCCAGTATCAAAAATCTTTTGGAAATACGGGTATTTGTATGCTTCAAGTTGCTAAAAGTTTGTTGAGCCGTCCGCACGAATCTATTGAAACTGTGTTTGGAGTAACCGAATCTGAACTCACTAATCTTAAACATGCTCTAGTTTAGTCTTTGATTCAAGTCTTTGATTTAAGTAAATTTAGTCTTACCTACATCTATAATGCAAGTTCTAGATTCCCCTCAAAGTAAACTTTCAACTGTAGCCTCAAATCGAGTACTAGAATCTCTTCAGGATATAGCTCAGAATATCCAAATTCAGTCTAACTTCTGTATAAGCCATCCAAGTTATAAACCGTTAGAGCTTCCAGTTGAGGTGATCGCGCGCTTTCAGAAATTGCCAATGGATTTGCAAAGCAAGTACATGAGTTTGCAACTTCAAAATTTTCTCTATGGCATTTATTACAACGGCTCGATGAAGGCTTCCCTAGCACAGGGGGCAAATACAACTGATCTTTTAGTTCGCCAAAATCTCGAAAATAATTCCTTTTTAGGCGTAGATTTAGATTTTTATGATCGCCTACATCAGAGCAACAATGGCGAGGGTTACTTCGACCCAGATTGGACGGTAGTCGATCGCGATGGGGATGATTGTCTTATTGTCACAAAGGGCGGCTTAACTATACATATCAACCGCGATCGCCACCTAAAAAATAGCGATAAATCTAGCAATCGAGCCATAGCTGTAGGAGAGTCTGTAGCGGTTAAAATGCCTCGTAATCTTGTGCAAAATGGATTTTATATGGCGGTTGGCAATTCAGGTTTAACGCCCCAAAATCATATTGTGAGAGTCTATTTTAATTTAGACCCTGAAGGTGCGATCGCCGTGATGGAAAGCCTGACAAAGCAAATGAATATGGCTGGGATTTCCTTCACATTCAAAGTACTTTACAATCCCACTGAATATGTGCGCTATGACTCAGGTGTACTTTATTTTGAGCGGCACAACTTTGAATCAGTCAAGCAAGTACTTCAGCGAATTTATGGAGAGCAGCGATCGCACTTCCGTCCAGAAATTCCCCTGTTTACAAAAGAACTTGCACCTGGGCTAGCACTAGCCGAAGAGCCAGACAGCAAATTTTCTTCTGTGGAGAGTTTTGGGTTTAACCGCTGCAAAATTATTGTCAATGGGTTGCTAGAAGCTCAGCAGAAAGGCGATGAATCTGCTAAAAATCGGATGGAATGCATTCAGCATCACTTTGCGCTGATGGGGATTGATTGGCAACGAGCTCACCTCAATGCAAACTCCGAAGATATCTATGAGCCGCTAGCGAAGCATTAGAGCTATGAAACTAATTGACCTTGCCCCTCTTCCAGAAACTGCCACAAGTGATGTTGGCAATCAAACAAATCAATCAATCGATACAGATCTGCCATTCTATCGCAAACTAGGGCGAACAGATTTAACCGCTAGCTGCCTTGGTTTAGGTGGTGGCGGTGGGGTCTCCAGCGAAGATACCCTTTATGCTTTCGAGCAAGGGATTAACTACTTTTTCTACTCCAGTGACCTGCACCATCATATATACAGCTCAATGACGAATGCCTTGCGACAATTATGCGGTCGTGGCTCCTCTGTACGTGAGAAAGTAGTACTTGCAACTGTCACCTACATTAAGAGTCCTGAAATGGCTCTAACCGCTTTATTCGATCAATTCTCAGAGTTGGGGATTGATTATATAGATGTACTATTTTGGGGTTGGATTGGTTCCAACGATGGTTCGCTTTTAAAGGACTGTTTGCAGCTTTCACCAGATATGAAAGGCGTGAATTCTGTATATCAACGCACAATTGAAAAAATGTTTGGCACCTCAGAACGCCTCAAAAAAATGGGTGCTGTTCGCTATATAGGAGCATCTTTCCATGATGTTAATTTGGCGCAACAGTGGGCTCAGAGCGATATACTAGATGTAGTTATGGTTAGACACAATGCGGCGCATCGCTCTGTCCAAAGTCAAGTATTCAATCAGATGAGCCAGCAAGATCCTAAACGTCCAGGAATCGTAACCTTTAAATCAACTGGTTCGCACACAGGACCATTGTGGGATGCACCATCTAACCTCCCAAAAAGCTGCTGGCAGCCATCTGTCCCAGACCTATATCGTTATTCGCTCACCCAAAATTGTGTCGATGTTTGCTTGACGGGTATGAGGAAACAAGAAGAAATTGATGCCGCGATCGCAGGCATTCGGCAGGGAAAACTCACCCATGAGGAAATTGAATACCTCAACATATACGGAGACCTACATCGAAATAAATTGACAATTGCGGAAATCCCTACGGGAAAACTTCTTCAACGCAGCTAACAAACGAACTAGTTCAAAGATTAATTTACAAGGAGACCACAAAAGTGACAGAGACTTTAGAAAAAACTGAGTTGGATATTGCTCAAAAATTAACATTATCGGAAATCACTCCAGCAACTAGTGAAGAAGTAGTAGCTTACCTCCGTTATTCTTATAAAATCGCTGAATTTTCAGCCCTTGCTGAGCAAGATGCACTTATTTTGGATGTCTGCGATCGGCTAGGCATAACTGTTTCTGATGAAGAATTGCAAAACGCTGGAGATGCTTTTCGCCAAGAGTACAAACTGCTGGGAACTTCTGAGACTTTGAGTTGGCTCCAACAACAACGGATTTCAGTAGAAGATTGGACCCAAGGTATAAGAATAGTGCTACTGACTAAGATCTTAAAAGAACATCTATTTGGGGATAGTGTTGACGCTCATTATCTAAACAATCGCAATGACTATAAACGAGTCGCACTGTCCCAGGTTTTGGTAAGCAATTTAGCAGATGCCGTGCAAATTTCTCATGCAATTCAAAAAGAGAATGCTTCCATTTGTGCTATGGCAATTGAGCACTCAAAGGGTAAGCAATCCAGGCAAAATGGTGGTTTTGCGGGCATTAACTTTATGGCAGAATTAATGCCTGAAATCAGGCAGGCTATTGCCGAGCTGAATGAAGGAGAGGTGATAGGCCCTATCCAAACCAAGTTAGGTTATCACATCTTGAAAATCGAAAAATGGTATCCGCCTGAACTTAGTGCATCGGTTAGATCTGAGGTTTTAGAATCTCTCTTCAAAACTTGGCTAAAGAATCTTGACACAACAAAGTAAATAGATAGCTAAATGTGATTAATTTTTCTTGACAGATTATTGGTCTGAGCGATACATTGTGAGAGGCTGCGATCGAGGTTGAGTTATAGTTAATAACCCGAATGTTAGGACACCTCACCCGAGAAGAGGCTTCATACGAGATGTCCTCTTAGTGACTATTCTAGCCGATCTGTTAATAGCTATATCTTCTATCTTTCTAGAATTAACAACTGCGAGGAAATTATGTCAGAAAATATATTCAGTAAGTTCAAAGAGTTTATCGTGCGATTGATTAAAGACCAAGATTTTCGTTCTACTCTTGAGCAAACAGAAAGATCTAAACGAACTGATTATTTAGCAGATCAGGGGTATGCTTTTACCACTGAATCTTTTGAAACTGGCGCGATCGAATTGATGAATGCCCAACAGAAAGGTGAGTTCACTGAAGTTAGCGAGGAAGAACTTGCTGGCGTTTTCGGTGGATACGTGGGTAAGGCTCCCATTATTCAACCAATGTATGGTGTAATCTGGTGGCCATGGCCAAGACCTATACGTCCGATTGGCCCGCAGCCTCTCTATGGTGTCGTCATCGGTGACATGCTTTAAGTAAGCCTAGCGATCGCCCAATCTGAAGACCATAATTCCTTTGTTTGAAGTCTTCGGCTTGGGCTTTTCTGAAAACATGGCAATTTGTATTCACATGTAAATTGGGATTATCTAAATGTCTTACAGCAGAACAAGCTATGCCGTCTGGGAAATCACCTTAAATTGCAACCTGGCTTGCCAGCATTGTGGCTCAAGAGCAGGACATGCCCGAAATGAGGAGTTGTCTACTTCGGAAGCCCTAGATCTCGTAAAGCAAATGGCTGGAATTGGCATTAAGGAGGTGACAATTATTGGTGGTGAAGCCTTTATGCGTCCTGACTGGTTAGAAATTGCTAAAGCTATTTCGCAGGCGGGAATGGTCTGTAGTATGACGACCGGAGGATTTGGGATTTCTCTAGATATGGCCCGACGCATGAAAGACGCAGGAATTTCTGCTGTTTCTATCTCAGTAGATGGTCTAGAAAAGACTCACGATCTCCTACGTGGGCGCGTTGGCTCTTGGGCATCCTGCTTTCGCACGATGGGACATTTTCAGGAAGTGGGGATTTTCTTTGGCTGCAACACACAAATTAATCGCTATTCTGCGCCAGAATTACCTCTTGTTTATCAGAGAATTCTTGAGGCTGGTGCAAAGGCATGGCAAATTCAACTCACTGTTCCGATGGGAAATGCTGTGGATAATGCAGCGATGCTACTTCAGCCCTATGAGCTGTTAGACCTCTATCCTATGCTTGCGGAAATAGCCAAAAAAGCTAAGAATGATGGTCTCGCGCTTCAGCCTGGCAATAATATTGGCTATTATGGCCCCTACGAGCGCCTGTTACGCGGGCGTGGTGAAGCCTGGGGATTTTGGCAAGGGTGTGCAGCAGGTCTCTCTACAATTGGAATTGAAGCAGATGGTGCGATTAAGGGATGTCCGTCGCTTCCCACGGCAGCTTATACTGGTGGTAATGTGCGCGATCGCACGCTACACGAAATTGTAGAGAATTCTTCCGAACTTCGGTTTAATATTGGAGCAGGAACCGAACATCTTTGGGGTTTTTGCGAAACATGCGAATTCGCAAAGCTTTGTCGCGGTGGATGCACCTGGACTTCTCATGTATTCTTCGATCGCCGTGGCAATAATCCCTACTGTCATCATCGGGCGCTAACCCAAGCTAGCCAGGGAATTCGCGAGCGCGTTGTTCTAAAAACTAAGGCACCTGGACTGCCTTTCGATAATGGAGTATTTGAGATGATTGCTGAACCATTATCTATAGCAATCGATTCTGACGATCCGCTTGCTTTTAGTAGCGATCGCATTCAGTGGCCTGAAAATTGGCATCAAGAAGTAGCAGTGGCAAATTCCTGATCGTCTGATTCCTGAAGATTAAAAACATATACGCGTTCAAAATTTATGGCTTCCACTACATCGTCCAAACCAGTCGATCTGCCGACTCCGAATCTCACCTTACTTCCCCGTGACCCTTGGGAAAATCAACTACAGTTCTTGCTTTTACTTTTCCAGGCAAAGCAATCTTTGGAGCGAACCGAAAGAGCTTTTCAGTCAAATACTGATTATTCCCGTGATTCTTG
This sequence comes from Pseudanabaena sp. SOY_30_concoct_251, assembly GCA_031388585.1. GTDB lineage: Bacteria > Cyanobacteriota > Cyanobacteriia > Pseudanabaenales > Pseudanabaenaceae > PCC-6802. The sequence continues at coordinate 2,194 of JANMRU010000461.1, read as the reverse complement.
AGGTGATAAACAATACAGTAATTGGAATCTCAATGAGATATCATATTCAAGTCTAATATTCTTAGTTCATTTTTTAGGAGGAATTTTTCGATGTCTAAAATTCAAATTATAGATTTACCCTTAGATATTTCAAATTCTTCTGCGGATTTGGTTTGCTTATCAAGCGAAGAACTTAGTTTAATTAAAGGTGGTCTTCAAATGACCCCTGGCACTCCAGTTTCAGCAGCTTTAAGAACGTTTCCTGGACTTGGTTATGTTTTGGGTGCTTTTACTGGTGGATATCAGTTTGGTCAATGGCTTAACGAAAATACTGGCATTCAGAATTTCCTTTCGTCGCTCTATTAATTCCCATTAATTTATCGGCAAACGACAATTTCACAACTGATGCCAAGAGGAATTAAGCGATCGCTTATACCAATTTAAATTAACGAGGTTACAGATAGGGGGTGGGGCGCAGCCCCACGAAGGGGTTTTACCCCTTCACCCCATCGGAGCAAATCTGTTTATTATTTAAATTGGTATTAGTTCCTCTTGGAAGGATAAATCCTTGTGATTTTTAATGATGCAACAATGATTTCCCGTCAAGATCGATCTCAACCTCAAACTGACTGATTTCTTGCTTTAGCCAATCTGTGAATAAATCAGAGAGAATTTTGAAGCGAAGCGGAGGATCTAGTTGTGGTTTAATAATTTCCTCAACTAAAATTAAGTGTGTCCCTAATGAAGTTACAATTGGCTTAAGGATCTGAGGAGGGCTTGCTGCAAAGACTGCCGCAGAAATCTCAGGTTTTAAATCCTTGCGATTTAGGATTCCTCGATACCCACAAGAACGACGCAATTCCTTATCCTGAATGTGTTGATGAGCAGCATCATGGAAACTAATTTCATCTTCTTTGAGTGCATAAAAGAGTTCGATCGCAAGGTCTTCATCATCAAGGACTATCTCATACATGACGATCTGTGCGTAATTTAGCTGATGCTCGACAAAAAAAGGCTCAATTTTTTCTTCAAAGAGATGTTGTGCTAGTTTGGAAGAAATCACGTTTCCATAAACTATTTCCTCAAACTCATCAAGAGATAAACCATATTTTTGTAACCACTGCCAAGTATCTTCAGTTCGTCGCAGATCGTTGACTAGTCGGATGCTATCCGCTGCCTGCTGAAGCTCTTCTGGCTCAACAGTAATGCCAGCTTCTGCTGCTGTATATCCTAGAATCTTACGACCTACAATACCCTCAATAACTGTGGGAATTTGGCATGATAATTTGACTTGATTAAGAATATCAAGACTGGAAATACTTAGAGGTTTTGACATGTCGGTAATTGTGATATAGAGAATTGCAGCGAAAAGTTAATTTAATCCTCGCTAAAGTTCCAAAGAAATTCACTTTAAAACAAAATATAAAGATAGTCTGATTCAACTTAGGAGTGAGAGTAAACTGAAGGATCGGCGGCTTGTCGTAGGCGATCGGATGGAGCGTAATTATCTGTCACAATTTGAGGACAGCGCATGCAAGCATCTTTACCTTCTTGTTGCCACCAACGACAACTAGAACGAATACTACAAGGTGGTAGTTCCTCGCTGACAGTTTCTAAATTCTCTACAAGCCTAGTCGCAAGGCGACACTTCGCCCCATCAAAGTGCTGGCAGTCATCTCCTGCACAAGTAGCAGCAAATCGAAAAATTTCAGTGGGAGCGACAGGATCGGCTAAGGCTAATAGGTCAGCTGTTACGGATCGCGGTTCGATCAAATGAGCAAGACGAGGTTCTTCATAAGTTCCCACAATTACCCCAAACACAATGCTATTTTCCATTTCTGGGCGGGCACTGGGGCATAGCGGAGAATTGTCAGTATGATTGGGTTCCATCAAGTATACCTTTGCGTAAAGATTATGTCTTGACTTCAGCAGGCACTAGTCACAGAAAAACAAGTGCCTTACTGAGGGTTTTACGGATTACATTAGCAATGCTTTTTCACACTCAGGCCGATAGATAATCCCCACCAGAATGGGAGGAAATGGCTTTACAGAAGTAGTGCCAGGGATACTTAGACCACCGCGTGCTTCGAGTGCGCGATTTACTGCAGACTTAATCAGGTCTCCATCCTTCTCATCAATACCAGCGAGTAGTGATTCAGAATCAGATGAATATAGATCGGAAATCGAAATATTTGCCATTTTAGTGCTCCTTATA
>JANMRU010000451.1:0-13264 GCA_031388585.1 Pseudanabaena sp. SOY_30_concoct_251 | reverse complement strand
GATAAGGGGGGATTAGCTACAATTGAGAATGGACAAACTTTGTGCAGTCAGCACAATTTTCTTAAGAAAACTCTAAATCAAACCGAGACAGGTAAAAAGATGTTCATTCGTCTGTATGAGCTTTCCAAATGCGAAGAGAATCAAAAAATACAGGATTTTTGCACACAGATACTTCAAATTTTTGAAGATTGCGATATTAATGGCCATATTGAATGGAAAAGATAGCAACAGGTTTGATGATTTATATTCAAGGAAATCCCAAGAGCTTTGGCTTAAGATTAGAATTGATCGCCGCTTTAAGGAGTGATTAAAATGAGTACGATTATTCGGATGCAGGACATCACCAAGAATTATCGCTTGGGAGAAGTAGAAGTCCCAGTTTTGAAGGGCATAGATCTAACCATCGAAGAAGGTGAATATGTGTCAATTATGGGGACTTCTGGCTCTGGCAAATCCACACTAATGAATATTATTGGTTGCTTGGATCGCCCCACTAAAGGTCGTTACTTCCTTGAAGGTAGAAGCCTGAATACTCTGAATGATGACGAGTTAGCATTTATTCGCAATCAATATATTGGCTTTGTATTTCAACAATTCAATTTGCTTTCACGTTCCTCAGCGTTAGAGAATGTGATGCTGCCGATGATCTATGCCAATATTACCAAATCACAACGGCGGAAATATGCCGCCCAAGCTCTTGCCAGAGTGGGTTTGGCCGATCGAATGCATAATCGCCCCAGTCAGCTTTCGGGGGGACAACAACAGCGCGTAGCGATCGCCCGCGCCCTCGTCAATCGTCCCGCTCTAGTTTTAGCTGACGAACCAACGGGAGCATTGGATACAGAGACCTCACAGGAGGTAATGAACTTGCTTGAAGAACTGAATAATCAAGGAATTACAATTGCGATCGTTACCCACGAGCCAGATATCGCGGCGCGGACAAAGCGGATTGTAAGAGTAAAAGATGGATTAATTGTTAGTGGCGATCGCCCACCTCGTTAGCCCTATCTAATTCTTTCTCAGAATCAAATAATGGAACGATTAATGCTTTTCATCACCACTGCACGATCGAGATCTTGACCGATCAATACCAAACGAGTCTGGCGTACTTCCGAGGTTTGCCAGGGGCGATCGTAGAAATAGTCAAATCGCGATCCCACACCTTGCAAAACTAATCGCATAGATTTATTGGGGACAGCAACAAATCCTTTGATTCGGTAGATTTCCTGCTCGGCAACTAATTGCTCCAGCGTGGCTACCAATGCAGATGGTTCAAATTCTTGCTCTAGATCGAGATGGATGGAATTAATCCCATCATCATGCTCGTGGTCTTCTTCTGTATCGTGATGGCTCGGTCGGCTTTCCAGATTATCCTCAACCGCTGCGTTAAATCCCAGTAGAAGATCGGGGCTAACCTCTCCATCTCGACAAGCGATAATTTTTACACTCGCGCTCAGCTCTTGTTTGAGCCAATTTTTCACCTTTTCCTGGGTAGTGCGATCGACTCGATCCACTTTCGTCAACAGAACTAGATCGGCGCAGGCAAGCTGATCTTCAAATAGTTCTTCAATTGGAGTCTCGTGTTCCAAATTGGGATCGGACTGCCGCTGTGCTTCTAGAGCATCCAAATTGGTGGCAAACTGTCCATTCGCAACCGCTTCGCAATCCACCACTGTAACTACACCATCCACTGTTGCACCCGAGCGCACGGCAGGCCAGCGAAATGCCTGGATCAATGGTTTAGGTAATGCCAATCCCGAAGTCTCGATTAGAATACAGTCGAGGCGATCGCGCCGCTTTAATAGTTCCTGCATGGTGGGCAGAAATTCTTCCTGCACCGTGCAACATAGACAGCCATTATTTAGTTCTACAATATTACTTGCGAGATTGCTCGCTTCTTCGTCATCATCACACACTTGGCATGAGCGCAGCAGATCGCCATCTATACCTACTTCGCCAAATTCATTCACAACTACAGCAATGCGTCTGCCCTGGTTATTTTGTAGCAAATGGCGCACCAGAGTGGTTTTGCCTGCACCTAAAAAGCCTGTAACGATCGTAACGGGAATCTTATGCATGGAATATCTAAATTGATAAATAACTATCGCTGTTTTTATTTGTCGGTGTAGGGGCTGACACATATGCCTGCCCCTACACTTGCCCCTACACTTTGGCCTGCCTCCTATGCCACGCCAAGGGGGGGATGCGAGCTAACACTCCTTTTTTCAGTTGCTCAGGTCTTTCTGCCCAAGGCAACAAACCATCATCGCTGTGATAGTACTTACTAGCACAATCTAGGATAGCGATCGCAGTTGCCATAAATGTTTCTGGATCGAGGGATAGGTCACCAAACAGGTAAGTATGTTTATCTTTACCTGTGAATGCCACAGCACAGGGATGACTACAAGCACTCATGCATTCTACAGAACGGACTGAAAATTCATGGCATAGATCCCAGTCTTGATGCAGTTGTGATAGCTGCTCCAGCATAGCCTGGCCGCCACTTTTACCGATGCGCTGGCCAGACTTCCAGATGCTAGCGCAGCTTGTACAGACAAGTAGAGAGTGTTGATTTGACATATTGAATCTATCTGTACCTCGCAGATACGTATTTTCTGAATTTGCTGTCAATTTGGCGGGCATTCTGACTTTTACAGTTGCGGGACAGTGTCGGATTTGCACCGTTCGCCTACAGCGAGCCGCAGGCATACTTTCCCCATTACTTCTAGTGGCTGTTCCCCACCAGAGCCAAACGAACAATTGCACCTGTCAGTCTAGCAACTTTAGGCATATGCTTGTTGCCGTTCTTGCGATCGCGACCTAAAAATCAGATCGGTAGCTTGCTGACTATCTAGTGGTTCGGCAAAAAAGTAACCCTGACCATAATCACAACCAAGTCTAGTTAAGCAGTCAAGTTGATCGGCAGTTTCAACTCCTTCAGCAACAACCGTCATATCCAGGGCATGTCCTAAACTTAAAATTGCTTGCACGATTTTAGTAGTCTTTCGATCGATGCCAAGTGACTGAATAAAAGATCGATCTATTTTTAGGCTCTGCACCGGAAAGTGGTGTAAATAACTAAGGGAAGAATAGCCAGTACCAAAGTCATCAATACTCAAATGAATCTTACGCAGTTGAAGTTGTTTGGTGATGGCGATCGCTGTCTGGGCATTATCCATAATCGCACTTTCAGTAATCTCTAGTTTTAGGTGCTGCGGCGAAACTCCTGTTTCGAATAGGACTCGATCTAGCTCGTCCAACAATTGTGGATGGGCAAATTGACGTACAGAGAGATTGACACTCATAATCAGATCTTTTGCGCCCAACTGCTGCCAGATCTGTAGTTGCTCGCAAGCCTGACGCAAGACTAGTAAGCCAATCGGAACAATCAGACCAGTTTCCTCGATGCAAGAGATGAATTCCATTGGAGAAATCATGCCCTTGCTGGTATGCCGCCAACGAATCAATGACTCAAAGCCACTAATCTCACCCGTGGTCAGATTGACAATTGGTTGGTAGTAAAGCAGAAATTCCTGTTGCGCTATGGCTCGATGCAGATCGTTTTCTAGCTGCAATCGTTCTACAGCCGCCCTATGCATCGCCCTATCAAAAACTTGCAAGCCTCCCTGTCCTTGGGATTTAGCTTTACATGCTGCTGTATTAGCATCCTGCAATGGATCTGATGGATTTTGATAATAGGAACTTCCCAGCACTATTCCAATTCTGGCGGTAATAAACAGATCGCATCCTTCAATTGTGAAATGTGTACCAAAAGATTGGAGAATCTGTTGGGCAGATTGAATAGCTTCATCCAGATGACTAATTTCATCGAGCAAGTAGCAAAACTCATCTTCTCCCATTCGGGCTAACTGACTGCCAGGCCAGGAATAGGTAGACAGGCGATCGCCGATTGCGGTTAAGAGTTTATTGCCGACCTCATAGCCAAGCGATCCATTGATCAAATCGAAGCGATCGCAGTCCAAATATAACAGCGCAAATTGATAATCGGGTTCGTTGCAACTGCGCTGCAATACCTTCTCGATCTCGCGCATCAAAAATATACGACTGGGTAATTGTGTGAGGTTGTCATAAAGGAGCATCTGTTCCAATTGCGCTGTCCGTTCCTGCACTCGCTGCTCAAGAACTGCGTTTAGTTCTGCTAGCTCTTGATTTGCTTGTTGGAGTTGTTGATATAAAGATTGGATATCCTTATACTGCTTTCCTAACCTCAGCATCGAACTAAGTCTAGAACGTAGCTCTATACCATTGACTGGTTTGCTAATATAATCATCTGCCCCTGCTGCCAAACATTCGGCAAGATCTTCTTTGGTGTTGAGTCCTGTGACCATAATCACAGGAATGTGCCGCCAATTTGGATTTGCTTTGATTTGACGACATGCTTCTATCCCATCCAACCCAGGCATCATTACATCTAACACAACAGCATCTGGTTGATTCTCTGCTAGATAACTTAAAGCCTCATAACCATTATCTATATAGGTTAATTTGTAGTAGGGTTGGACAAGCAGGATTTCGATCGCATCGAAGTTCGTTGGCTCATCGTCAACAACAAGTATCGATACCTGACTATCCACAATTCATAATCCCCATTTGTCCCTTTCTTTTTAAACCATTAAGGAATGCCTGGCTGAGGACAATCTATATGGCTATATTTCTTGATGATACCCTCATCGCTAAGAAAGTAGTCTATTTTCCATAAGTAATTTGAAGCTCTGTCCGATTAGAGGTAAAGCACTAACACTAATCAAAATAGCAATCAACAGACTGATTAAACCATCAGCCCACATCCAATGCATTGACCAAACTGCTAAAGCTGCTAGCAATACCCCAATCGAACTCAAAGCATCAGCAATGATATGTAAAAATGCCCCTTTGAGATTTAAATCGTCGTGACTATGATCGTGCAGCAGAAATATATTAACGCTATTGACTCCTAGTCCAGCGATCGCAGCAATCAACATCGGTATGCTCAAGATCTCTGTCGCTGGTGTTTGCAGTTGCACTATTGCTTCTAGGGCAACCCCAGCACCGATTACAAGCAGGCTAAGGCTATTAAATAAAGCAATTGCAGTTTCAACTCGTCGAACTTCGAGGCGATCGTTACTCGTATTTCGTTGCACAATCCATGCACCCAGCAGAGACAGTAACAGTGCTAGGCAGTCAGCAAATAAGTGGCCAGCATCGGCTAGCAGAGCCATACTATGACTGTAAGAAGCGATCGCTAGTTCGATCGCCGAAAAACCCGCCACTAGCATAAGCACATAGGTTAATCGCCTTACTTTATTACTGGCTTTACCACTGGCTTTATCACTGTAATCTCCATTGTGCGCACCTTCAACTGGTATGAGATCGCGAAAATTGTGGTGAGAATGATGCGAGCGATCGCAATGTTCGTGATGGATTTGCTGAGGTTGTTGCACTTAAATATATGCTCCAGTTGCTTTTTTGCTCAGTCGGGACAACTAGCGGCAAATAGACGCTAAGTTTTTCACCATACTCTGAACCTGGGCAAGTTGCCAAATTTCCCGCAGCAAAGTTCGCCACAAACCTTTTCCTATTAAACTGGATTGTAATTTTAAAACATGCCTAATTGTTGATAAGCATTTTTACTTAGCCTCATTTAGGGATATAGCTTAACGTGTGGTGGGTATATGAATAATATTCAAAACTGTCCAGTCTGCGGCGTTACAGTCTCTGGAACTGTTGTTCGCTTCTCCAATGGTTCCTCTGGTTCGCCTGCAAGACTATTTGCTCGTGTCTGCCAGTATGCGAAAAAGGCTGGATGCATCAATACAGATCCTGAAAAAATTGGGGAAATCAAGGCAGAGGATAGCTATGGTACTGACCCCATGCCTAACGCACCAGGTTAGCCGTTCAAATGCGATCTAAGCAATGATTAGGTAGAAATGCTGACCATCCATTATCTAGCTGAATACGGCAGCTAACACTAATTACCTGAGAAACAGTACCACAGAGGTTAGCGTATTGCTGCCTACGGCTATTGACGCGGACGCGATCGCCGACTTTAAATGCCGTTTCATCCTCGATCAGGATGCCATTCTCACTTTTATTTGGTGAGTGCGACAATCTTTCTTCAGGCTGGTTGGGACGTGCATGGGAGCGTTCGTTGTGGCGCGTAATAGGATGGAATGTTAGAGAAGCAGCTTTCTGTTTCCCGATTGTATAGTTGTGACCGCGAGTTTGAATTAGTTGGATGCGATCTACTTCGAAAGTATTCAGGTAATGCGCTAATGTTTCAGGTTCGATTTCCATAGCATCAGCAATATCGCGAATCAAAACAGGATAACTCCAAAAGTTTTCGCCAATTTCCTCCTGGGCTAGCTCTTGCCAATTATCAAATAATTTTTTGGCAAACTCGTTTTTGCTCAAGCCAAGCGTTGTAACTTCTGTTGTGGGGTCTGGCGCTAATGTCAAGCCTGAAACCTTGTCAATCTCGTGGTGGATCTGCACCAACAATTCCTGCGCCTGCAGATCGCCTCGATCGCTCAGGTTATTGAGGTACGTCTGAACCTGTTTGAACAGTGCCTCGCTGATTGCAACTACCATAGTCTTTACCAACTCAACTTATTCCAGTCTGGCTGTGATTAACCTTACCGTAGTTTGCCACCTGTTGGGTAAATAGGCTAGGCGTAAGTAACCAAAGTAAACACTTTAGCGGCGGTAGGCATCTGCTAGGGAATCGTACTTGGTTCAAATAAATGCGGAAATGCAGTCCGATGTTGTTTGCGGCTTCTCTAAATGCGGGACATGTCCGCATTGCTCAATCCAGATCAGTTGCGAATTGCCGATCGATTGTTGAAATATATGGGCGACTTCAGTGCCTAAAATTCGATCGCGATCGCCCCACAGAATCAATGTTGGTTGACGAATCTCTGCAAGCTGATTTCTAAAGGAACCATAGCCGCCGCTTTTAGTAAATATTTTGAGCGCATCATGCCAACCAGGTAAATCTAGGTGCAATGCCGCACACAGATTAGCATCGGCAGTTGCCAAACTTTTATTGTAGTAAGCAGCTTGACTAATTTGCTGCCTGACCTGAGGTCGGCGCAAAAAATCTACTGCCAACCGATCGAAGGGCGGAAACAAATATTTACCGATCGCCGCAGCGGCTTTGTCGCCAGCCGAATCTAGTAGTACTAGTTTATTGACAGCATTCGGGTAAGTTAGCGTAAAGTCAATGGCAGCAGCTCCTCCCATCGAAGCACCTACCAAAATTACAGGGCGCTGAATTAATTGCTGCCAAAAGCTATAGAGATGAGTTTTAATTGAGTCTGGACTATAGGGCAATCCTGCAACACGCTCTGTAAAACCAAAGCCCAGCAAATCGATCGCCCATACCTCACGAGTCTCAGCGAGCAGCGGGAGCAGACGACGAAATTCCAGTACCGAACTATCAAAACCATGCAAAAGTAGTATTGGCGAGCGATCTATCCTATCCATCTGCAAACCTCCTCTAACGTAGGATGTAGCAATTGGGCGATCGCTTTGAGGTGTCTCGATTGGCACATGTTGGATCTGCGCAGCCAGAGAAATGGATGCTGATTCAGTTAATTGGCTGACTGCGGCTGGGAGTAGATCGCTAGGCATAGAATTCCTGGGATTTCAGTAGGATTTTCAAGATCGGGATTTACGCACCATGAAAGATGAACCCAGATTTCAAGGGGTTTGGGGCATTGCCCCAATTGAGGGCAACGCCCTCAAACTCCCTCCTGTTAGTTTTTGTAGATTTGACTGCGTAAGTCCTAAGGGATTGATATCGATCTTAAAACCGCTATACATCATCCTGCCAAAGTGCGATTCCACCCAATAATCCTAATTTATTTGAGATTACCCTAACATTTGTCGGCAGTTCAATAGCTATCTTTTTCGCATTACCACCTCCAAGGTAGAGATAATCATAGTTGAATAGCTGGTCTAATGTGGCGATCGCCTCGCCTAAGCGTCGATTCCAAATTTTTGCCCCCCCTTTCTCCAATGCCGCGTTACCAAGACGATCTTCATAGGTTTTATCGGCACTAAACGGATGTTGTCCCATTTGCAAATTAGGTAGCAACTTCCCATCTATAAATAAAGCCGAACCAAATCCCGTCCCTAATGTAATTACTAGTTCGGTTCCGCGTCCTGAGACTGCACCTAATCCCTGAACATCAGCATCATTAGCAATTCGAACCGGTTTACCCAATATCTTGGTCAGTGCTGCGCCCAAATCAAATCCATCCCAATCAGGCGAAAGATTGATCGCTCCGCGCGTGATGCCATGCTGAACCACAGAGGGAAAACCTACCGAAACGCGCTCAAACTCACCTTGTTGGCTAGCGAGATTCGCGATCGCGGGGATTAGGAGATCGGGGGTAGCGGGTTGGGGTGTATCAATTCTCAATCGCTCGGTTTGAGGTTGACCTTGTGCATCTAAAACAATCGTTTTGATTCCACTACCACCAACATCAACCGCTAGTGTGAATTTTTGGGTATCAGGTTTAGTCATAATAGTAATTAAATTTAATACTTCATAGCGTTTGAAGAACAGAGAGTCAAAAGCCACCTATCATAGTAGGGTGCAAGCGATCGAAAAAATCTAGATAAGCTGGACTTCGATCGCTGTACAAACTACAACAAGGAAAATCCTATGCCTATAACCGCATTGACGGCAAGCCTACCTACTTTAGAATTAACGAGATCGGGACTGCCAAATATTTGTGGTTGGGAAGCGGCGATCGCCTCAGTGACAAATCATCACAACCCCGTATTCCTCCCAAAAACAAATGTCCGCCTAGCAGATGTGAAGGCGGGATTTGCCTGTGCCTTGCATATGCACCAACCCACAATTCCTGCTGGAGTGAATGGTGGACTGATTAGCAATCTCCAGAACATGTTCGAGCATCCGCATGATGGCGACAATCACAATGCGAGCGTATTTGCGCAGTGTTATAGCCGCATGGGTGACTTTATCCCCGAATTAGTCGCTCAAGGTTGCAATCCTCGGATTATGCTCGACTACTCTGGCAATCTCCTATGGGGATTGCAGCAGATGGGGCGATCGGATGTTCTGAATAATCTCAAGCGCATCACCTGCGATGCTCAATACCAACCCTACGTCGAGTGGCTGGGCACAATGTGGAGTCATGCCGTGATTCCATCTACCCCAATTCCCGATCTTAAACTCCATATTCAGGCATGGCAACATTACTTTGCCGCAATTTTTGGCTATGAAGCCCTGAGTCGGGTCAAGGGCTTTTCGCCGCCAGAGATGCATTTACCCAACCATCCCGACACCTTATTTGAATATATCAAAGCGCTGAAGGAATGTGGTTATCGCTGGTTGATGGTGCAAGAACATTCCGTTGAATGTATGGATGGTTCTGGTCTGCCTCAAGATCGCAAGTACATGCCAAATCGTCTGGTGGCTCGTAATTCTCAGGGTGAAACGATTAGCATCACGGCATTAATTAAAACCCAGGGTTCAGATACAAAGTTAGTCGCACAGATGCAACCTTACCATGAGGCAAAAGGTCGCGGTCAACTGCAAATTGGCGGCGATACGCATCCTGGAAGGAATCGCACATTCCCTTCTCTAGTCACACAAATCGCCGATGGTGAGAATGGCGGTGTGATGATGAATGAATTCCCTCGCGACTTCCCAATTGTCTGGCAGGAACTACGCGATCGCTCTGCGGGGATTGTCGGATTGAATGGGACTGAATATCTAGAACTAATCGAAGCCACTGGCATAAGCCCTGAAGATTATCCCATGTGCCAAGCAGTGAATCAACATAAAATTTGGCAGCGTGTCGATTCAGGAAATGTGAATTCAGCATCTGTAGAGAAAGCGATCGCCGAATTAAAAGAAAGTGATTCCCAGTTTCATATGGATGGAGCTTCCTGGACAAATAATTTGAGTTGGGTGCAGGGTTATGAAAATGTCCTAGAACCAATGAATCAACTCAGTGCGATGTTTCACGAGAAATACGATCCCATGGTGCAGCAAGATGCCTCAGTCACTCAGCGAGCTGATTACCAAGAAGCACTGCTATACAACTTACTCTTGCAAACTAGTTGTTTTCGCTACTGGGGGCAAGGCACCTGGACAGAGTACGCTCGCGAACTGTATCGCCACGGAGAAGCTCTAATGCATTAGAAGCACCTGTAATCTCGATACTTCTATTTTGAACTTGCGGAATGGGGTTAGTAAGATGACTGGGAAATCTACACCCGCGAATCCAAGAAGGTTTCGCGATCAATCTGCCAATCGTCCAGGTTTGCCCCGCTAAGGTTGGCTTTGGCAAAATTGGTCGCCAAGGCCTTAGTGCGGGTCAATATCGCGCCACTTAAATTGGCATTATGAAAATTCGCCCCGCAAAGATTAGCGCTCAGAAGATTGGCACCACTTAAATTCGCACCACTCAAATTCGCACCACTCAAATTCGCCTCACACAAGTAACAGTTACTAAGGTCAGCCTCGCTCAGATTAGCCTCACTAAGATCTGCTCCCAGCGGATAAGCCTCGCACAGGATAGCTCCTCTAAGATCTGCACCGCGCAAATTTGCGCTACTTAAATCTGTAACACTCAGATCGAAACCGCGCAAATTTGCCCCTTTTAAATCACACTTACTAAGATCGGGAACCTGGTTTAAATTGGCTTTTCTCCAGGCGTTCCAGACAAGAACTCCCTCCATGAGCAGTTGGATCGAGCCATTCTGATTGTCTCCAGCATCTGTTTGGGGTGGTTGCACCCCTGGCCTCTGGCCTACTAATGATGCTAGGGAATTGTCCCAAGATCTTGACGACTGACTTTGAGTGCTAGGAGGTGTCCATATTTCAGGGATTGCGGAGAGAGTATCTGGTTGAGCGATCGCGCTGGGGGACAAGGGTTGGGCCCAACTATCTCTCGATCGCTTTAGCAAAATAGAATCGATATCGAGCGATCCATCTCTGTACAATATTTCTCGCCATTGATGTTCTAGCGTTAAATGCCTCAGGAAGAAATCAACTGTGTTTTGCTTAAGCCATCCCTTACGAACAGCAATCATTCCAAATCTGTCACTGCTTCCTTTTTGTTCGGAAAGGATCTCTTGAATTTGCCCTTCGACCAAAAGATCCGCAGCCTTGAAATATTGTCCAAGTAGGTCATTGGGATCTTTATGAAATAACCGAGGCCATTCCTCTGCGAAAAATTTGATTGTTACTGACGAAAGTTTCCCCCAAATACTGAGAATATCACCCAGGCGGCGATCTCCATATTTTGATTGGAACTTTAAAGCCTCTTCAACCACTGTTAGAGGAATTAAGTCTGCTTGGTATAAGACAGCTCCCAGTGGTTTTAATATCAAAGTTCCCATAATTTTATCGTTTTATTGGCTAGAAACATTAGGGCTAGATTATACCCTACTGGTTTAGGAGCTAGCAGCCAAATGAGATACCATATGTTTATGGTAGGAGTATAGCTGGATAGACTGATGCTATTTTTGAGAATGCACATCCAGCCAATCAAGATTCTGAGCAAAATATCAAATCTTTGCGATTATCAATCTTATAGCAAAGCAAAAGTCAAAATTGGTAATCTGAGTCGAAATGGTAAATCTCGCACTATGGAAGCCAAAAAGGCAGATGACCACGATAACGAACGAGGCTGCAGCAAAAATGATGAAAGAAGGAGTCCAATCATTTTTAGCAAAGCCCTTCACCGCTAGGGAGTTGCTGAACATTTTAGCTCTGCATTGCGATCAAAAGCAGCATCACGAGGATTGCTAAATTTACTCGCGAAATTTCAGCGAACAACAGCAGCATGAGCTTCATTCTGAGAGGCTTCCACACTACCAAGCATAGTACCTTGGATCGTTAAAACCGAGCATGATGCGTGGTGAATCACATAGTTACTCACACTACCAAGCAATAGCTCGCTAAGTCCTCTATGTCCGCGTCGTCCGATCACGATCAGATCGGCCCGCCAACTACTTGCAACATTGCAGATTGTCTTACCGGCATCGCCTGTATTCTGACTAAATTCTACAGTGATTCCTTCCTTGCTAGCTTCTGCCGAGAGCGATCGCAACATATTGAGGTTTTGTTCCTCAAACTCTTCCCATTGGCTCTTATAGCTTTTTATGATCTCATCATAAAGGTTAGGATAAACGTCCGCAGCTCCAGGGAACATCAACGTTGGATAACCCTCATCAAGGGGGGACAAAACGTGAACGAGCATTAGCTGAGCGTTGTTTAACTTAGCTAAAGATAAAGCTTCTTCAAATGCCTTTTTACTGCTGTCAGAGGCATCAATAGCAGCCAGAATTTTATTAAACATACTTTCTCCCTAACATTAACCAGTAATTACTGAGAGTCTTATGTAGAAGTGCGATCGCAGGTTTCTTTCAACCTCAGGAAACTCAACACAGCCTCCCTCTATCAGAAAGTATGGCATGTTTAAATACAAAAAAATGGAAATGAGATAAATTTTAAATATCTGTATGAGCAGTGAGCTGGGCGATTAAACTATACTCATTTAGCGTAATAGTTTCCTTGGGCACAACAGGTTCTTCCTGACACATTGACTTAAGCTTATCGACAAACAAAGATGCGTCAGCCAGCAAGTTCATTTGCTGCATAGCTGACTGGTAAGCCGAAGATAGGGTATTCTGAGGCTGGCTTTGAGCTGAATTCTTATTCAGCTGCTGAGTATCTCTGCTGCTTGGGAGTTGCGGATTATTTGCTACTGGTTTGTAGGATGTATAGGTCACTTTGCGCGGTAGGCTCGGTAATGGGAAAACAAAGTCACCACATACCAGGCGCTCAAACTCGCGACTAAATCTACAGCAGGGTTCGCCCCTACGCAGCCAAAAAAGCAGAATTTGGTCAACGGATACGGCTTTGTATCTGCCCCTAAAGAGCGCCTCAATAATTGCTAGTCTTACCCACATAGGATCGTATTCGCCCCAGAGCTTTACAAGATCGTCAGTCGAGTAATTGCCGAGATCGAAGCCATAGTATTGTATTAAGGCGATTACGATATCCATAAATGCTTGTTATCAATTAACCATAAATGGCAGATATCTACCATTGGGGCGCACCAATAATATAATCTATGCTCACAATTTAATCATTATGCCACATCGATATCTGCTCCGAGCTGTAAACTATAGCTATCGCCAATTAGGTTAAGGGGTAGAACCCCTCCGTGGGGCATTGCCCCCACACCCCCAATTAAAATCTGTCAATACGATCTAGGCG
>JANMRU010000381.1:0-9135 GCA_031388585.1 Pseudanabaena sp. SOY_30_concoct_251 | reverse complement strand
CAATTGCAGGCGTCCCAGCTTCAAATTTATGGGGGATATCGGCAAAGGTAGAGCGATCGAGAAATACTTCAGAAATCATCTCCCCACCACCGAAAAATGGAGGCATCGCGCGTAACAGATCTGATTTGCCGTAGAGAAAACCAATTCCTGTAGGAGCACACATCTTATGGCCGGATGCCACCAACCAGTCGCAGTCCATCGCCTGCACATCGATAGGCATGTGTGGAACGCTCTGACAGGCATCGATTAGAACTTTGCTGTCAAGGTCATGGGCCAGTCTGATAATCTCTGATACAGGGCTAACCCCACCCAAGGTATTGGAAACATGAACTGTAGAGACTAATTTAGTCTTATTGCTGAGAAGGGATTGATAATGTTCAAGGTCAAATTCACCATTACTTGTGAGCTGGACAAATTTTATGACAGCTCTAGTTTTCTGAGCCACAAACTGCCAAGGCACAATATTACTGTGGTGTTCCATCACACCAAGAATAATCTCATCACCTAAAGTCAGATTATTCATCCCCCATGAGTATGCCACCAGGTTAATTGCTTCGCTGGCATTACGCGTGTAGATAACTTCCTGTGGCGATCGCGCGTTGATAAACTGGGCGATTTTTTCGCGTGCTCCTTCATAGGCATCAGTAGCCCGAGTGCTGAGCGTATGTGCGCCTCGATGAACGTTGGCATTGTCGTGTTCGTAATAATAGCGCCAGGCATCCAGCACTGCTATTGGTTTTTGCGAACTAGCTGCATTATCAAAATAAATCAGCGGTTGACCGTGGACTTCCTGGTGCAGGATAGGAAAATCTGCTCTTACCTTTTCTGCCAAGGTTTTTTCGCGAATTAAGGTCATGGCTTTGAATTCGAACTGTGCAAGAGGGGCTTGAATGCATCTTAACAGTTTTGCCAACCCTTAGTCCTAATCCATGCCAGTCTTGTCCTCAAAACCGACGCAACTAAAATTGCCATAAATCGCGGATTCAAGCCAAACGACTAACACCGTCCGCCTTACTGGGTATGCCTACTCATACGTTGTTTACACAAATTTGCCAATTTCTTAATAAGAGCACAATTAGGTCTTAACCTTTGGATGAGACGCTTAATTTAGCTGGGCTTAAAGTATTTCGCACGAGGATATTTCATGAGGAGTTGACCTTGGCCACGGGTATCCCTCACCAATGTCTTTTCTCGGGTTGCCTACCTAAATTAACTGTTTAAACTTTGGAGTCAAACTATTTCAATGGATAACACCTCATTCGAACGAACCGAGCAACCACCTTATGTTGTTAATGTTCCTGGCGGTACTGACTACGACATTACCCCTTTGATTTCAACTGGAGATGCCGTGCCTTTATTGGAAGGGACGCTCGGCGATGAAACACCCAGCAGCAGCGAATCATATGTCTTCAGTGGCATTCCTGATGGCACAGGTATCACCCAGATTAATGGTTTTTACTATGTTTTTGTCAACCATGAATTAGGCAATACTGCAACAACCGACGTTACAGGTGGAAAAATTACAGGCGCGCGAGTTTCTCTACTTAAGTTCAATGAAGACTGGGAGATAGTTGGTGGTAAGAACCTGATTGAATCTGCCGAGTCGGCTGGAGTCAATTACAAGCTAGATTTGGCTACTGGCCAGTATAAGGATGCCAGCGGTAATGTGCTTAGTGCCTTCAATCGCTTCTGCTCTGGCTACCTAGCCGCTAATGGTTTTGTTGATGCAGACGGCAAAGAAACTCCCATTTGGTTTGCTCCCGAAGAAGGTGGTTCCACCAGTCGTGGTTGGGCGGTAACATCATCCGATGGTAAAGCGCTGGGACTAGACGGACTGGGTCGCTATGCCAAGGAGAACGTTCTTGCGGCCTCCCAGTATCGTGCTACTAATTCCACTAAAACTGTACTAATTTCCTTAGAAGATTCTTCTGATGGCGAGATTTACATGTGGTTAGGCGATCAGACCGTCGATACGGTAAACGATCCCAATGGTTTTAAGAATGGGGAACTGTTCGTCCTGAAAGTTGACGGTGCCGACTATGAAGGGCAAGTCAATGAAGGCACGAAGAAATCAGCTACCTGGGTAAAAGTTGATAAATCAATCGTTTTCAATGCAGATGGCACGCCGAAAGCAACAGGAGACGATCTCTCCACCTTCGCAAATACTGCTGGTAAGTCAACTAATTTCCAGCGTCTTGAGGACATAGCAGAAGACCCCAACAAAGCTGGAACATTCTATTTTGCTACTACTGGCACCACAAATAAGCCAGGAACAACCAACGTAGTGGCAGCAACTCCAGCCGAAGCGGAAAATCCCTATGGCAGACTCTATCGTTTCAGCCTGAATGCTTCCGATCCCACTGCTGGAATTAGTGACTTTGAACTATTGTTGACTGGTGGCCCTGGTAAAGGCAACAGCTATGACAACATTACAGCCGATCGCGCTGGCAATATCCTGCTTCAAGAAGACGAAACCTCTTTTGGTGGTAGTTTAATGGATACAGAGAATCGCGACGGTCGCATTCTTAAGTACAACATTGCTGCCAACGAAGGTAAGAACGGCAACGACCAGGTGGAATTTATCGCCGAAATCAACCAGCTTGCCTACGGCGAGCAGTTTGATAACGGCACTGGCGGATGGGAAACCTCCGGCATTGTTGAAGTGCCTGGCAATAGATCGGGCAACAGCACTTACTTGTTTGATGTCCAGGCTCATGGTATCAGACCTACTACCGACGATGGAAATGCCCTCGCTGGCGGACAGATAGAAGGTGGTCAATTGATTCTTGCAACTCCCGATCGCTCTCCGAAAACAATTGCTGGCAACGATAGCAACGATGTACTATTCGGCAATCGCTCTGATAACACCATCTGGGGCGATCTAAGCATTCAGGCAACGACAGGTGGCAAAGATGTCATTCTAGCTGGCCAAGGCGACGATATTGTCTTTGCTGGTGGCGGGGATGATGTTGTCTATGGAGGCTCTGGAGAAGGAAAAGATGCCCTTTATGGCGGAGCTGGCAATGACATCCTTGATGGGCAACCTGGAGACGATCGCCTCTTTGGTAACGAAGGAGACGATACGCTTTATGGTTCCCGAGGTGACGATCTGCTCTATGGAGGTAAAGGGAAAGACCTCCTATTTGGTGGTAGAGGTGCAGATGTGTTTGCCATTGGAGCAGGTGATGGCATTGATACCATCTCAGACTTCAAGATCGATGAAGATTTCATTGGTCTGATCGGCAATACCACCTTTAAGGATCTGACAATTACCAAAGTTGGTAACAATACTCAAATTGCCATCGGTAGTGAAGTTCTGGCAAATCTCCTACTACCTGCTAACGGGGTATTGGCGGAATCTTCGTTCCAAACAGTCGTCCTCTAAATGAGAAGTGACACCAATTAAATAGTCGAGGTTGCTCGGAGGGGTTCTACCCCTCCAACTAAGCTAATTGGCGATCGCTATACCAAAAAAATAGGGATGCAGTTTATGCATCCCTATTAAAGTTTTTTACAGGATTGAAACTAATTAGTAGTCGTAGTCGCCGCCACCCATGCCGCCGCCAGCAGGTGCAGCATCTTTCTCGGGCTTATCAACTACGATGCACTCAGTTGTGAGGATCATGCCAGCGATCGAAGCCGCATTTTGCAATGCGGAGCGAGTTACCTTAGCAGGATCGACAATACCAGCGGCAAACATATCTTCAAACTCACCAGTCATTGCATTAAAGCCAGTGTTGAAGTCCTTCTCTTTGACGCGCTCAGCAATCACAGCACCGTTATGACCAGCATTTTCGGCAATTCGCTTGACTGGTGCGGTCAGGGCACGCGCCACAATCAGTGCGCCCGTGAGTTCTTCACCAACTAGATTGCCTTTTGCCCAGGTTTCCAGCTCAGGAGCTAGGTGAGCGTAGGTGGTACCACCACCAGGAACGATACCTTCTTCTACAGCTGCCTTAGTTGCATTGATGGCATCTTCAAGGCGGAGCTTGCGATCCTTCATTTCGGTTTCGGTGGCAGCGCCGACTTTGATTACGGCAACACCGCCAGCAAGCTTAGCCAGACGTTCTTGTAGCTTTTCTTTGTCGAAGGAGGAATCACTTTCTTCGATTTGACGGCGAATTTGTTCGCAACGATTCTTGACTGCAACTTCATTACCTTCAGCCACAATTGTGGTGCTGTCCTTGGTCACAATGATGCGACGGGCGCGACCTAGGGACTCTAGCTTCACAGCATCAAGACGTAGGCCAGCATCTTCGGTGATCACTTGAGCACCGGTCAAGATGGCTAGATCTTCGAGCATCGATTTACGGCGATCGCCAAAACCAGGAGCCTTAATGGCGCATACGTTCAGCACACCACGCAAGCGGTTGACCACTAAAGTAGCCAGAGCTTCTTTTTCGATATCTTCCGCAATAATCATCAGAGGGCGGCCAGCACGAGCTACTTGCTCAAGTACGGGCACCAATTCTTGGACGAGACCGATTTTCTTGTCGGTGATCAAAATTGCAGGATCGTCCATGGCTGCTTCCATGCGCTCGGCATCGGTGACGAAGTAGGGAGAGATATAGCCCTTATCAAAGCGCATCCCTTCGGTGATTTCTAGTTCGGTAGTCATAGACTTACCTTCTTCTAGAGAAATTACGCCTTCTTTACCAACCTTGTCCATAGCTTCGGCAATCATTTTGCCGACTTGCTCGTCATTACCGGCTGAAATCGTACCGACCTGGGCGATCGCTGTAGAGGATTCGACCTGACGGGCATGAGCAGCAATCTTGTCCACTAGGAAAGCAGCAGCTTTATCGATACCACGCTTGACCGAAATCGCATTCGCACCAGCGGCAACGTTGCGCATACCTTCTTTGACGATCGCGTGGGCTAGCACTGTCGCAGTAGTTGTACCATCGCCAGCAGCGTCATTAGTTTTAGAGGCAGCTTGACGAATTAGGGCAACACCCGTATTTTCGACGTGATCTTCTAGCTCAATTTCTTTGGCGATCGTCACACCGTCATTGATAATTTGAGGGGAACCAAACTTTTTCTCAAGTACGACATTTCTGCCTTTGGGGCCGAGGGTAACGGCCACAGCTTCGGTCAAGATGTCCATGCCGCGCTCAAGCGCACGACGAGCATCTTCGTTATATATAATTCGTTTTGCCATATTTTTTGACTGGTTTTGAGGGTGAATGGTGAAAAGTGATGAATAAAGTGCCTAATGTGTAGTCGTAATTAGGAGACGATCGCGAGAATATCTTTCTCGGCTAGCAGCACAAAATCATCAGTACCAATTTTCAAATCGGTGCCAGCGTACTTGGAGTAAAGTACCTTGTCGCCAACTTTAACTTCTAGGGGTTGGCGGACACCTTTGTCATCAAGTTTGCCAGGGCCTACAGCCGAAATTTCACCGATTTGTGGCTTTTCTTTAGCTGTATCGGGTAGAAAGATCCCACCTGCGGTTTTTTCTTCTTTTTCGCTAATTTTAATAAACACGCGATCGCCTAGGGGCTTCACGGTAGATACATTAAGAGACATTGTTGCCATAATCGTTAATCCACTCAGCAAGTTTTGTTAACTGTAAAATCGCCAATCGTCGATAGATCCGCCACCAGCCAACTTTTTTGCTTTAAGTTACCAGCTCAGTAGCGATCGATTCGAGCGATTAGCACTCTACGTAGCTGAGTGCTAATGTAGCGGAAGATGATGCCGCAATACGAGTGCGGTTTACCGAACTACGTCAAACTTTAGCCGTGCAGCAACACTTACAGGCTTTTTGAGTATGCCGTCAGACATCTTTAGTCTGCTTTAGCAGACTTTCTTCTTTAATCCAAGAACTTGAGTTCTTGGCGGATTCAGACTTTTCGACAAATTGCTGAATCGCCTTTAAGTAAGAGTTAGCCCCAGGTTAATAAATTCTGAAATGCCCTGCACCTGGTATTAGCAGTAGCTGCTTTGGTTCTGGGGCAGCATCGTATAGCTGCTGGCTCATGCTGGCGGGGACAACATCATCAGCAGTATCGTGGATAAACAGGATGGGGATTTGCTGTGATTTGTTTTTTGAGGTACTGATCGCACTGAGCGATCGCACTTTAGACAACGAATCGAACCTTTGGGTCAGGATTAAGTCAATTGGCAACAGCCATAACCATGAATGATTAAATGCTCACGGAACTTGACGCGGCACTACCTGTAAAGTGCCATCTTCTTTGAGCTTGACATCCATATCAAGCTTATTCAGCTCGAAGGTGGCAATCTCTAGAGTTTTTTTGTCCACTGCATTCAGTAAAACGTCCTGCCAGGAAGCAACTCTGGCTCTTTTAATGTTTTTAGCCACTTTCTCTTTGTCTTTGCTATCAAGACTATCGCGCAAAAACTCTGCTGTGGAACGCATCCGAGACGCAATAGTAGCGGCCTCTGGTAAACCTGAGGGTCCAAAGTTGAGATCGGAGCCGAATTTTTTGTTGGCGCGCTCTGCCCATTCTGCCGCCTTTAAATGCGATGTGAGGGATGCATTTATATCACCAAGAAATAGTAACTCATCAATCCCCTTGCGCCGCCAGACAGTATAGGCATAGGGCATTTGTTCTGGGGATAGAGACTTTACGGCTTTGCCCATTAATTCCGTGGCTCGTTTTGGCTGACCCGCATAAATCGAGCTACTCGTAGAGAGAAATATATAGCTATAGAGAAAGCGGGGATCTCGATCGACGATTACCTCAAAATAATTAGGACTAATACCAAAACCAGTTTTACTTTCGATTCTGGCTTTTTCATCGCCAAAATATTGTAAAAAGCCCAAGAACGTGAGGTCCGCTATGACATTGTTGAAGCCAAACCCACTAGCTGGGATCTGTTTAAGCAGACGAAGACGTGTCTTCTCTTGCTCAACTTGCTTTCGGTCAGCTTCGGGGGTTTGGCCTGCGATCTTTTTGTTGAGTCGAGGCAACTGAAGCGCTAAAGCGGTGCTCATACAAATTGCGATCGCACCAAGATTAATAGCTAACTTCAGTAGTTTCATATACACCTAGTTGTCTTTTGCGATAAATGGATCTCTATTTAGACTATCAACTAATCCAGGAGATAGCTCTCCATCCGCTGGGGTTAGACCATAGAAGCTCTGCGCCCGCACGATCGCATTTTTAGTCTCACTATCTAACACACCTGTTGAGCTGCCTGTAAAAAAGCCCCGCGTAGTTAACAGACCCTGGAGTTCTGATACCTGAACGTTTTTAGATGCCGAGGATTTAGTATTGGCAGTCTGAACGGCTGAACTTGCCGTTGTAGTCGGCTCTAGAGCAGGCTTCGGTGCTGTCGCGGCCTTAGGGACTTCGGCAGTAGGAGCTGGTCTGGCCGCTACTGTCTGAGCGGGAGTAGGCTGAGCTAGGGGCTTAGCAGTTGCGACTGTTTGCGCTACTTCGGCCAATGGCGTTGATGGTTTCGCCGATGAAGGTTTAGTAGGGCTAGGTTTTACAGCAGTTTTATCGGCCGTAGGAGCGGGTTTAGTTGCAGCAGTTTTGGGTGTCTCAGCCGTGGTTGATGGCTTGGCCGCCTTGGTTGCGACGTCTTTGTTTACGGCTTCAGGCGTAACTGAGGGCTTTGCTGCGGTAGTTTTAGAACTAGGTTTTACCGTAACTGTGCTTGCTACCGGCTTTTCGGTTTTAGTTGCAGGCTTTGCCTCAACAGTAGTTTTGGTCACCTCAGTCTTAGCAAGCGATGGCTTTGCTGAGACCGTTTTGTTGCTAGGATTGGGCTTTACTGTGGTTTTCGCAGTGGGTTTTTCTGGAGTTTTGTCAGATACTGCGGCAATTTTGGTCGGAATCTTGGCGGTAGCACGATCTGTTGTCGTCGATCGCGTTGATACTCGCCTAGACTTACTCCCACTCAGAGCGGATACGGTTTCAGAGCCAGCAACACCATCTACAGCTAGACCGAATGATTTTTGGGCAGCGCGAATTGCTTCTTTAGTTTCTTCCCCTAAAACACCATCGATCGCACCTTTGTAAAATCCGCGCTCTGATAACAAAGTTTGTACACTTCTGACATCTTCGGTTTTTGCCGATTTTTTGTACTCGCTATCTGCTTCTAGGGCGGCTAAGGTCGCTTTACCAGGTACGCCATCCTCTGTTAACCCATAGAATTTCTGAGCTTTGAGAATTGCATCCTTTGTTAATTCACCGATAAAACCACTGATTGGCCCACTATAAAATCCCCTAGAGGTCAAAAGTTTTTGCAGATCGATCGCGTCATCTTCAGTAAAACTGGATGCCGTTAGATTGAGCGCATTTTTATCTGCTTCGATCGCTTCAACAGTTTTGTTGCCAACAATACCATCGGGGGTGAGGCCATAAAATCTTTGGGCTTCAACAATGGCTGCTTTAGTACTCGCTCCAAGTACACCATCAACCGCACCTTTGTAGAATCCGCGCTTCGCTAGTAGAGCTTGCAGGTCGGAAACAGATATGTTCGCAGCGATCGTTAATGCTGAATCAGACTCCGCATTAGTATCTTGCAAAACTAGCAGAGTGCGATCTCCAGCAATGCCATCAGTATTTAAACCATAGTGTTGCTGAGCTTTGATGATGGCTTGTTTGGTTGAGTCCCCTTCAATGCCATCAATTTCGCCACTGTAAAAACCTTTATCAGCAAGCAGGTTTTGAATGTTTGAGGTGCTTTCAGCTGCGAAAGCAGGGATTGCCGACAGAGAGACAATCGCAGCCGCAACCGCGAAGGTTGCATAAAAAGCAACCTTCGCGGTATGAACAGGATTAAAAGAACTAAATCCTGTACTAGCAAAGTTAGAATTCGGAGTTCGGCTAGCATCATCGCCTGCGGCAGGCTGCGAACTGACAAGAACACCGTGGATAAATGCTTCAAATTCCATAATGAGTCTATCTAAACCACTAATTGTGAAATATAGTACTCGATCGTTTCAAAGATCGAACAGTTATCAGAATTTTGGGTAAAAATTCCGTCCTTTAGCGAAGCGTAGGACGGCTTTGTATTTAGAGTATACTAGGACAGCCAAGGTTAAACTCCTTCGCCATCGTGAAACGTAAGACACACTTTCAGGCGTAAAGATTGGGCGAAGTGCTGCGATAACACTTTAAACAGCAAGAGAATCAACGCATTCTCAATACC
>JANMRU010000380.1:0-7123 GCA_031388585.1 Pseudanabaena sp. SOY_30_concoct_251 | reverse complement strand
AGGAATTGCCCCTGTTGGGGCGAATCAGACAGTCCCCTCTGTCTTGGAGCCACTTTCCCAATACTCACGCTTCAGAGATAAAGAGCTAGCTATGAACCACTCTGCCAACTTATCCCTGGAACAAGAATTTAACTTGAAGCTATTTGCCGATGTGGTACAAAACCTCACCCCCGAACAAGCGAAGGAGTTTCTTATTGAACTCAACCAGCAAATGATGATTAGAGAAAACCTCTACCGAGATTTACTCAAACAGTATTTGGGAATAGGCTCAACACCGATGCCAGATCAAGACTTGATACCAGAAAGTTTCGCCAGTTAGCTTTGATTCAAAGTATCCGCACTCGGAGATTGAAACAGAAGCGGATCCCAGAGTGTTTCTGTCCTGAAAGCCACTTCCTCGTCTGAACCCAACTCAATACCAACGGGAACCATGTTCTTCGATACTCCCTTGCACCTGTCTCGCGGCTTGCTTAGTGCCTTTGGTACTAAAGCATCCCTACAATACTCCGAACGGATTCCTGCCACTAACAGAATCTTAGTTGTTAGCAACCACCGCAGCTTTCTTGATGCTCCTCTGCTGATGGCAGCCATAAATCGTCCAGTGCGGTTTGCCTGCCACCACTACATGAGCCAGGTTCCCCTCCTGCGGGAGATGGTGTCGGCGATGGGGGCATTTCCTCTTGATGCACCCCACCAGAGGCAAAAGCATTTTTTCCAGCGCTCAGTTGGCTTGTTACAGTCGCGCCAAGCAGTGGGGATTTTCCCCGAAGGCGCACAGCCGATGGTTCAAGTCAACCCGCCCAATCAACTCAGCCCCTTCCATCGTGGTTTTGCCCATCTAGCCTTGCGAGCGCCAGTTCAAGATTTAGCCATCTTGCCAGTGGCGATCGCCTCAACGGAAGAGGAAAGGCATGATCTTGCTCCCCTCAAGCTTTTCAGTTTGTTTGACCCCTCAGAACCCCTGTTCGACTGCGGGGGCTGGCATCCCGCTATTGTTTACCGCCGCGTCCACCTCCTTTTTGGCCGCCCCCTCTGGATTGACGAAGCTCAACGGCAACAGTACCGTGGCAGGCAGGGAGGCTTCCTGGCGAAAGAACTGGCCCAATCTTGCTCCGACCAGATTGCTGGGCTGCTGCGTCAGGGCTGCTACTAAATCAATTCCCTTTGCTCACCATGCCAATCGCTGCCAAACGCCTGCGCTTCTTAACTCCCAAAGCCTCAAAACCGACTCATCCCCTGTTTATTTTTCTGCCAGGAATGGACGGGACGGGAGAGTTGCTCCGACCCCAGCTAGCTGGACTGAGGACTGCCTTTGATATCCGCTGTCTGTCTATCCCCCCAGACGATTTAAATGGCTGGGAAGGTTTGGTCGAGCAGGCAGCCAATTTGATTGAGAGGGAGCAGAAACGCGGTTCTCCTCGGCTTACCTATCTCTGTGGCGAGTCTTTTGGCGGGTGTCTGGCCTTAAAACTGGCCGCTCACTTCCCCCAATTGTGCGATCGCCTGATTTTGGTCAATCCTGCTTCTTCGGTAAGCCGCCAACCCTGGATGGGTTGGGGAGCCTCAGTCACTCAGTGGTTGCCAAATTCCCTCTACCGCATATCAACCCTGGGGCTGCTTCCATTTCTGATTGCACCGCAGCGAGTCTCTCGCCCAAGTCGCCAAGCTTTATTGGCGGCCATGCAGTCTGTAACACCAGAAAGTGCTGCTTGGAGGCTTTCTTTACTCAGCCAGTTTGTCCTTGAGGAACTGCCTCTAGAGCGCATTGAGCAGCCCGCTTTAATCTTGGCCGCAGGAGCTGACCGACTCCTGCCTTCAGAGGCTGAGGCAGAGAGATTAGTCAGTTATTTGCCCAATGCCCAAAAAACGCTTCTCCCAGAAAGCGGTCATGCTTGTTTGTTGGAAACGGAGGTAAAACTGGGCGAAATTCTTCAATCGCAGCATTTTACGGCGATTAGAGCCAATCTAGAATGAACTACTCTCCGCTCAGCTTGCGGCGGAGAGTAGTTCATTTAGAGGCTGCCTACCAGCAAGGCGAAGTTTCCCTAACAGAAGTAGGTGCTAGAGTAGCTGAGTTGATGGCAGAGCTAGCTCAAGAACGCTGTGCCGCTTTTACCTATTTCCGGTACGGCTGGCAGCATTGGCTGACTGCACAAAGGGAGACTCTTATGGGTTTAGCTATTTTGGTTCTAGTCACCTATGCTTGGATATTGACCAGCTTTAACAGTTAATCTTGTAGGTGGTGCTAGACCTATGGGTTAGATTTCCTGGAGTGGACTGCAGTAAAGGTTTCACCAATATCATTCAACAGATCTGGAACACCACCTCTTCGTCTATCCTGAACAGCATTCCTTCACCGTGCCCAAGTGCTATGCTCCCGACCCACCCCCTGTTCTGCCCACCGAACTTTTCTTGTCGAACGGTATCCACCTCCCGAGGCAAAGTCAACTACTACGAAGCCAATCCCGCTGCGGCAAGAACGATTGTCTTTTTGCACGGCTTTGGGGGCGGCTCCTCATCCTTTGAGTGGTCGAAGGTCTACCCAGCCTTCAGTAGCGACCTGCGCGTGCTGGCACCAGACCTGCCCGGTTGGGGATTTTCCGAGCATACTGCCCGCAGTTACGCATCCTCAGACTACCGAATCGCGATCGCCGAATTTCTTGATGCCACCTGCCCTAAACCTGCGATCGTCGTTGCATCTAGCGTCGTCGCCGGCTTGAGTTTGTGGCTGGCCACCGAATTCCCCGAGCGCTTCCAGAGCCTGGTATTGATGTGTCCGACCGGACTCTCAGATTTTGGCAAAACCTTTAACGGTGACGCATTTCAACTCATCAGCAATCTACCCATCACCAACTATCTTCTCTACAGCCAAATCATCGTCAGTCCGCTTTCCATCCGGTTATTCCTTGAAAATGTCCTATTCGCTAATAAAAAGCGCGTTACCGAAGAGATGGTCGACGCCTACTATATCTCCGGGCAACAGCCCCGAGCAGAATACGCGGCCTACTCTTTTCTCAAGGGCAATATGAGTTTCGATCTGGCGCACTACGTCCCGTCCTTGAGCGTGCCCACCGCTATTCTTTGGGGTGAGAAAGTCAACTTTGCTACACCAAACCTTGGCAAGCAACTTGCCGCTTTGAGTCCCCAAGTAAAATTCTTTCACATTATCCCGGATACAGGCACTGTACCCCATTTAGAGCTGCCCGCCGTTACGATCGCCGCGATCGTCCAGTCGCTACGAGCCACAACATGAATCATTTCCCATTCTCAGAGCACTTTGAAAAGCTTATGGATAAAGGATTCTTGGATCTAAGATCCAGTTTTAAAATGGCTATGTAAAAGGCTGCTAAAGGCTTTAACCTTATGGATATTTCTTAGTCTGCATTAGCCGACTTTAGCTTTGAGCTCAGAACTTGAGTTCTTGAGCAGTGATGCCTAGATTCTGGGCAGCTCTTACTTTTTGATGAGGATATCCATCGCAGTATATATTTCCAATTGCATAAGTCTTTATGAAGGCTAAAACTCCCTCTCAGACTAGTCTTCAGCTAGATCCACTCTGACCTAATGTTTTGTTACAGTTAGTTGCATAAGGTTAAGCAAAGGAAGAAACAAATGAGCAGCAGCTACACAATTAACAATGAAGGAGTCCTCAACAACTATGCGATCGAGCCTCTGATGTATGTTGAAGAAACTGAGCGCTCTGGCTTCACTCCTTTCGCTGAGAAATTAAACGGTCGCCTAGCTATGATTGGCTTTGTCTCCTTACTCGCAACAGAAGCAATCACTGGACACGGCTTGATCTGGTTGCTGTTCAACATATAGTTCAGTATTTTTGAATTCACCATCCCAACGCATAGCAACAATAACGGGCAAATCACATGCAAACCACTTTTAACTACGAAGGCCGCAACCTGTTTACCCCCACTGTATTCAGAGAAGACTTTAATCAATTTGCTCCACTAAGTGCGACCCAAGCCTGGTCCCTATTCTTCACCGCCAGTAAGGAAGACACAGCACTAGGATCTAATCCCGCCGCAGGTCAGTTTTGGAATAGCATCCTGGTAGCTGTCGTCACTACAGGCATCCTAGGAGCCGTTGTATTCCAATCGTTTTAGCAATATTTAAGTGCAGCTAACTTCATAACCAAATTGGTAGCAAAGTCGCAAATCAAATTTAGGGAATATTTCACCCTGCTAGCAATAGCGGGGCTTTTTATTGTTTATAAGGCGATCGCACTTACATCAACGCAAAATTGATTGCAGTGCCATTTGATTTCTGGTGGCTTGCTTTTTGATGTTTCTGAAAGTGGTATCAGGTTTATCAACTAGCAGTGCTGGAATCTTTGGTTCTAAAGATTTAACTGCGATATCTTCTATTAACTCTGTCTTTGTGAGAACAATCTCTTCTTGTTGTGTCAACTGTATGACAGTCGTTGATTGGGGTGGATTAGCAGAATCTAATGATGACTCTACTAGGCGATCGCACCAATCACTCGCATAGCTAATTGCTGCAGCCCATCCTAAAATTGCGAGCAAGAACATGACAGCGATCGCCGTCAATAACATTTGACCCAATAACGAGAGCGTATTGATCGTGGAGGAGTGTTTTTGAGCAAAGCGCTTGAAGTGACTGTGAGTATTGATTAGCATGGGCGTATTAGTCCTTTAATGTGGGGTTGCTGCCAAGTGCCTGAGAGGAGTGCAGTGAAGGGATTAACTTCATCTGGATGAACTGTATGACAGATTCTTACAGATGTCAAGTAATTCCAAAACAGTCTCCCATAGCCCCTATACTTAATTCTGTAAGACAGATTGGGTGAACGATCGATGGGAACCAACCCAAGTACAACGTCACTAACTAAAATGCTGAGCGTGCGGCTTCCAAATGAGCTTTGGGAGGCGATCGAATCATATGCCAAAGCCCATCAAATTATTCTGACTAACTCTAGAGCTAACAAACGCGGTCAGCCCAATATATCTGAAGCAACGGTTGCCCTGCTGCGATCGGGTTTAGGTCTGACAGAAGATCCGGCAGTACTAAAGCCAGTAGCCCACAAAGTTAACAACGGCATTATCGAAAAAGATCGAACAGAAGAGATCAAAGCTTTAAAAGCAAGACTTGCCGCCGTCGAAGCGCAGTTACAACAGCAGTCTGCTACAAGTAGCGATCGCAGTACCAGTATCGAACCCATTGTCGAGATCGCCACTGCATCAGATCTGGCCTTTCAGACAAGGGTAGCGGGGCTTTTCACTCGTGCCTCTGACAAGTAATTTTATGCCTGCGAATTTTCCTATGGTTGCCTCGCTAGATTAGCGATCGCTGTCTTTCTAGAGCGTCGCCCTACTGTTGATAATCCTGAAGGCTTCTTAATTAAGGCTCTTCATCAGGGCTGGGTTTTGCTTAGTATTTCTTAACCAACTCTGGGCATAATCTCGAAATAATTGCACAATTTTTGCACGAATGGATTGTTCTAATGAGATCATTCGAAAGCGTTTGAAACCTTGACTTCCAAAGTTAAGATTCGGATTTAATAAGTTTACTCATTGCAAGACATTTCACCGTCTGGAATGATGAAACTTTGAGATCTGAGCTGTTGTGGATATTTACTTAATTGTTTGGGCTTTACAGTAGTTGCTCTGAACTTACAGACTCTGCCGGGGCTGCGCTCTCCTTAAATTATGCTCTTGTTAAGAGAGGTTTGATTTGTAGGCAAATGTTTGCATGTTCATTAATACTCACAGCTCGATATCCAAATCAACTTTCAAACTTTGAATTTTTTAATATCACGTCAAAACAGGAGAATTTTGAATGCTAGACGCTTTTACTAAAGTAGTTTCTCAAGCAGACACCAGAGGCGAATACGTAAGTGATTCCCAAATTGATGCCCTCAAGAATATGGTGGCAGAAGGTTCCAAGCGTATGGATGTCGTCAACCGCATCACTGCCAACTCATCCACAATCGTTGCCAATGCTGGCCGCGCTTTGTTTGACGAGCAGCCTCAGCTAATCGCTCCAGGTGGAAATGCTTACACCCATCGTCGTATGGCAGCTTGCCTCCGCGACATGGAAATTATCCTCCGCTATGTTACCTATGCCGTATTCACTGGCGATTCGAGCGCTCTAGACGATCGCTGCTTGAATGGCTTGCGTGAGACCTATTCTGCACTAGGCGTTCCTGGTGGTTCAGTTGCAACTGGCGTTAGCAAAATGAAAGATGCCGCAATCGCGATCGCTAACGATACCAACGGTATCACCCGTGGTGATTGCAGCTCTTTGATGGCTGAGTTAGGTGGCTACTTTGATCGCGCTGCCTCCGCAGTGGGTTAATCGCTACACCTGAATGGACTTCAAACCCCAAACACATACTGATAACGACTTTGCAAAATAATTTAGAGGTAAATTTACTAGTATGAAAACTCCTTTGACCGAAGCAGTCGCCGCCGCCGATTCCCAAGGACGCTTTATAAGCGCCACCGAAATGCAATCAGCATTTGGTCGTTTCCGTACCGCCGCTGCTAGCCTTGATGCTGCTAAAGCATTAAGCTCTAAGGCTGCAAGCCTAGCTGACGGTGCCGCTAACGCTGTGTACCAAAAATTCCCCTACACAACCCAAATGCAAGGCAACAACTACGCTTCAAGCCCTAGAGGCAAAGCGAAGTGTGCTCGTGACATCGGTTACTACGTTCGCATGATCAGCTACTGCTTGATCGCTGGTGGTACCGGCCCAATCGATGACTACCTGGTTGCTGGTCTGACCGAAATCAACAGAACCTTTGAGTTGTCTCCTAGCTGGTATGTTGAAGCTCTCAAGTACGTCAAAGCTAACCATGGTGTTACTGGCGATGCTGGCTTGGAAGCTAACTCTTACATTGACTATGCCATTAATGCCCTAAGCTAAGGGTATCTCTAGCCCAGAACAATAGAATACTCTTGATGTTGTATCGATCAGCATGAGCAGTAGTCTAGGGTTCTGGGCAAATTTTTTAATTAATCTTTTTTCATTAATATTCAGGAGCTTAGATATGACAAGTTCTATGGCGGCTCGGCAGTTAGGATTTGAGCCGTTTGCGGCGGCATCTCCCTGCGAACTGCGGACAAATGCCTCTGAGGGCGATCTACAGGC
>JANMRU010000368.1:0-1666 GCA_031388585.1 Pseudanabaena sp. SOY_30_concoct_251 | reverse complement strand
CAAATAAAGCTACTACCTTACAGGGCGATCGCGACGACTTCTTGATCCTGGATAACGTTACCAAAGTCTATCCCACACCATCGGGCTCTAATGTAGTGATTAAAGGCATTAATCTTAACGTCGCTGAGGGCGAATTTATCTGCGTGATTGGTCACTCAGGTTGCGGCAAGTCAACCCTACTAAATACCGTGTCCGGCTTTGCCACTCCAACTGAGGGGGAAGTACGATTGGAAGGTAATCGCATTACCAAGCCAGGTCCCGATCGCATGGTCGTGTTCCAAAACTATGCGCTCTTACCCTGGTTGACAACCTACGAGAATGTCTACCTATCCATCGATGCCGTACATCCCAAAAAATCTCACGTTGAGAAGGATGCACTTGTGCAGGAACACCTGGCTATGGTAGGTTTGGCGGAAGCTGCCGAGAAGAAACCCACGCAATTATCGGGTGGGATGAAGCAGCGTGTATCGATCGCCCGCGCTCTGATTCTGCGTCCGAAAATTCTGGTACTGGACGAACCATTTGGCGCACTAGATGCGATCACCAAGGAAGAGATGCAGGAGGAATTGACACAGATCTGGACAGATCACCGTTGCACCGTGCTGATGGTTACTCATTCCATTGATGAGGCGCTGTTCCTCGCTGATCGGATTGTGATGATGACCAACGGGCCTGCGGCTGGGATTGGTGAGGTATTGACCGTTCCCTTTCCTCGCCCCCGCGATCGCACCCAGATTATGGAAGATCCCGAATATTACAATTTGCGAAATTACGCTCTAGATTATCTATTCAATCGCTTTAAACATGACGATATCGAAGTCTAGCGTTCTGAATCTATCATGTGGCTATTTCAAGTAAATAATAACTTCGGAATGTCTACCGATCACTAATGTCTATATTTACAAAAATTCCCGAACGGCAGATACATGTTGTCAGATGGCTACTAACAAGTGGTTGGTTGCTATTGATTCTGTCCCTATTTTACGACCCCATTTCTGCTTGGGTAACTGAGCCAAACCATCCCTGGAGTCCGCTCAGGCTTAACCTAAACACCTGCGTGAAAGTGCAAGGAGTTTGTTTGCAAGAAGAACCCTATGCCCTGGGCGCTCCCATATTTTGGGGTATGATTGTACCTTCGGCAATTTTTATCTTGCTGGTATTTGGACACGAACTCTGGCGGCGCATCTGTCCACTTTCTTTTCTCTCCCAAATACCTAGAGCCTTGGGCTGGCAGCGGCAATATAAACGCACCGATCCCAAAACTGGCAAAGTACGCTACGAGTTAGCCAAGGTCAAGCAGGATTCTTGGCTAGGGCGCAATTACTTATACTTGCAATTTGGCTTGCTCTATGTTGGGTTATGCAGTCGGATTCTCTTAATCAACTCAGATCGCTTCGCGTTGGGAATATGGTTAGTGACCACGATGATCGCGGCGATCACCGTTGGCTATCTCTATGGTGGTAAATCCTGGTGTCAATATTTCTGCCCCATGGCTCCCGTACAAAAAATTTACGCCGAACCAGCGGGACTTCTAGCTAGTAAAGCCCATACCAGCGAACAACAGATTACCCAGTCCATGTGTCGGATTGTGAATGAAGAAGGCAAGGAACAAAGCGCCTGCGTGGCTTGTCAGAACCCTTGCATTGACATTGACTCCGAACGTTCC
>JANMRU010000286.1:0-14200 GCA_031388585.1 Pseudanabaena sp. SOY_30_concoct_251 | reverse complement strand
TAGTTTTATTTCCCAACAACTCTAATGAATTACGTAAATCTTGAACTATTTTCCGCTGAATTTCTCTAGGCGGTAGGACAACTGGAAGTTCTTTGAGGTTTGTAGATGAGATAGAAGCAAGGTTAGTACTTTGTTTGGCATGAGACTCAAAGAAAGCTTTTGCATAATCTGAGCTAGTTACAGTGGCTAACCAATCAGGTTCAACGCTGTGGCATCTTACGGCAAAAACATGATTCTGATGTAGACAAGGTTCAATCAAACCATTCCAAACTGCACCACGTCCTAATTTGTCAGCATCACCACCTTCATTCATAAGTACATCTCCTTTCTGGAGACTGAATGAAGCAACCTCGTCTGGCAAAACTTCAATAGTAGCGACATCTTCTAAATTCAAATAACCATCCTGTACATTAGCTACCCGAAGATAAGGAACCTCAACTGTTCCACGTTTTCCTAGATTTCGACCCTTTGCTACCCCAGTTCTGACTTTCCCAAGAAAACTTAAACTTACGACTTCCCAGTTTTCTGGAATCTCGCCTAACCATTCAATTCCAGAATCTCGCAGGGGGACATCAGCGTTTAACCCACGGGTGACTGCCTGGGTAATCAAGGCGCGCCGCTTTTCCGCCAATAATTCTAAAAGTCGTTTTTTGGCAGCAATGAGAGCATCGATTTTTTGGGTTTCGCGATCGAGATACTCAGCAATTTGACGTTGTTTAGATAGTGGTGGTACATAGACTTCAATACTGCCTAAATCAGATGCATTAATTGCTGGATAACTAATGCCCACTGAACGCGATACAACTTCACCAATAAATTCAGGCGTACGCAGGGCATATTTGCAGTAACTTGCATCCAGTCTTTCGTATTTTGAACGTACTACAGCAAACCCCGTAGAAACAATCAGATTATTGGGCGGAGACTCAATAGGAACTATAGCTTGCAAGTAAGTTCTAACCGTCGAAATAATTATGTCTCCATCACGGACAATACGACGAGCACGACTGGGAGCATCTTCAAATCTATATTCTGCTATCTCATTAATTTTGCCATTTGAATCTACATTGCCAATGTCAATATACTTGATCTCTTGACATGGGTCGGTTTGTTCAGCTAACGCCTCATCATTAATGGTTGCCAAGTATTTCAGAGGCTCTTTCGCATAAATAATCATCCAATCACCTCCCGCAGCAAATGCAGGATCTTTTCTTCCATTTCCCGCAAATCCGCATCAATCTCGGCTAAGGGTCTGGGCGGCTGATACTGATAAAAATAGCGATTAAAATTCACCTCTATAGGCGCTGCGAATCTTCTCCCCATCCGCCCAAGCATCCGCCACATGGGGTTCCACCTCCTCACAAAAATACCGCACCACCTCATCCTTGAGTTCCACATTCTCATAATCTCGCAGCTTCGTATCCGGCTCATACAAACACTCCCACTTCCTATCCCCCACCGGAAACCAACCCCACACCCGCGCATGAGGCTCTTTCTTTACCTTTCGCTGCTTTAACACCACTGGCTCCGCCTCCGGCTCCACGCCCGTAAAGGTCGAGCGAAACAGCTTTAGCTCAGGGCTTTTCCATTTGCTCTCCCGCTCCTCAAGCAATTTCTTCACCAACCGATCAAACTCATTCCAATCCGTCCGAGGCGACTTCCCTAGCTTTTTCTCGATCGCCTGCACATCATCCAACAAATGCGGTACCACATCCAAAAACTCACTCTTGCGCTCCAGCGTCATCTCATACACCAGCCGCAACGGACGCTCAATCGGCACCCGATTATAGCCAAAATCCTGATTATCAAAAATCTTACTGATCTTCGTCTCCGCAAACGCGCCATATTCCTGCACGATCGTCGCTATATCTGCCTCTCCCATCAACCGCCGCTTATCCCCCAAACTCCGCCGCATCAGCTGCCATAACGCCCGCCCATCAATCAACTGCACCTTGCCTTTGCGGTGCTTCTGCTTGCGATTCGTCACCACCCAAATGTAAGTGCCAATGCCCGTGTTGTAAAACATCTGCTCCGGCAACGCCACAATCGCCTCTAGCCAGTCATTCTCAATCACCCACTTACGGATCTCACTCTCCCCACTCCCCGCACCACCCGTAAACAGCGGCGACCCATTAAACACAATTGCCAACCGCGACCCATTCTTTTTCTGCTTGAGGTCAACTGGCTCAAACTTACTCACCATATGCTGTAAAAACAGCAGTGAACCATCATTCACCCTTGGCAACCCCGCCCCAAACCGCGCCGCAAACCCGTAGCGATCGTGCTCTTTTTTAACCTCTGATTGCTGCTTCTTCCAATCCACCCCAAACGGCGGATTTGCAATCAAATAATCAAACTTATCATTCGGAAACTGATCGTTAATCAACGTATCGCCAAACTGGATATTGCT
This sequence comes from Pseudanabaena sp. SOY_30_concoct_251, assembly GCA_031388585.1. Lineage (GTDB taxonomy): Bacteria > Cyanobacteriota > Cyanobacteriia > Pseudanabaenales > Pseudanabaenaceae > PCC-6802. The sequence goes on along the minus strand of JANMRU010000286.1, from coordinate 11,793 downwards.
CTTATCATTGCCTTTGAGCAAAAGATCTGACGCGGCGATCGCATAGGCACGCGGATTAAAATCTTGCCCAAACACATACAACTTTGCCTCAGCATTATTCTCACGTAAATAATTCTGCGCCTCCGCCAACATTCCACCTGTACCGCATGTGGGATCTAACATCTTGCAAATCAAAGGCTTCGTCAGAACTGCATCATCGGGGTCAAACAGCAAATCCACCATCAACCGAATCACCTCCCTTGGCGTAAAGTGATCCCCAGCCGTTTCATTTGCTAATTCATTAAATCGCCGAATCAAGTCCTCAAATAGCAACCCCATTTCAATGTTGTCCATTACATTGGGGTGCAAATCAATTTCACAAAACTTGGAAACCACCAGATACAGAATATTTGCCTCCCGCATCTTTTCAATTTCTGCTGTGAACTCAAAGCGATCGAAAATCTCGCGAATATTCTTGGAAAAGCCGTTGATGTAGCTAATCAAATGCTTATCAATATTGTCTGGATCGCCCTTCAATCCCCCTTTGCGATTCCCCGAACCATCATCCGTACCCTCAAAGCTAAATTCCGAATGATTATGAAACCGCTCACCCGTAACTTGATTGAGAATTGGATCCCGCATCGCATCCGGCTTATCCTGCCATTTTGTGTAGGCTTTCAGGACTTCTACCTTCGTCGGAGCCAACACACAGTCAAACCGCCGCAAGACCGTCAAAGGCAACATCACCCGTTCGTATTGAGGGGGACGATACGGGCCGCGCAGCAGATCGGCAACCTGCCAGATAAAATTTGAGAGTTGGTGATGGGCTGTCATGTGCTGAACAGATTGTCGTAGAGCCAATGATACACCTAGCAGCCTACCATTCAAACACAGCCAGAAAGCCAATCATGACCTAGCGAGGATCTGTGGCATCGTTGTGAAGAAGGGATCGCAGAAGACGAGGGTAGCACCTCTACATCTATACCTAACCCTAAACCTTTAGGATAGATATGAAGCAATCATTCCCGCGATCGCAATTCATCCAGAAAAATTCCTGTGAATAGCACCAGTAAATGGCAGTTAATCGAACCAGTAGAGCCGCCGTCGTGGTTAGTCGATCGCACGGGTATTTATGCCGCGCAGTTAATTTGGCAGAGGGGTTGGCAAACGCGCGATCGCGTCGAAGCTTTCCTGAATTGTGAGGCGTACACGCCTACCAGTGGTTTGGCTTTTGGCGCAGAGATGACTCAAGCCGTAACCAGAATTAAACAAGCATTTGATGCAGGTGAGAAAATTGCAATCTGGGGTGACTTTGATGCCGACGGCATTACCGCCACAGCCGTACTTTGGGAAGGATTGGGACAGTTTTTCCCAAAGGATCGGCAATTAGTTTATTTCATCCCAGATCGCCTAACCGCATCCCATGGATTATCACGCCAGGGCATCGATTCGCTCAGCGATTGCCAGCTAATTATCACCTGCGATACAGGTAGTACAAATGCAGTAGAGATTGGCTATGCTAATTCTCTCGGTATTGATGCGATCGTGACCGATCACCATGCTTTACCGGAACAGCGTCCGCCCGTAGTGGCGATCGTAAATCCGCGTTACCTGGATAGCTCCCACCCACTCTACAATTTGTCGGGTGTGGCAGTGGCATTTAAGTTAGTAGAAGCCCTGTATGAAGTGATGCCAGATGGTCAGCCAGTTGAACCATTAGAGAACTTACTCGATCTCGTCGCGATCGGTCTAGTTGCCGATCTCGTCCAACTAGTAGGGGACTGTCGCTACCTGGCACAGAGGGGCATTGAAGTTCTCAGGCAAAAGCGTCGTCCAGGCATCAAATACCTACTCGAACAGTGCAAAAAAGCAGGCGATCGCGCCATTGATATTAGCTTTGGCATTGCACCTCGACTCAACTCAATTAGCCGCATCTGGGGCGACGTGCGTAAATGCGTTGAGTTGCTCACCAGCAAAGATGATGCAGTTTGCCGAGAACTAGCCCAGCTAGCAGAGTTAGCCAATACCCAACGCAAAGCCATTCAAAAACGCATATTAAGTCAGGTTGAGCAAAAAATTAGCCAGGTCGATCTATCTACGACGGGCATTCTCGTGCTTGAGGATGCGCAATGGCCTGTGGGGATTTTAGGTCTAGTGGCTGGACAGATTGCCAATACCTATGACCGTCCCACGATTCTATGTAACAGCGAAGACGAATTAGCGCGGGGCAGTGCGAGATCGCCCGCTGGCATCGATCTATACCAGTTAATCAAGGGACAGGAGCATCTACTCACCAGTTTTGGCGGGCATCCCCTCGCCGCAGGGCTGAGCCTACCTACAATCAATATCCCTCTACTGCGTGAAGCCCTCAATCACCGCTTCTGGCAGCAGTATCACCAGACGCAAACTCGTGCCGTAGCGATCGATCTCAAACTCCAGATTGCCGATCTGGGGCAAAATTTATTTCGGCAAACTAAGTTACTGGAACCCTATGGCATGGGTAATCCTGCCCCCCGCTTCCTGATTCAAAATTGCCGCTTTAAGGATAAAACTAACGCCAATATCAAAAATGCCAAAGGGCAAAAGGTGGAGTACATCAAATCGCGATTTACCCTGGTCGATGCCACAGGTGAAATTGGCGGTGACTGGTGGGGGCATTACAGTTACGAGTTACCTGAGAGAGCGTGCGATGCGATCGTGGAATTAGTCGATAACACCTATAAAAAATCCTACGAAGTCCGCCTGATTGATTTTATTGATTTAGACATTGATTCAGATGCATCCCATCAAAAGCTGAATGAAAGAGCGATCGCGGTAGGAATAGATAAAACTGTAGCGAATTCAGTCACAGTAATCGACTGGCGCGATCGGCGATCGCTGCCTTTACCAACAGAGGCAATAATTTGCGATATCTGTCCTACCAGTTGGCAAGATTTGGATCGCTGGATTTCTGAAGCTGAGATCGCGCAAAAGCCCTTAGTCCTATCCTATGTCCCACCAAGGGAAACCAATGGCATAAATACTTGGAAGATACTTGTCGGTATCGCAAAATATCTAACTCGGACTGGCGGTGCGATCGCACTCAATCAACTACGGGCAAAACTGAATATTGCCGATTTCACGATATTGCAATTTGGACTAGATGCTCTATCATCTTGCGGTTGGAAGATTTCACTTCACGAGCAAATCCTAAAAATACAACTAATAGATCCTGATTTTGCAAGTGGAGAAGTGGCTATTGGCTCCACCACGCAAGCCAACAATGCTGTACAAAGATTCATTACCACCATTAACGAATTAGCATTTCGACAGCAGTACTTCGATCGGCAACTAGTAAAACTGGTACAGCCAGATCCCAAGCTCTCTAAATTCACAAGCGTCTGGTGATCTTGCATCCATGTGAATCAGTGCCACAGGTACAGAGTAATCCGTTGGCTTCAGCTAACCTCTGAACTAATTTTGTTTGCCTAGGACTTGGCTGCCAGGGGTCACTATTTTCATAGCCATAATAGGTCTCCACACCGTCAATGTGCAAAGCTGCCGCCGCCGGAATTAGTTCCTCAGGACTGCGACGATAGCGGACGGGATGAGCCAGGACGGCAAGACCACCAGCACTATGGATGGCATTAATCGCACTTACGGCTTGGTAATCAAGTCCAGCAGTAGTCTTTCCCTGTAAATAGGGGTGCATGGCTGCATGATCGGGGTCAAACCCATAGCCTAAAATATGTACCTCAGTGAATAGAAGGCTGGCATTTACCTCTATCCCAGCCCATAGACGCGGCAAAGTTTGACTGGAAGTATTATGCCTAGTAAAATTGTTTAGGTGCCTAACCGCCTGATAATAACCACTTACTGTGTGATGATCGGTAATTGCCAGGTGGGACATATTCAGCGCGATCGCCTGATCGATCAAGTCTTCCGGGTTTAGTTTGCCATCAGAGAAGACTGTATGTAAATGAAAATTAAGCGAATTAGGGCAGCTCAAAGCATCAACAGATGCCAATATCTGTCGCAAACTTAGATTCACTGAGGAATTAAGGTTTCGGTGGGTTTGCGGTATCATAAAACACTCTCTTAGTGTCCTATCTTTTAACTTATCTTAACCCTTATTTTACCTAGATTACCCATTCAACTTTACTCAGCGATCGAATTCCACTGTGTCTAATTTAAGCCAACACGAGCAGCCCTGCCGATCGCCAGCAAGATCTCACAAGCTAACTTGCCTCTTCAATTGATACTGACAGGAATTACCCAGAAAAATCCTTAACAGAGAAATATGCAATATGCGAGAATTATTAAAAATGATTTAAGATTGTTTTTAGCCAAATCACCCGAACTACACGTTAAGACAGGAGAAGTTTTGTATGGCATTAGTACCAATGCGGTTGTTGTTAGATCACGCCGCTGAACATGAATATGGTATTCCCGCATATAACGTTAATAATATGGAGCAGATCCAGGCGATTATGCAGGCAGCAGCTGAAAATGATAGCCCAGTGATTTTGCAAGCTTCTCGTGGTGCACGCAAGTATGCCGGTGAATCTTTCTTGAAGCACCTGATCTTGGCAGCGGTAGAAACCTATCCTAATATTCCAATCGCCATGCACCAGGATCATGGCAATGGCCCTTCCACTTGCTACTCAGCTATTCGCCACGGCTTTACTAGCGTCATGATGGACGGTTCCCTAGAAGAAGACGCTAAAACTCCTGCTAGCTATGAGTACAACGTCGAAGTTACTCGCAAGGTTGTCGAAGTAGCCCATGCTGTTGGCGTGAGTGTTGAAGGCGAACTTGGCTGCCTTGGTTCTCTGGAAACTGGGAAGGGAGATAAAGAAGATGGCCACGGTTTTGAAGGCACACTTTCCCACGATCAGCTTTTGACCGACCCCGATGAAGCAGTTGACTTTGTCGAGCAAACTGGAGTTGATGCTCTAGCTGTAGCGATCGGTACCAGCCACGGTGCTTACAAGTTTACCCGCAAGCCCACTGGTGAAGTTCTAGCGATGGATCGCATTGCCGAAATCCATCGTCGTTTGCCCAATACTCACCTGGTCATGCACGGTTCTTCTTCTGTACCTGAAGATCTACTTGAGTTAATCAACAAATTTGGTGGTCAGATCCCTGAAACCTATGGCGTACCTGTAGAAGAAATTCAGAAGGGTATCAAGAATGGCGTGCGTAAGGTTAATATTGACACCGACTGCCGTTTAGCAATCACGGCGGCTGTGCGCGAGGCTCTAGCCAAGGCTCCAGCGGAATTCGATCCTCGTCACTTCCTCAAGCCCTCAATCACATACATGCAGAAGGTATGTAGCGATCGCTATAGACAATTTGATTCCGCTGGCAAAGCTAGCAAAATCAAAGTCATGGATCTTGATACTTTTGCAGCTCGCTATGCTAAGGGCGAACTCTCTAATCCTAAGAAGCGCGTCACCGTTAGCGTCTAATTAGTAATTAGAAATATTAGTATCGATTGATGTCAATTTCATTGATTTCGATATAGTTCACTCCTTTTAAAATCTATACTTAGAGATACTGAAATAGGTATCTCTTTTTTATTCGTTATTTAACCAAAGTTGGTAATGACTCAAGCAAGCGCGATTAACAACAGTCAACGGCTGCAACTTTCACCGCTCGAAATGCCTGCCCGACTGCTCCTAGGCCCTGGCCCTTCTAATGCCCATCCTGCAGTTCTTGATGCCATGAGCAAAGCCCCTGTGGGGCATCTCGATCCTGCTTTCTTGACACTCATGGATGAGATTCAGGCACTGCTACGCTATACATGGCAGACAGAAAACTCTCTAACGATCGCAGTGAGCGGCACGGGTACAGCAGCCATGGAAGCCACGATCGCTAATTCCGTAGAAACAGGTGATGTCGTTTTGATTGGTGTGGCTGGATATTTTGGCAATCGCCTTGTGGATATGGCGGGTAGATATGGTGCGGATGTGCGTACCATTACGAAGCCTTGGGGACAGGTGTTTAGTCTGGCCGAACTACGCGCGGCGATGGAAATCCACCGTCCAACCATCCTGGCCCTGGTTCATGCCGAAACCTCAACGGGTGCGCGTCAACCCCTTCCAGGGGTTGGCAATTTGTGTCGGGAATTTGGCTGCCTACTTTTACTAGATACGGTTACTAGTCTGGGTGGCGTTCCCATCTTTTTAGATCAGTGGGGTGTAGATCTAGCCTACAGTTGCAGTCAGAAGGGATTGGGTTGCTCGCCTGGAGCTTCACCATTTACGATGAGCGATCGCGCGATCGCCAAATTACAACAGCGTCAAACTAAGGTCGCGAACTGGTATCTGGATATGTCGCTGTTGGGTAAGTATTGGGATAGCAATCGCGTCTACCATCACACAGCTCCGATCAACCTCTACTACGGCCTGCGTGAAGCTCTGCGTTTAATTGCGGAGGAGGGAATAGAAAACTGCTGGCAACGTCACCAGCAAAATGTCGAATATCTTTGGCAGAGGGTAGAGGAGATCGGACTGAAGTTGCATGTCGAGCGCGAGTTTCGCCTACCAACATTAACCACAGTGTGCATTCCCGAAGGAGTTGATGGCAAAGCGATCGCACGGCAGTTGCTACTCGAACACCATATCGAAGTCGGTGGTGGATTAGGCGAACTTGCGGGTAAGGTTTGGCGCGTCGGACTAATGGGCTATAACAGTAACAAAGCCAGCGTTGATAGTCTAATTGCGGCATTACATAAGGTTTTACCTCATGCCTGACACCCCACATAACGCACCACAGGTCAGCATTATTATGGGCAGCGACTCCGATCTACCCACCATGCAAGCAGCGATCGCGATTTGTCAGGAATTTAACGTTCCCCACGAAGTTCTAATCGTCTCCGCCCACCGCACACCAGATCGCATGGTGGAATTTGCCAAACATGCCCACGAACGGGGTATCCGCACCATTATCGCTGGGGCGGGCGGCGCAGCGCACTTGCCGGGCATGGTAGCAGCGCTTACACCGCTACCCGTAATTGGCGTACCCATATCTACAAAGCAACTTAATGGCGTAGACTCGCTCTACTCAATCGTGCAAATGCCGAAGGGAATTCCAGTGGCTACAGTAGCGATCGGCAACGCCGAAAATGCCGGATTGCTAGCGGTACAGATTTTAGCGACATCTCAACCTGAGTTATTAAATCGCGTCCAAGTCTACCGCCAAGAACTAGCCAATTCAGTCCTCGCCAAACAGACAGAGCTAAACTCTATGGGGACGACAGCTTATATCAAGGCTAAATTCCCAGAAACAGGTAAATCTTAAAATTTTCGAGATCAATGCAAAAAACCTGCGATCGCGCTAGTTTTTGACTGCTTGTACGTCGTTTACCGAGAATCCGTACTTATCGAATTCCTTGCCCAAGGCGATCACATTCTGGACGCGATCTACGAACATAACTCCATTCAGGTGATCTAGCTCGTGCTGAATTACTCTAGCCAGCAAGCCATTTGTCGTCAGTTTTTGAGGTCTACCGTCCTCATCGCGAAAGGCTACAGTAACTTCATCTGGCCTCTGCACATCAAGAAAGACATCAGGCACGCTGAGGCAACCTTCTTCGCCTACTACAATCGCTCCGCCCAAAGAGATCAGTTCTGGGTTGATTAATACCAGCGGCGGAACATCCTCTTCCTTAAGATTTACATCGATCACGATCACCTGCTTATTCACACCCACCTGTGGTGCCGCCAGGCCAATCCCGTCATTACTGTACATGGTCTGAAGCATCTCCATTGCCAAGGTACGAATTTCAACATTGATTTTACTTACCCGTTTAGCCGGTTGCCGTAAAACGCGATCGCCCAGTTTATGTACCTTTAAGGGCGGATTCTTGAGCTTTTGCTTGGACACTTTGATCGGAGTAGTGGTGGGCGAGGTGGTGGGCATTGCAACTACATAAAATACTTAATTCGTTACTATTTTGACACAAGTTACAGTCTGACGATTAGGTCGTATTCCTGTGGATATACTTTAAAGATATTGCTGAGAATACCCTAAAAGAGGATGTCGGTTTTCCCCTCTTCGATTAAATTCTGAAGCAGTGTAAAAATATATTAAGTCACAAAGTATTTAAGAGTAAATCGGGAGTGCCAAGCATGTTTGACTTAGACGACCTAGATGACACGAAGGAAAACAAAAATACACTGCTCGCTTATCTACAGGATCAATCACCTGAAACACTTGCAAAAGTGGCTCAATCTGTCAGTCCAGAAGTAAAGCAAATTATTTCTCAGAATATTCAAAATATTGTAGGAATGCTTCCACATCAAAGCTTTAACGTTCAAATCACCACAGATCGAGAAAACCTAGCAGGATTGCTAGGTTCGGCGATGATGACTGGTTACTTTCTCAAACAAATGGAGACTCGAAAGGATCTAGATCGCAGCCTTTCGGGTAGCTCAAATCTGGAAGAAGAGAACTAAGTCTTGTTAGATTCATTAGCTGGAGCAGAATCTGGCTTTGTATGTTTGTGGAAGCGGATGCCCAAAAACACATCATAGATAAAGCTGCCAAAATCAGGGAACCTCAATAAACCAAGGGTTTGGGGCGCACCCTTTTCGTCCAGAAGGTGTTTCATCTGGTAATAGGCAGCTTGATAGTTGTACCAAGGAATAGAAGGCCATAAATGATGAATAAGATGGTAGTTCTGCCCCAGGAGCATAATGTTTAGCAGCCAACCAGGATAAACCCTCGCGTTGTGCCAACGGCTAGTTTCCTTAAAGGGCCGGTGGGGCAAGTAGTCAAAGAACAAGCCCAAAGCTAGCCCCATAATCCCAGCAGGAACAAACCAGTAGCCTAATATATAGCTTAAAAAGCCAAACTGGTAGCCACCAAGAAGGACGATAACTAGAATCAAACGACTGATTGCCCACTCAAACAATTCAGATCCACGCCACAGTCTACGCTGAAAGAAGAAGATCTCATGGTAGAAAAAGCGAACGGCAATTAACCACAAAGGCCCACCGGTAGAGACAAAGTGATCTGGATCGTTCTCTGGATCGTTCACATGCGCGTGATGTTGCATGTGAACTCTCGTAAACACTGGGTAGACAAATCCTTGTAAGACGGCTGACACGTGCCCAACCGCAGCATTAATAGCCCGATTGCGATGAGCGACTCCATGCGAGGCGTCGTGAATTACTGTGCCTAGCACATACATTGCTACAAAGTTAGCAACAAATACGCACCAATGAGGCCAATCCCAAGCCCAGTATCCCGCAGTCGAGGAAAGCCCCAACACAATAGACCCAAAAAATAAAACTAACGTTGGATTAAATGCGTCGGGAGCTCCCATCAAATCCAGCGGAACAGTCAGGGTTCTCCCTGTCTGCTGCATTGCACACACTCCTTGGTAACCAGGTAACAAACGTATGATATTAAATTAAGTAGCCTGAGTAGCTACCAGTAAAAATTTAGGTCAACGGTTTTCGCAACCCTTCGTAGTATACGTTACGAGACAAATATTGTATAGTTTTATTACAAGATACTTGAATATAACTATCTACAGCAGGATTTTGACTAAGTTTACCAACTTAATTCACAACTCTGCCAATCCTATTTAGATTTTTCGATTTAGAAGTATAGTGACCTTCTAGGCACAATATTTGCGATCCCTACAGCTAACAATTAAGGAAGTTCGAAGTCAACATCATTTTCCTGCACCAAATTTGGTAAGGTAACAGACCTGGTCGTGCTAGTCTTGCGGCTTTCTCTTTGGGTTTGCATTTCAACCGCGATCGCCTCGAAAGCCACTTCCATAGTCCCTAATGGCAAGGTAATTGGTGTTCTTGCCATCATAAAATTAGTATCGCTTTCCGTCTGAAAATCAACTAACCAGCGCGGTCCATCAATGATATGCCTGGTTTGACAGTCCTTAACCCAAAACTTGACAAATAACTTTGGCGCGATCGCAGGCAACTTAATTAGGATTGGGAAGGTTACACCAGAGACCGCTTCACCTTGAGGTATTTCTAATATGGGTAAAGGTACTGGCTCATTAGTACCAAGAGTCGGCCAAACGCCTGAGTTGTTATTGGCTGTGGAGCGATCGATAACTTGACTAGCCGCAAGTATTTCGTACACAGCATCACTTGTCCTACTCTCTGGTTGTTGATAGATGATCTCAGGCAAAGGAAGTTGTGACTCGGCGGTGTCTTGCTCAGACAAATTTTCTGAGCTTTCGGTATGAGTTACATTCGTTACACCTGTTGGTATCTCCATTGTATCCACGCCCTGACTAATAGGAATAGGCGAAGTCTCAGCCTCAGCTTCTATTTGAACATCTGAACCTACCAATAGTTCGTCAGCAATCAGCATCTGCTCAAACGCATTGTCCAGATCCTCAAGGCCAAGCGACTTGTCGATTTCAGATTCCAGCTTTTCTACTTCTGCATCAATAAATTCGTTGACTTGTTGCTCGATCAGGCTTTCATTAACTGATTCCCTAGAAATTGCTTGCAGCTTATCTAGGAAGCGATCGCTGATTAGGGGAGATTGCAAAGTAACTATTGATTGTTCTTCAGTTTCACTAAATATTGCCTGAGGTTGACGATCCACCAGAGTATCTGTTGGCAAATCTTCCACCAAGCTTTTAGACTCACCCATCGAAACAACCTCAAATCCAGATGAAATTTCTAAATCTCCAGTTAACACCTCTATGTTGGGCTGTGTTTCTTCTGAAATCTCACTCATACTTTTATCTGGACTGCGATCGCTCAGTGCCAACTGAGCTCTATATCCTGGTAAAGGGGCTATTCTAGGCAGCTGTGGTAATTTAGGCGAACTAGTAAATTCTGTTCCTTTTTGCTCGTTAGTAGATCTTACTGGGCTTGATTCTAGAGGTAATTGCGGGAGCTTGAGATTCGATAAATTATGCTCGCTCCCCACCTGAGGCAGCGGTCTAGATGGGGTAGATGCATCGAATAGCTCAGATTGCAGTTTTGCTAGTTGCAGTTGCGAGGCGGTGGTAATTTCCTGCGCTACCTCCGCCAAAATATCAGGGGATTGGTAAGTGAGTGAGATCGCCTGGGAATAGATATGCGGTTGACTATCTGTAACAACACCAACAGATGGGTGTAACTTTACCTCACCAATCATCACCTGAGAAGTTTGTACGGGAACGCATAGTTCAAAGCTAAAGTTAATTGGCTCGCTTCGATCGCCCAAAGCCCCAAGCGCAAATCGGGCAGAAATAACCGTCTCAAGATCTTGAGGATTCCTTAATACAACTTCTAACTCTCCTGGCAAATAAGACTGCCCAGACAAAATCGGCATCTGTGCCGCAGTTACAAGATATTGAGATTGGTTAAGTGCAATCAAGTTATATGGCAGTGCAGGGGGAATTACAGCGATCGCCTCAGTTACATGCGATTTAGCGGAAATTTCATTGAGGCTTGCTAAGCTTTGAGCATCGATAGGTAAAGCTAATTCCCCCTCTGAGGTATTACATTCAGCTAACACTAACTCAGAGCGATCTGCGATCGCCTCTCCATCGGTATCTGTTTCAGAAGTCTGCTCGGATTCAGCTGATGGGGATTCAATCTCAAGTCCATGCTCTTGCAGATCGCTCTGCTCATCTGGATTAGGCATCGACAGGTTCAAGTACCAATCACAAGCTAGTTCTGTGGATATTGACTGTACTTCAAGCTGTACACTTACCAACCAAGGAGTATATTGCGACTCCTTATGCTCTAGCCCATTTATCTCTGAACATTCAATCCGCCATGAACCTGGCGTAAAGTTTGTATAGGGCATCACAATCAGCAAGCCCGCAGGGTTAACGCGCTTGGCTATTTT
>JANMRU010000263.1:0-1168 GCA_031388585.1 Pseudanabaena sp. SOY_30_concoct_251 | reverse complement strand
ATTGATATGCTCCCAGTTCATTGAGTTTTCTGGTTCTTGCTTATAGTTCTTAGCGATGATCGCAATCTGATCGGTACGCAAACCTTTGTGTTCCATTTCCAATACAGCAGCTTTAGCTTCTAGTTCCGAAGGAAAAACATCTACTACTGTAACGGTGTCAGATGCTTGAGACGATAGAGCGCCGCCGTCTTCTTCGTACATCTCTGGCTCGATCGCATAATTATTGAGCAATCCTTCACCGTCTACAGTATGACCATGCGCAGTGTTGATCTCGTCAGAATGAATTGGTGTTTGCTCAGTTGTTGGTGTAGTCATCAATTTTTTCCTAAAATGTTTCTCCAACTACCTTGTCAAAGCCGTGTTTGATTTAGTGAGTGAGAAAAGTGAATTGATTGACTTCGTTACAAAACGTATAGTTACTCCCATTCTCGCTTTTCCAGTTCTTTTTGCGGTAACAGGAAGGTTGCTTCGATTTCTTCTCTGATGCTGGCTGTAATTTCGCAATTGCTATTGAGGCAATCGAGCAGCAATTGATTAGCCTCATAGTAGCGTTGTAATACTTGTTGTTGCGCGAGATCGAATTCCCATTGATTACTGATATCTCGATGGGTGGCGATCGCCTCACGCAACTGCTCTACCCAAGCCGCATAGTTTTTGCGACACCATCTATCAAAACTGGCTTTCGTGTGATTGCTATTAGGCAGTTGATCGCTGAGTTGTTGCAGAGATTTATGAAATCCTAAATCTAGGACAATCCCTAAAATATTACTAAGAGCTTCACTACAGGCATGGACATAGGCAAAGTCTGGACTTTTTTTTAGCGTCGATTCTCGTAGTAATTCATCGAGTGCCATATCCAAAAAAGCTCCCTGGTCTAAGGTGCAAGCTAGGGCAAAATGAGTGACTAGATGAGGTGTGCGGGTTAGAGCAAGATAAAATGCCCGATCTGTAGCTGGTTTAGTTTCAGTTATATCTTGTTGCGATTTTTGACTTGCCCAAGTCAAAAACTCTTGTAAATAAAGGGTCTTGGGCGACTATGGCATCAATTTGATGTTTCATTAATTGCACTAAACCATCGGCACTGCGGAGCATACTTGTAGTTAGCAAAAAGATTTCACGCCAATGGGGATCGGTAATATGATCCACAAGTCCATGCAGAGACTGTCCT
>JANMRU010000252.1:0-6354 GCA_031388585.1 Pseudanabaena sp. SOY_30_concoct_251 | reverse complement strand
AGAGGGAGAAGGGGTCTTAATTGACGCTCTGGGTGCAATCTTGGCAGTCGTAGTATTGGACGTTGTCCTCAAAAGCGATGCCAGTACATCGGAGATCGTGCTGGATTTATTAGTTCGGCTGACTATTGGCGGCGGTATTGGTGCGGCAGGTGGCTGGTTGTTGAGTTGGTTCCTGAAGCGATCGCAGTTTTTAGCGGACGATCTCAAAAGTTCTGTCGTAGTAGCGGCGGTGCTGGGTTTATTTGGCTTAGCACAGTCAATTCAGAGCGAATCGGGTTTGCTGACCGCAGTTTTAGCGGGAATTGTGGTGAGAGCCTCATCTGTCCCCGATCAGCGACTGCTGCTCAAATTCAAAGGTCAACTTACGGTTCTCACGGTATCCGTCTTGTTTGTATTGCTAGCCGCTAATCTCTCAATTCCGAGTATTTTTGTACTGGGCTGGGGTGGGGTGCAAACCGTATTGGTGATGATGGCGATCGTGCGACCGTTAAATGTGCTCGTTTGCACCTGGAATAGCAGTTTTACCTGGCGGCAAAAGGCATTTATCGCCTGGTGCGGCCCCAGGGGAATTGTGGCAGCATCGGTAGCCTCTCTATTTGCGATCGTGCTGACCGATCGCGGCGTTAATGGTGGAGATTCGATTAAGGCGCTCGTATTTTTAACGATTGCCATGACTGTATTTCTGCAGGGTTTAACCGCAAAGTGGGTAGCAAAATTACTAGGATTAAGCGCAGCAGAAGCGTCGGGAGTCGTAATTGTAGGAGGTAATCCGCTGGGCTTACTGGTGGCACGCTTATTTCAGAGTAATGGCCAGAAAGTAACATTGGTCGATACTAGTGCAGAATCTTGCAAACAGGCGATCGCACTCGGTATCCCTGCATTTGTGAGTAATGGCCTAGATATGAAAGCTTTGGCCGAGGCCGGACTGGATGCCGTGGGTACTTTTATTGCTCTAACGATCAATACCGATGTCAATCTAGTCTTGGCCCAGAGAGCAGTGGAAGAATTTCGCCCACCCAAAGTTTTCGCTGTCTACGTGAAAGAGGATAGCAACCATCAAGATATTCAACAGGCATTTGGGAATAGAGTTCCGATCAAATCTTGGAATCAGCATGTGAGCTTACAGGAAATCCGCTTGGGGGAGGTAACGCTTACTGAAGAGAGCGATCTGGAACTATCACAATTTAATAATCTCTATAACTCTGGCAACTTGCTACCGATTGTGTTTGAGCGCAAAGAGCGCATCCAAATTGTCCCAGCTGAGATTGCTTGGGAAAGCGGCGATCGCATTATCTATTTACTCTACACACCGAAGATGCTTACTTCTGGGAGATCGCAATTTCTTGGCAGTGTAGAATCAACACCTCCGACTATAGATGTTATCCCTGAAGCTATCCCACTAGAAATGAAACCAGGCCAAAACCAGGACAGACTGAATGACACTCAGGACTATTTGAAAATGGCAAGGGAGATTCTAAAAAAATCTGGGAGGAATCCATCCCTATGAGCGAGCACGATCGCGGCGATACGCATCCCGTAGGGAAGCGCCCCCAACCATCTGATGTCGTCCTAGGCGGACAGGCGTATATTCCCTCGACAAGCTTTGTGTTGGGAGGAATCGATGGAGTGAGGCGGCGGCTGCAAACCGATGAGATTGACTATCGCATTGCGGCTTTGACAGAGGCCATGCAGCACGGCCAGCAGGGCTTGGATCTAGTAATTCGAGCCTTGCGCGATCGCTCTGAACAGGTGCAGTGGGCTGCCTATGATATTTTGTACGCCCAACCACAACCTAGAGCCAAACTGGCATTACAACTATTCTCATCTGCCAGGGTTAACTATACGCCTTTGAAAGATTTACTCAAACAGAAGCAATGGCAAGCAGCCGATCGCCTCACTAAAGACCTAATGCTCAAAGCATCTGGCAAGACACCATATAGGAATCTGGTATATCAATTGAAGGAGCAAGATATTCAGGCATTTCCTTGTGAAGATATGGCGATTATTGATCGACTATGGCGCAAATATAGTCATGGCAACTTTGGTTTTAGCGTCCAGCAACAGATTTGGCAACAGTGTGAGAGTAGTCGTTGGGATAAAGGCGAAGCCTGGAGTCTATTTGGCGATCACGTCGGCTGGCGCACCTACAATATTTTACAATTATCCCATCGTTGGAAGCAATTTGAAGAATTAGATTTCTCTCTTAACGCACCGAGGGGACATCTCCCATGGTTATTTGGGATTTTTATGCTTGAATCAATTAGCGATCGCTTTGTCGCCTGCCATCTAATCCACTAAGAGTTTAAGCGTAAAGTAATTGATTGGCTATTTCATCAGCAGTTAACCCATCAAGTAGAATCATGACTCGTTGCACAATCTCATAAGCATCTTTTCTAGGGATAACAATAAATCGTTGCAAATAGCTTCATGGCTTCGCCATAGAAGCTTTTACCAAAGGATGCACTAACTCATCAGGTACACGATTACGTTCAATATAATCATTAATTTCTGACTGATTATCCTGATAGAAACTCAAAGCATCAAATACCTGAGCTAATGTCAAATGAGGGAGTTGTAATGGAATCCCTTCGGGCATCGTTCCCATTCTCCATAGTTCTACAATTGCTCTAACGGGTGTCCTTGTGTCAGTGATGATTGGTTCCCCATGCAAAATTTTAGGATTACGAGTTACATAACGAGAAGTGGTATTTGTTAACATAAGCTCTAAAGCTCGAATACTATTGAGTTATATTACTCTAGTCTATGCTCTGTCAGCTAATCTGTAACAAGATGATGAGCTGAAGCTTCTTCTAAAAACTATGATTCGTGCCTATACACAATTGCCCCACGCTGAGAGATGGTTACAACAATATCGCTCCCAGCGTCCTATGTTTGCCTGCGTGTTGGGGTTTACTGCTACAGGACTAATTCCTGGTATATCAGCAGCAGGAGCTACCCCAGAATCGCGTCAATATACCGCGATCGCCGATGCCGAGTTTCTCGCTACAGGTCAAAACATCAGCTTCCCATTACCACCACTCGTGGCAGGAGCCTCTCCGGTGCTGATCTCCCGTGCTGTCGTGGCGGGACAAAATATTCCCATCCATATTTTTAATGCTGGATTACCTCTAGCACCAACTGTGTCGCATATCGATTTAGGCGGTAAACCTGCTAACTGCTTGAGTACAGCTCAGGCTTTACCTTTAGCTACCGTAAAGCATCTCTGGCAGCAAGGATTAGCTTGGGGAGAGCGCCTCGCACAACAAGGAGCTTATGTGATTCTGAGTGAGTGCGTGGTGGGAGGGACAACTACGGCTCTAGCCATACTGACAGCCTTGGGGATTGAGGCGCAGAACCGCGTGAATAGTTCCCATCCCATCTGCAATCACGCTCAAAAATGGGAACTTGCGCAATCGGGCATTCAGAAACTCAGAGCGAGAGAATTAAGGCATGATTCTGACTCTATTCTCGATCCATTTGAGATCGTGGCAGCGGTGGGCGATCCGATGCAGATTGTAGTGGCGGCGATGGCGATCGCCGCTAGTCGTGATGTAGGAGTGTTGCTGGCAGGTGGCACGCAAATGTTAGCGGTTTACGCCCTAGCTAGGGCGATTTCGTCCCGAATGCCTGCAGCCGCCCACAAATACAACCTGGAATGGAATCCCGAACAGATTGTGGTTGGCACAACTCGCTGGGTAGCAGAAGATACCACGGGCGATACGGTTGGGCTTGCCGAGACAATAGGCGATGTGCCGCTGTTGGCTACTCAACTTAGCTTTGCGGCATCCCATTTCCCACAATTACGTGCCTACGAGCAGGGATTTGTCAAAGAAGGCGTAGGAGCAGGTGGAGCGGCGATCGCCGCCTCACTTTATCAAGATTGGACGCAGGCAGATCTACTCAGCAGCATCGAAGCGCTTATGCGACATCAATTAGGCATGTACCATTAAAAACTGACCGTTACCGTTGTACTCGCCATCACAACTGGCAAAATTTCGCACAAACCAGATCAGATAAAATCGCCAAATACGGCGGAACCTGGCATATTCCATGTTGTAATTCATAGCTTTAAATAAAGCTTGATTTTCATCAAAATTGTGCAGCCAAGCCGCAAAAGTCTGGGAGTAGTTTGTGCCATTGAGATACCAGCGCTGAACTGTCTTCAGATCTCTATTATGACTGGGGACAGCATCGAAGTTCCAGTAGCGACCGTGGGGAAAGATATATTTGTGCGTAAATGGACTAGAGATATTATTGGGCGTGCGCACGGTAATAATATGAATAAATACTTTCCCACCAGGCTTGAGGAAAGAAGCTAGTTTTTGGAACGATTGCGTCAGATTCCCAACATGGCAAAATACCCCAACAGAGAGGATTTTGTCAAATTTTGTCTCAGATTGCGCATCATTCAAATCCATTTCCAGTAAGGTAAATCTACCCGAACTAAGATGGCTCTTGGGATCTTGCATCTTTTGCCGCATAAATTCGCATTGATGATGGCTCAAGTTCAGTCCCGTAAATTGTACGTTTGGGAACTTAGACATAATGTAATTGGGCACGCATCCCCATCCACAACCAAAGTCTAGAATGCGATCGCCATCTTGAATATCCAGCTTTTCAATTAGATCGTCGATCATCTGAATTTGAGATTGCTCCAGATTCTCTGCTCCCTTCTCCCATAAACCCATACTATATTTGGGATAGACGATCTCGCTATCTCCCAACATCACATTCAACATTGACTGTGGCAGGTCATACTGGACATCCATCAACTCCCTAGAGCCTTCCGCCAGATGGTCAGTTTCCTTTAATACCCATTCATAAGGTGCTAATAGTGCGGGGAAGTGCTTAAAAAAGATGGGCATGCAGGTATTAAATAAAGAGATCAGTGCTGCATCTGGCACTTCCAACCCATTAATATAAGCTTCAGCTACTGCCATTTGTACTGTATTCACCGCAGACACTGCCAGGCGTGTTGTCTTGTAGGCTAAAGGATTTTTGCGATTAATATCACCCCAAAACGGGACATTGCTTTCAATTGATGATATTTGTGGTGTAGAGATCATAGAGATCCTCCTAAATTGCTTGTTTAGTTATGAGGAAATCCTTTAATTCCCTCACATCTTAAGATCGATCGTTGGGTCAAGTAGTTGTACAAAGAATTTAAGTCTATTTACTAGGAAAGCATACTTACATTTTAAATTGGCAACTAAAAAAGAAAAATATACAATTACAACGATAAGGGTTAGAAATGGGGGCTCTACCTCTTCAGCTAAACCTGAATCTTGTTAAAACCAATCCAATCCAATACGCGTAAAAATACATGGCTGTAACGATCGCAGAGCAACTAATTCCACAAGCAGAGTATGCGAAGAAATTGCGTCCGTTTTTGCCTGCCGAGGCTTTCCAGCCAGATCCCAGTAAGTTATTTATCCTTTTCATTAACTTGGCGATCCTGATCGTTGGTTGGGCGATCGCTTCTGATCTCGACCGCATTCCTTTATACCTATGCTGGTTGTATTTACCTTTTGCAGTTGTGATGGGAAATAGCGTCATTGTGCTGCTCTTCAGTTCCCACGATCTCATGCACGGTAGTGTAATTAGAAATTCATTCTGGCAAAAAGCGGTTGCCCTGATTGGACTCAGCATGTTGTGGATGCCCCCCACACTCTGGCAATCTGTGCATAATCGCGTCCATCATAGTAAAACAAATTCCCTTGCCGATCCCGATCGCAATTACCTATACGACCAACCCAATACTTGGGGGAAATGGATCCAAGACTTATTTGTACCATCGCTGACGGTAAATCGCTTCTGGCTGATCGTGGGCATGGGCACGGCATGGGGCGTACATACTTTTCGCAACTTAACATCCGTACTGTTATTCAATAGCGAGTCCGTGGACTATGTGCCAGCTGCTTTTACAGTTAGTAAGAAGGATCGCCGTGCGATCGCGCTGGAGCTTGTGATCGTTTGTGCCATTCACCTTAGTATCTTGTTCTATCTGCAATTCGATCCATTAAAGCTAATGCTGAGTTACTTTTTGCCCATTGGTTTGGGCTATAGCGGCGTGATGTTTTATATCTACACAAATCACATGGCTTGCGGCATGACAGAGGTTAACGATCCCATAGCAAACAGTGTCTCAATTAAGGTGCCCAAATTATTCGATCTGCTGCACCTCAACTTTTCCCATCATACCGAGCACCATATTTTCCCAGCGCTAAATTCTGAATATTATCCAATCTTGCAGGCGTTATTAAAAAAATACTACCCCGAAGATTTTCATTATCTGAGCGCAGGAGAAGCTTGGGATTTATTAAGGAAAACTCCCAGACACTATAAGGGTCTGGA
>JANMRU010000249.1:0-24868 GCA_031388585.1 Pseudanabaena sp. SOY_30_concoct_251 | reverse complement strand
AGCGGGATGCAATTCGCTGGTTGTAATTAGTTCATCTAGATCGGCAAAAACCTGAACGGCTTCTGCACCTGCGGCTAGTGCTGTAGTAATTGTGGTAGTAGCACGCAGGATATCAACGGCGATCGCACACTCTGGAATTTCATTGTCTGGAGTTAGTTCGGGCGTGTGGTAAACAGATAGCTTCATTAAGTTGACAATTTAGTTGGCGATTGGAATAGTAGATTTTGATTTTAGATCATATTCTGGCTCTAGGAATGTAATGCGATCTGCTAATAAATTAGAGATCGCGCTGCTGAATGGCTAGGCTAAGCCGCTCCCATTATTGTCAAGACGCTAACTGAGCAACCCATAGAAGCGATCGCAAAAAACGAATTATTTTTAAAATGATATATTTGCAATATAAATCCTAGATGTAGAAATCATACTATTTCAATGTGAGAGCTTAAGTCTAATGACGAAAGAGAGCGCAACGACAGCTTTATCTGCCAACCTAGAGTTAGTTCAGCCCCCAGTCAATCAGAAAATATGGACTGATGAGCAGTTTATGGCATTACCTGAAGATGGCAATCTTTACGAATTAGTAGATGGAGAGCTTGTTGTTTTGGCGTATTCAGGATTAGAGCACGGCTATTTAGCCAGTTTTCTCGGATCTTTTTTGACAACCTTCGTGCGAACTTACAAGTTGGGTGTAACTTGCGACTCTAGTACAGCTTTTAAGATGAAAACTGGTAACAACCGATCGCCTGATATTGCATTTATTGCCAAAGAACGTTTGCAAGGTCTGAAGCGATTACCAAAAGGCTTCTTTGAAGGTGCTCCCGATCTAGCTGTAGAAATTATTTCTCCCAATAATACTTTTGAGGAAATCCATAACAAGTTGGTAGAGTACTTTGAGAATGGTACTCGTCTAGTATGGGTAATTCTTCCTGATGAGGACTGTGTATTGGTTTACCATAAGCCCAAGCCATCTAAACTTTTGCAATTAGAAGATAGCCTTGATGGAGAAGATGTAGTTCCCAATTTTAGTCTTCCCTTAATGGAGTTATTTCAAGAATTAGCTTTTTGAAATTATTCCCATTCGTCATCGTTTTCTGCATTCTGGCTAGCAATTTGCATACTTTGCTGCACTTCTTGCCAATTAACTGCCTGTACAGGTTGCGATCGCACTACACTCCCCCCATGCAACTGCACCAGATCGCTGCACCAGTCTTTTACTAGATCTAGTTGGTGATTCACCATAATTACTGTGATTGGTTTGGCGAGTTTTGTGGCGGTCAATTCTCGCAAAATATCAAGCAATAGCGATGCCCTACCTAGATCGAGCGCAGAAGTAGGTTCGTCTAGCAATAAAATCTGAGGCTCTGTCGCTAACGCACGCGCGATCGCTACCCATTGGCGCTGTCCTACCGAGAGTTGCAATTCCGATCGCTGCATCAGATTTGAGTCAATCTGCAATTTGTCCGACCACAGACTTACTCGTTCTTGAATTTGGCTAATTGGCATACCGCTCAGTTTTAAGGGATAGGCGATCGCTTCAGAGACACTCATGCCTAGTAAGCTAGATTCCTGTGGAACCAGCATCACCTGACGGCGCAGCGTACCAACAGGAATTTTTTGGATATTCTTGCCCCAGGCATATATTTTGCCCGCTGTCGGATCGATCAGCCGATTTAGCAATCGTAGTAGCGTAGTTTTCCCAGAACCCGATGAACCAACGATCGCGGTCTGGCTACCTGGGGCGATCGAGACAGAAATATTACTTAATATGTTTTTGAATGAAACCTGTTGCAATTGCAAAGCAGGCTGGGTTTGATCCGATATATTGTCCAACGCACTAACCATTAATTACTGGAATCTGGCAACCTAGAACGACTTATTTGGCAGGCTAGCCTTCACCTGGTTAAGCACCGCTGTAGATATTTCCCCCACCAATTTACGCATAAACTCACTCAAAATGATTCCCTGTGCGTTATCTGACCCGATATCTTTAAGCTCTATCGGGGGAACTTGAATGCTGGTGTTGGCGATCGCCTGCCCAAAAGCCGACAGTTTTATATTTGCTTTCACATTTTTGATTAAAACATAGTCAGCCTTAACTTTTTTCTCGTTGCGATCGCCTTGCTTTGCTTCTTCACCGCGCCGTTGTTGTAACTTCTCGCCCACAGTCAAAATATTGCTGCTAGCAAACTTTTGCTCGACATTTATTACTAAACCATCAAGCTCTACCCTCTGAATTTCAATGGTTTCACCGATCAGGCTTCTGGGCGAAAGCTTGACACCAAAAGAGGCGACCTCGAGCAAATAGGGAGTATTAAAGCCAATAGGATTATCGACCGTCAAACTATTAATTGCCACGGTTCCTTCAGCAAGATTGAGATTCAGCTTACCTATATGTGCGGGTACGCCTAAAGCAGTGCTGGCATTTTGCTCGATGCTCCACTGCATAATGCTACCAAGACTAAACCAAATTATAGTTAGAGCGATCGCGACTGCAATCAAAATACCGATTGTGATTTTCCTAACTCGACGACCCATACTGACACCCTAATAATTTGGTAGTGCAGATCGCGCGACCACATACCAAGCTTAAAGTTTTACGGCAGGAGTTGCAAGTTACACGGCAGTTGCCTAAAATGCTTAGCTTATCTTGCCGCGATCTCTACACGTTTGAAATAATGCAATCTCAAGTAAAGATCAAATCTCCAATAGTTCAACTGGATATCATTCGTGGAATCGCAATTTTAGCGGTGTTTCTTTTCCATATTTACGGAGCGACATTTGGGCTAGACAGCCTACCTTTTTTAGGTAATTTCAGAGATTACAGCAAAGCTCCGAATTTAGCTTTTTTTGTATTTTGGCCTTATCAATTTGGCGATCTTGGAGTAGTTTTATTCTTTGTGCTTTCTGGGTTCTGCATACACTTATCTTTCTTGAGATATGTTTCTTCTTTAGAGAAGCAAGGTTTGAATTTTAGCTTCAAAACTTATATGAAAGATTTCTTTATCAGACGTCTATTTAGAATTTATCCTGTATATTTGCTAGCTTTACTATTTTTTAGCTTTGCTTACGCGCCTACTAGAGTTGACTTAGGAACAAGCATCGGGGCTTTTCAATTTTTTAGCCATCTATTTCTAGTTCACAACTTTAGTAAGCTATCATTTTTTGGAATTAACCCAGCTTTCTGGAGTATTGCCGTAGAAGTACAACTTTACTGCATCTACCCTTTATTTCTAATATTGAGGGAAAACCTCAAAATCACAAAAGCAACATTGCTAGTGTTTATATTTCAACTATCTTATGCTCAATTAAACTGGGATTTAGATAGGCAAATAAATGAAATAGTGAAGAATCTACATATTCCACTACTCGAAAGATTGCAGATATTTACTCAGCTACCCCTAACTTTCTGGCCTACATGGATTGTAGGAGCATGTTTAGCTGAAAAGATTTTCTTTGAAAACAAGAAACTATTAAATCTTTGTCTTAAACACAAGTTGTTTTTGTTGCTGTTATATCTTATTTCATCTCAATATAAGACTTTTTATATCATTGGTTATTATTCGATTATTTTATTGTTAGTTTCTTGTATAGAAGACTATATTTTTGATAGGAACTACTTAAGCTTACCAGAGAATATTGTTGCAACTATTGGACTTTGTTCTTATTCAATCTATTTGTTTCACCAACCTTTACTCAATTGGTTTGCAGACTTTCCATTTGCAGCTTTTCCCAGTGAGTTTCTCAATCCTTACTTCATGTGTACATTGGGAGCAGTTTTGATATTTATACCAGTCTTTATGATTAGCTGGTTAAGCTACAAATACTTGGAAATTCCTACACATAGTATTGGTAAAAAGATTGCGCAAAACCTCTCTTTAAAAGAGTTGAAAACGTAGCTAACATGTTGCTAATTACGTGTTTAATTAGCTCCATAGTCTAATTAAGCCTAGATTGCAGTCAGCAGAAGGCTTGAAATAGATGGACTAATCAAGCAAACTAAAGCTGTAAGCTTAACGCCATAGTTGCTAGTCTTAGACAAAACATCCGCACTGACGTTATACCTAAAGGAAAATGAGGAATGACATCCGTCCCTGCAAATAAAGCTTGGCATACTCTGAAACCACAGGAAGCCATAAATGACTTAGACACCGACCAAACAAAGGGGCTGAGTACTCAGCAGGTGGACGAGCGGCAAGCTAGTTATGGTCGCAATGAGTTAGAGACTAAGTCAGGCCGTAGCAAGCTCACTATATTCATCGATCAGTTCACTAACATCATGTTGTTGATGCTAATGGGTGTGGCTGTGGTTTCGGCTGGCATTGCCATCTCTAAGTCAGCATTCCCCAAAGATGCGATCGCCATTGCTGCGATCGTTTTGCTCAATGGGGCATTGGGATATGCGCAGGAAAGTCGAGCAGAAGAAGCTCTAGCCGCGCTGAAAAAGCTGTCATCACCAATAGTGCGGGTTGTCCGCAATGGGGAAATCGAAGAAATCCCCTCCATAGAGTTGGTGCCTGGAGATATTGCCTTTATCGAAGCAGGCGTGCATATCTCCGCTGATGGACGGCTGCTAGAAGCTGTCAATCTCAAAATACGTGAAGCAGCACTGACAGGCGAAGCCCATGCTGTCAACAAAATTGCCGATGCTGTAGTCAACGAAGATGAAGCTGTAGCCGATCGCTACAATATGGTATTCCAGGGTACAGAGGTAATCCAGGGGCGAGGCACAGTCCTAATTACGTCAATCGGAATGTCTACAGAATTGGGGCGTGTAGCCTCAATGTTACAAAATGTGGAAAGCGACCCCACTCCTTTGCAACAGCGTATGAGTCAGTTGGGGAATGTTTTGGTGACAGGTTCGCTTGTACTAGTAGCGATTGTAGTAACGATCGGTCTTTTACGCGGGGGGCAGTTTCTAGATCTACTCGAAACTTCCTTGAGTATGGCTGTGGCCGTAGTTCCAGAAGGCTTGCCCGCCGTAATTACCGTTACCTTAGCACTGGGGACACAGCGCATGGTGAGGCGACATGCCCTGATTCGCAAACTACCCGCTGTCGAAACCCTTGGTTCGGTCACAACAATTTGTTCGGACAAAACTGGGACCCTCACGCAGAACAAAATGGTGGTAGAAACGGTATATACCCCAGAGCTGATCGCTAACATAAGCGGTACTGGTTACGAGCCTGTAGGGGAATTTACGATCTTTCGCAATACCGACGATCGCGCTCATATTTCAGATATAACCGTTAACAATGCTCCCGATATCATAGCTTTGCTTACAGCTTGTGTCGTCTGCAACGATGCCCACCTCCAACAGGATGAGGGTGAATGGGTTGTGATGGGCGACCCAACGGAGGGCGCATTACTAACACTGTCCGCTAAGGCAGACATTGAACAACACCAACTTAATGTAACGCTGCCAAGAGTTGCAGAAGTACCGTTCTCCTCAGAACGCAAGCGCATGAGCGTAATCTGCGCTCCTCCCGATCGCTCGCCACCCTACTCTCTATTCACAAAGGGTTCACCCGAATTAGTACTGTCTTGCTGCGATCGCGTCCAAATTGACGGTATAGCTGTGCCAGTTACCGAAGCTATCCAGTCAGCTATCCTAGCGCAGAACGATTTGATGGCTGCGCATGGCATTCGCGTACTGGGCTTTGCACATAACCAAATCTCGGCGTTGCCTGCTACCGAAGCTGATATGGAGGCGGTAGAGCAAGATCTGGTCTGGCTAGGGCTTGTGGGTATGCGTGATGCACCGCGCGGCGAGGTAGCAGATGCCGTAGCAGTTTGCCGTCAAGCAGGCATTCGTACCGTAATGATTACGGGCGATCATCAGCTTACTGCCAAGGCGATCGCTACAGATCTAGGTATTGCCGACGAGCACACCAGGGTGGTCACAGGGCAAGAACTTCAGAAGATGAGCGATCGCGACCTTGATGGCATTGTTGGTACTACCAGTGTTTATGCCCGAGTTGCGCCAGAGCATAAACTACGCATCGTGCAGTCATTACAGCGGCAAGGTGAATTTGTCGCCATGACTGGTGATGGTGTGAATGATGCTCCAGCACTCAAACAGTCTGATATCGGTATTGCTATGGGTATTACTGGTACAGACGTATCAAAAGAAGCCAGCGATATGGTGTTGTTAGATGATAACTTTGCCACAATCGTGGCGGCGACTGAAGAAGGTCGTGTAGTTTATACCAACATTAGGCGCTTTATTAAGTACATCTTGGGCAGCAATATCGGCGAAGTCCTCACGATTGCCGCTGCGCCAATTCTAGGTTTACCAGATGTACCCATGACTCCCTTACAAATTCTGTGGATGAATTTAGTGACTGACGGATTGCCTGCCCTAGCTTTAGCAGTAGAACCCGCCGAAGCCGATATCATGCAGCAACGCCCGTTTAGCCCTAAAGACAGTATCTTTGCGCGGGGTCTAGGGGCTTACATGATCAGAATCGGCGTTATATTTGGCTTCTTAACCATTGTATTAATGGAAATTTCCTACAATACAACCACTGATACCTGGCGCGAGCATTGGAAATCGATTGTGTTTACAACTTTATGCTTAGCTCAAATGGGTCATGCCTTAGCTGTCCGTTCTGACTACAGGTTATTGATACAGCTTAATTTTTTCTCTAATCCATTTTTGTTGGGAGCGGTAGTTGTAACGACGCTTCTGCAACTAGCTTTACTTTACGTACCCGTACTAAGTAACTTCTTTGAGACAGATCCCCTATCTCTGACTGAGTTAGGAGTTTGCTTTGGGTTTAGTGCGCTGATGTTGGTGTGGATTGAAGCAGAAAAGCTATTTATTCGCTGGTACACATTATTTCAAAACAATCGCAAAGCATAAAAACAGAAAGCCTACCCCTTAGGTAGGCTTCAGGAATTTATATGACTCATAACAGCTCTGTTGACTATTACACTCAACTCATTTGAAATTCATTTGAATTAAAATAGGCTGGGAGAGAAATTTTTAAATTGGCTTACTTAGTGCGCAATGCAGCCTGTTTGGGGATTACGGTCACAGATTTTGTGTTTTTGTCCATATTTCGGGAAGGATTGATGCTAACAACAGTATAGGTTTTAGCATTGCCAGCCTCCAGAACATCTCCTACAGCTAGTTTGGCTTGGGTTAACGAGCCAATAAAGCGTTGGTGAATGTCAACCATTAAGTACTGCATTTGTAACTCCTCGGTGATTGTAGATGTAGTAAGATAGCCCGTCTATTGGTTGAGTCTGGCGATACACGATACATTTGAGTATTTTGTGTAGCCCTTTCAGCTACCCTCTTATATATCACCGTTTTCCGAATATGTGTGTAAAGATCTGTTTTTTCTTGTTTTAATTTTAAATTAGTAGTGCTTCTTCCCCCAAAGTCGTTCTTCACAGACTCTGTGCATCTGTGCGAACTATATAAACTACTAACGCTTTGATCTTTGTTGTGAACTGCCGATGCTAAATCTTGATAGTTGTCTTAGCGCCTACGAATACGAATTACCAAGCGATCGCATCGCTCAGAGTCCCACAGTGCCAAGAGATCGTTCGCGCTTATTAGTCGTAGACCCTGACAAAAGCCATCGCCACAAACATTTTTATCAGCTACCAGAGTTATTGCAAGCTGGAGATCTCCTGGTTTTTAACGATACTCGTGTAATTCCTGCACGGATGTATGGGCATAAGATTTCGGGTGTGCCAGTCGAAATTTTACTAATGGAGCAGCTCGATATAAATCGTTGGCTCGCCCTAGTTAAGCCTGGTAAACGCTTGCCAGTCGGAAGTACGATTGTATTCACGCCAGATATTAAGGCTCAAGTAGTTGGTACCGATCCCGAAACAAGGGGCAGGCATCTACTGTTTCACATTCCAGAGGGGCAAACGCTCACAGATATTATTAATGAGTTAGGGCATGTACCCTTCCCGCCATATATCAGCGCTCCAGAAGCTGAGCCAGAGCAGTATCAAACTGTTTACGCCCAAAAACCTGGGGCGATCGCGGCACCAACCGCAGGTCTGCACTTCACTGAAAGACTCATGCAAGAGCTAAGGGATCTGGGGGTGTCGCAATCCTATATCACACTACATGTAGGCTTAGGCACTTTCCGTCCTGTGGAAACCGAAGATATTACTACACACAAAATGCATAGCGAGGCGTTGGAGGTCCCTGAAGCAACGATCACTCAAATTAAAACAACAAAGGCTAATGGTGGCCGAGTAATTGGGGTGGGGACAACAGCAGCGCGAGCGCTTGAGTCTAGTAACCTTGAGCCATTTAAAGGCAAGACAGATTTAATGATCTATCCCAGCTATGAGTGGAAGGTACTAGATGGCCTGATTACTAATTTTCATCTTCCTAAATCTACTTTGATGATGATGGTGGCCTCTTTTCTGGGCGAAACTGGACGGGAGAGATTACTTCAACTTTACCTAGAAGCGATCACCCAAGAGTACCGCTTTTATTCCTTCGGAGATGCCATGCTAATCTGGAGATGATAATTTAGCTTTTGGCTTTTAGCTTTCAGGTGTATCCGCTGCTCTATATTCACTATCTCTTCTAGTAAAACATGATCTCTACTGCTGATATTGAGTCCCTCCTTATTGCCGCCCTACCTGGTGCCAAAGTAGAAGTGCAAGATCCCAATCATGATGGTCAGCACTTTGGGGTGATCGTGATTGCCGAGCAGTTTGCAGGCTTAACACCAATTAAACAGCATCGGCTAGTCAACGATGCGCTCAAAGCATATCTAGACAGCGGTGCAATCCACGCACTCCAGCTCAAAACCTACAGTCCTGAACAGTGGCAAAATGTCTCTGTTCAACTGAGTTAGTAGTTTTTGCGAATCAAAAAACAGTTGCGTCCATCAGTTGTGCGATCGTAGCTGAAGTAATCTGACACTGCATTTGCGATCGCTAACCCCCTGCCGCCTGTTGGAATGCTATCAATATCGAGAGGATTGAACTTCCGTTGAGATAATTGCTCTAATTCTGCTTTAAGGTCGAAAGGCTTGCCAAAGTCCCAAATGCGTAGCTCTAACGATCCTTCTAGCAATGTAACTTCAATATCAATTGGCGTATCCTCAGGTAAGAGATCGTGCGCATGACAGATCGCATTGGTGAACCCTTCGGTTAAAACAAGGTTGCATTGCATCCAGATTTTGTGAGGAATCCGTTTGAACTGAGAAAACCAGGTGTGAATCTGGTTCAGTTGAGATATATCAGTACTAACTCTGAGTTTATAAGTCTGAGGCTGTGAGGTTGCTTCAACCATAACGCACCAATGCGATCACTATTGACGATTGTACCAGCGCATTAAAACTCCTGACAATCGATCTGGATCGTGATGAACTTTTCCGTCAGGGTTCTCTTGCATGACATTAGCTAATAAAATTGGGCAGTTAAGCTCGACAAGACCATCGCGCTCCAACTGCGTGAAGTGTGCCCCCGCTTTGTCATAGTGCTGGAGTGAATTTGGGGATGGTTCGTACTTCTGCACAAGTACCACGTCAAATAATCTTCCTCTCCCTACTCGATCTAAGGTGCGAACATAGTCGGCAACTGTGTAGCCATCGGTTTCACCTGGCTGACTCATAATGTTGCAAATGTATATGCAAGGAGCCTCACTGTTTGCGATCGCCTCTAAAATGCCTGGCACTAATAAATTGGGACAGATACTGGTATATAAACTGCCTGGGCCGATAATGATGCAGTCAGCCTCGGCAATATCTGCCATAGCTTGCGGTAGGGCAACAGGATTGCTAGGAGTGCACCCAATTTGGGCGATCTTGCCCTTGGCCTCAGGAATATTGGATTCGCCTTCAATGCGCCTACCATCCTCTAGTTCAGCCCACAAGGCGACATTGTCTAACGTGGCTGGTAATACGCGACCGCGCACAGCTAGAACCTTAGAACTAGCGGTAATTGCCTGGTTTAGGTCGCCTGTAATATCGTTCATGGCCGTGATAAACAAGTTGCCAAAGCTATGACCCGTGAGCCCTTCACCTGTAGCAAACCGATATTGAAATAACTCTGTTAGTAGCTGTTCTTCGTCAGCCAGTGCCGCCAGACAATTACGAATATCGCCTGGTGGCAAAACACCATACTCTCGGCGTAGCCGGCCAGACGACCCCCCATCATCCGCAACTGTGACAATCGCGGTGATGTTGGCACTATATTTCTTGAGGCCGCGTAGCAAGTTTGACAGGCCGGTACCGCCGCCTAAGACGACTAATTTTGGCCCTTTATTTAACTTGCGGTGATCGAGTAAAACATCTACCAGTTCTCTATCGTTATCGGGCATTAAAGCCTGCGTAATCGACCCCAAAGCTCGTTTATGCCCCAGCCACAACATCACAAATCCAATCAAGACCGCAATTGGGCCGCTGATATGGCGCGGTAAGAGGGACGCAAACAGGTCGATCGCCGAGCCAATTAGCTTTGTAAAGTAAAAAACTGGGGTAAGGCGCACCGAAATAGCTAACCCCAACACAATTAAAGTGATGCCTACAACGCTAATGAATAACCAGCGTTTGACAAACAGACCAGGCAGCATCCATTTTACCCAGGTAGCTGTTCTAGTTCGTCTGAGACGTGTCTTTGGGCGAAATGTCATCTAGTTACCTGAAATGTGCACCATTATCTCGCGGGTGCGCCCGCGATCGCGATGTTCCCATACATAAATCCCCTGCCAGATCCCTAGAGCCAGCCTACCTCTAGAGATGGGAATATTCTCAGAGGTTTTGGTTAAGGCGGTGCGGATATGTGCGGGCATGTCATCTGGCCCTTCGGCAGTATGGCGATAGTTTAGTCCATATTCAGGAACGAGTTTAGCGAAAAAAGTTTCTAAGTCCGCCAATACGTCTGGGTCGGCATTCTCCTGAATAATTAAGCTAGCAGAGGAATGCATCACAAAGATCGTGCATAGGCCAGTTTGTACTTGCGCTTGAGCTACTACCGACTCAACATCATCGGTAATGTTATGTAGTGATTTCCCTCTGGTAGGGATTTTGAGCAGATTTTGGTTGTGTACGAGCATAGGTCTTGAGTGCGATATTATTACGGCACCAAATGAACAGCCATATTTACGGTGCTAAACGGCGACTAATCACGGCACTGACTATTGATAATGCTACCACTGGCGCTGTGGTTGCGGCTAAAATGTGATCGCCAAATGAAACTGGCTGAAACCCTTGGGCTACGGCCATCTCTTCTTCTGATTTAGTCCAGCCACCTTCAGATCCTGTGGCCACTAGTATGTTGCCCGCACTCAAGTTCGCAGTTTGCATTTCTGGCCAGATTTCTAGCATTGATGAGAGTAAGTGCGGTCGATCGCCTTGAGTAATGCCGATAAACTTGTGTTGGTAATTTTGGCGATCGAGATCGAACCTCACCCAATCACTAAAAGCTTGCGGTTCAAGAATTTCAGGAACATAGGTACGCAACGATTGTTCGGATGCTTCCTGGGCAATGCGCTGCCACCGTTCCATTTTTTGTCCGCCCATGCTGGTTCCAGGTCTAACTACAGTGCGCTCGCTCCAGAGTGGCACAATCTGATTTACCCCTAACTCAGTGCAGATCCGAACGATCGACTCCATCCCGTTACCCTTAGGCATCGCGATCGCCAGCGTTACGGGTATGGACAATTCAGTATTAGCAATTATTTCTTCAATAATTACAGCTTTTTGCAGATCTGCTAACAGCTCAGCCCGCCACCATTGCCCCTTACCATTAAGCGCTATGAACTCTGCCCTAGGTTTGAGACGTAAAACGTTTACTAGATAGTGTTGTTGAGCTGGCGTAAGATCGATCTCGACTGCGGGTAGCAGTAAGGGTAAACATTGCTGTGGCTGGAGTACAACCCGTTGCAAATTGGAGCGTTGAGTTTTCATGGAGATAATCTAACAAAACATTTAATTTTTTAGCAACAAATACCCGCAATCTGATAAGATACTATTCCACAACACATGGAGAGGTGGCTGAGTGGTCGAAAGCGGCAGATTGCTAATCTGTTGTACGGCAGGTAACTCCGTACCGAGGGTTCGAATCCCTCCCTCTCCGTTGAGAGTGCTTTTTAAAGAGCCATTCTAAACAGCCCGCCTAAACGGCAACACTAAGGTAGACATGAGTACTAAGCAAACCAAAAACGAAGCTCAGGAAGTTGATGTCTCTAAGCTAACCTCAGAAGATGTGGCGCAGTTGGCGAAACGATTGGAAGAAGATGAGTATGCCAATGCGTTTGAAAGCTTACAAGATTGGCATATACTTCGCACTCTTGCATTCAGTAACCCAGACCTGATCGAGCCATATCGTCATCTGCTTGATATCGAAGCATTTGACGAGTGCTGATCGGCTCCAGGTAATATATCTATGGCAAGATCGGATAATCTGTATGCCCTTCCAGACAATCTTCCCATCCCTGTTGATGATGGAGCGTGCGTTCACCTTCTGGGTATGCGTATCCCTTCAATCTCTTTGCGATCGACATCTGGGCAAATTACAGACCTGTCTAAACTAACTAAAAGAACAGTTCTGTACTGCTACCCTCGGACAGGGAGGCCAGATCGCGAGGTTCCTCAAGGTTGGAATGAGATTTCGGGGGCGAGAGGTTGTACGCCACAATCTTGTGCTTTTAAGGATAGTTATCAAGAGTTAAAGGATTTGGGAGTAACCGTGTATGGCCTGAGTACTCAAGATACTGCATATCAGCTTGAGGCCGTTGAAAGGTTGCATTTGCCGTTTGAGTTGTTGAGCGATGAGAAACTGGACTTTGCCATTGCTTTGCGCTTGCCGATCTTTGAGATTGAGTCAATGAAGTTAATCAAAAGATTGACGTTGATTATTAATAAAGGACAGATTGAGAAGGTATTTTATCCAGTGTTTCCGCCAGACAAAAATGCTGAGGAAGTAATTGCTTGGTTATCAAAATAGTTGTGAAATAACACTGCTAGCGCCGCTTATTGAGCTTACAACTAAGGAGTGGGGCTAGGAGTCGGTGCTTGTGGGTTTGCGTTGAATTTTGTTTGCGCATCTCTGCTTTCATAAACGCAGTCAACTATGGCTTTTTTATCCAAATCTCCTGTAAAACCAAACGTATTCATGCGGTCTTTACATAGACGAACATCTTTCTCCACGATCGCGCCCTTACGTAATAGTTCGTTCCAGTTATTCGGCATCACCACACAACCTGGTTTTGCTTCTGCCTGACTGACATAGACATTAAAGGGCGTGAGCGTTATATAAACGCGGCTATTCATTACCATCGCTGACGAGCCGTAATTATTGCAAAATTCGCGATTAGGCACAATATCATCCAGTTTGAGATCGGTCAGGGTTCCGGGCGTGGGATTAAGGGTAGAGAGAGAAACGCCAACACCAACGCCGATCGCAAAGATTGCCCCGGCGATCGCAAGTTTAGTACTTGAGCTAGCACCGAACCCACCAGACCCACTAGAGGCATTATTAGTTGTAGTCGTTGTATATCTGCGACGAGCCATAGATCTTTTTGATTACCTTTCTAAGCTCTACAGTTATAGCAATTTTTGGCTAACGAGCAGATTGTGAAGCGGACTGAGTCAAAAAAAAGCATGGAGTAAAATAACTAGACATACCAAGAATTCCTCGAAAATACTAAAGCTAAGTTGCTTTGTTGATACATCAAAATCTATAGATCTAGCTACATTAAGTAATCTTTAGGAGTTATCTATGGTGTCA
This sequence comes from Pseudanabaena sp. SOY_30_concoct_251, assembly GCA_031388585.1. GTDB lineage: Bacteria > Cyanobacteriota > Cyanobacteriia > Pseudanabaenales > Pseudanabaenaceae > PCC-6802. Next base: position 11,152 of record JANMRU010000249.1, on the reverse strand, counting down.
AACAACGAACCAACTAATACTTCAGAAGAGTTAGTGGCTTCTAACATCCAATCGACCGACGAACGCACGCTAGAATTTCTCTTCACAAGAGATATTGAATTTAGACAAGAAACGATCTACTTCGTTGTCGTAGACAGATTTTTGGACGGCGATCCTGACAACAGTGAGGGGCCCAATGCTGAACTCTATGACCCCACTCATCAGGAGTGGGGCAAGTACTGGGGCGGCGATCTGGATGGCATTATTGACAAGCTTGATTATTTAGAAGGAATGGGTGTAACGGCAATCTGGCTTACACCTTTATTCGAGCAGGTGGAAGATCTCTCCTTTGAGATTAAAGAGGGAAAAGAATTTAAAAGTGCGGCGATGCATGGTTACTGGACGAAAGATTTCAAGCGCATCAATCCTCGCTATGTTGGCAAGGATGATGAAATTTCTCTATTTAAAAGTGAAGAAACAGTCTTCGATCGCCTGATTGCTGCACTTCACAAGCGTCGCATGAAACTAGTACTGGATATTGTGTGTAACCATAGCAACCCAGATACAGGTGGTAAGAAAGGCGAACTCTATGATGACGGGGTTCAGATTGCTGATTTCAATCATGATGTCAATAACTGGTATCACCATTACGGTGAGGTCACTGATTGGGAAGATGAATGGCAAGTCCAAAACTGCGAATTGGCAGGCTTGGCTAGTTTTAACGAAAACAACTCTGACTATCGCGAATATATCAAGTCTGCTATCAAGCTATGGTTAGACCGAGGAGTTGATGCACTGCGCGTTGATACCGTCAAACATATGCCGATTTGGTTCTGGCAAGAATTCAATGCTGATATCCAAACCCATAAACCTGACGTCTTTATCTTTGGTGAATGGATTTATAGTCACCCTCAAGTCGAACGTGCCGTTGAATTTGCGAATACCTCTGGCATGTCGATTCTAGATTTTGGCCTTTGCACGGCAATTCGTCAGGGAATGGCTGAGAAACAAGAAGGGGGATTTCAATTAATTCAAGAGGTTCTGGATCTCGATTATCACTACAACGGAGCTACTGAACTATTAACGTTTATTGACAATCATGATATGCCGCGCTTCCAATCGATCGACCCCGATCCTGCTTTGCTACGGTTGGCGATCGCCCTGATTATGACCACTCGCGGTATCCCTTGTATTTACTACGGTACCGAACAGCATCTTCACAATGACACGGATGGTGGTAACGATCCATACAATCGCCCAATGATGGAAAGTTGGGATACTGATATGCCCATTTATCGGGATATCCGCTTACTGTCTGGCCTGCGGCGGCTGAATCCATCTGTCTCGTTGGGTAGCCAGTGGCCTAAATATGTTACGCCAGATATTTACTGCTATGTAAGGCGTTATCGCGACTCCCGCTGCTTTGTGGCGATCAACCAGGGAGAAGCTACGCTACTTGAAGCAGTTGAGGCCGATCTACCTGATGGCGAACATACATGCATTTTGACGCGGCAAAAGCTAGAAGTCAAAGATGGTTGTCTCCATAATCTGGAATTAGGGGCGATGGAAGCGATCGCGATCAGTCATGTTGGCGATCGCGTCAAGGGCAAAGCGATTGTGCGCGCCCAGCTTAACGGACTGATGACACAACCAGGAGAAACTGTAGTTGTAATGGGAAACTGCCCAGAGTTAGGAAATTGGGATATTAGCAAGGCATATCCTCTTGAATATATTAACTCCAATACCTGGTTTGGAGAGATAGCGTTTGATGAGAGCGCAGGTAAAGAGATTACCTACAAGTATGCGATTTGGCGAGAAGATCAAGCACCTTTGAGAGAAAATGTGGTCGCGCGTCGCTGGGTGTTAGCAAACGAAGGCTCAGTTAAGTGGCGCGATATATGGAGTCCAGCACCTCTTGCTTAAGCAGAATTTTGACATTCTCGATCTATCTTGGTGGGGTGAGGGTTTCAAAAAATGTGAAGTATTAATTCAGGCCAGACGGCTCTCAAATCATCACCCTGAGCAATGAGAAGGGGGTGCATTACTATTATCTAATGGCTTGAGTTGTGCGACGACAAATAGACTTAAACAGCAGGCAAAACAACCTTGCTTGACCGCTGCAACCAAATTGTTCGACTAAAGCGAGTTTAGCATTTGCCTATTGGTAGCGCTATCTACTACGATTTCCCGATCTCAATGCCATAATGCAGATTGTTGTGTTCGGCAGGCGTAAGACGTATGACAGAGTGGAATGAAATTCCTGGTGGTGTAACGGCAGCGAAAGGCTATCGCGCAGCAGGTATCAAGGCTGGATTCAAACCATCTGGGGCTCCCGATCTAGCCCTTATTATTTCAGATGTAGCCGCGATCGCCGCAGGTGTATTTACAACTTCCCAGGTGCGCGCCGCCTGCGTAGATTTCAATCGTCAGGCCATCCAATCTGGCAAAATGGTGAGTGCGATTCTGTGCAATGCAGGACAGGCCAATGCCAGCACTGGCGAAGAAGGCTGGCGCAATGCGGTAGAAAGTGCAGAACTAACACAAAAAACTTTAGGAACATCTAGTGCCGTACTAGTAGCTTCCACAGGCGTGATCGGTCAACAACTACGCATGGAGATAATGCGGGCGGGAATTCCACAGGTTGTTGCGGCACTCACCCCTGAAGGTAGCGATGCCGCCGCTCAGGCAATCGTAACGACGGATTTAGTCACCAAATCATTTGCACTTGAAGCGATACTCGATGGTCATCCAATCCGAATAGGAGGAATCTGCAAAGGTTCGGGCATGATCCACCCCAATATGGCTACGATGTTGGCCTTTGTCACTTGTGATGCTGCTGTTGCTCCATCTCTATGGCAGGCTATGGTCAGCCGTGCTGCTGACCATAGCTTTAACCAAATTACCGTTGATGGTGACACCAGTACGAATGATATGTTGCTGGCACTGAATAATGGCCAGTCCGGCACTCCAGGTATTACGGACGCAAATTCTCCCGCTGCGATCAAGATTGAGGCAATGCTGACCGAGGTTTGCACAAATCTAGCGAAGGCGATCGCCCGTGATGGCGAAGGAGCAACCTGCCTGATCGAAATTAACGTTACAGGAGCTAGCGATCGCAAAGCCGCAAGACAAATTGCCCGCACGATCGCAGGTTCGTCATTGGTTAAATCCGCCGTATTTGGCCGCGATCCAAACTGGGGTAGAATCGCCGCAGCGGCTGGCAGAGCAGGAATACCGTTCGATCAAACCCAACTAAACATCCAACTTGGCAACTTTGTGATGATGGCGGAAGGGACTCCACAACCTTTCGATCGCTCCGGCGCTAGCAATTACCTCAAAGGCGCTACGGTACAAATCGATGTCAGCGTGGGATCTGGTTCTGGCAGCGGAACAGCCTGGGGCTGCGATCTCAGCTATGATTATGTCAAAATCAATGCTGAATACACGACTTAAAGGACTTCGGCGAAAAAATTTCCGATCGTTTGGGGTGGGGATATAACCTCTTGACTACGGCCACCCCCAGCCGAGAAATCCACCATAAAGGATGAGGTTAAGTCGAGCCAGCAGTAATAAGATTTAATATCGTAGTTTCCACCATGATGAGACATAAAGCTGATGGAAAATAAGCTGGAGACTAAATTCGGCGGCTCGGGTTTAAAGATATCGAGGAGTTTAATTATTTCCCTAATTGTCCTGAGTTCTGGTGTACTTGGGTTCACAGCTTACTATGCCATCACAAAAGCAGGCAATGCCTCGCAACCAGCACCCGTAGTTACATCAACCCCAAAAGCCCCACCCACAATTAGCTCACTTGGCCGTTTAGAGCCAGATGGAGAGATGATTAAAGTCGCACCTCCATCTGCGCTGGGCAGCTCTCGGATTGCCAAATTACTAGTCAAAGAAGCGGACAGCGTTCAGCAAAACCAAGTAATAGCCGTGCTGGATAGCTTCGATCGCGCTCAAGCCGCAGTAAAGCAAGCAGAAAGTCAGGTGCAAGTTAAGCAGAGTATTTTAGAACAGGTGAAGGCTGGCTCTAAAATTGGAGATATCGACGCTCAAAAAGCTGCCATGATGTCCAAAAAAGCTACCTTGGCGCGGTGGCAAAATGAGCTAGCGATTGCCAACAGCGATCTTCAACGCTATGAGAGTCTAGTCAAAGATGGTGCTGCCTCAGAATTTCAACGTGATAGTTACATGCTAAAAGTGAAAACTATTACAGGGCAAATTGAACAGAGTAAAGAAGAAATTACCCAATCAGAAGGGCTACTCAACAGCGTATCGGAAGTCCGTCCTACAGATGTGAGAGTAGCTGAGGCACAGTTGCAAAGTGCGATCGCCGATCTAGACAAAGCCAAGGCCGATCTCCTGCTTTCAGAAGTACGCGCACCGATCGCTGGACAGGTTCTAAAAGTGCAGGCAAAGGCGGGAGAAGCGGTTAGCAATACCAATGGTGTAATTGAACTGGGAAACACCAAACAGATGTATGCCGTTGCAGAAATCTACGAAACTGATATTGCTAAAGTCAAAATCGGACAGAAAGCCACGATCTTTAGTGAAGTAATTGAGGGCGAGATCTCAGGTAAAGTCGAGCGCATTGGCTTGCGCATTGCCAAGAATGATGTTCTCGGCACCGATCCAGCCGCCAAAACAGATGTGAGGGTAATCGAAGTCAGAATCAAACTCGATAACAGCACCAAAGTTTCCAGCCTCACTAATCTCCAAGTCAAGGTCAAAATTCAAATCTAATCTATGATTCTTGCCGTTCCTCTCGCTTGGCTGCAATTAACCTACGAAAAAAGCCGATTGCTTGTCGCGATCGCCGGGATTATGTTTGCGGTGATCCTGATGTTTATGCAGATTGGCTTTCAGGATGCTCTATTCAAAAGCGCTATTCGTTTGCAAAGTAATCTGAATGCCGATCTAGTTCTAATCAGCCCCCAGTCTACAAATTTGGTGGGGATGAGAAATTTTTCACAGCGACGGCTATATCAGACATTAGGGATTGAAGGCGTGGAGTCAGTTAATTCCCTCTACATAGGCTTGGGAGCTTGGAAAATTCCTACCATCGCTCCAGATGCACCCAAACATGCCGAGGATTTGCCAGAAGTCCTATCACCTGGCTCAACCCGCAGTATTCTAGTGCTGGGAGCCGATCCTAATGCCAAGATATTTAACCTTCCAGGAGTTGATGCCGAGAGTCTGGAAAAAGTCAAAACGCAAGATGTGGCTTTATTCGATCAAACTTCCAGAGCAGAGTTTGGCCGAAACATTGTGGCTCAGTTTAAACGCGGCGAACCTATAAATAGAGAAATAGCAAACCGTAAAATTACCATTGATGGCCTATTCACTCTAGGCTCTTCGTTTGCAGCAGATGGCGCAATTATTACCAGCGATCTCAACTTTCTACGCATATTTGATGCCCGCAGACCAGGGTTAATTAATGTTGGCTTGATTAACCTCAAACCTGGCACTGATCGCTATGCTGTCATGCAAAAAATCATTGCGATGGTACCGGCTGAAAGCGTAACTATAAATCGTCCTGATAAGCAGGTAAATAAGGCAAAAGACCAGCTCAACCTGGATGATTTTAAAATTGAGGATATCACGGTCGATGATATTAGAGTTTTGACAGCTCCAGGATTTATCAACTTTGAAAGGAGTTACTGGCAAAAGGGGACTGCGATCGGGTTTATCTTTACGCTCGGTACGATCATGGGTTTTATTGTTGGCATCGTGATCGTGTACCAAATTCTCTACACGGATGTGTCAGATCACCTAGCCGAATATGCCACGCTCAAGGCGATGGGGTATAGCAATTTCTACTTGTCAAAGATCGTGCTTCAGGAGGCTTTTGTGCTCTCAATCCTAGGTTTTATTCCAGGATTCTTTGTCTGCATTGGCTTATATGCCCTCACACGTAATGCCACACGACTTCCCCTAGATATGACCATAGAACGAGGAATTCAGGTTCTAATCTTAACTATGATCATGTGTACTATTTCTGGAGCAGTATCCCTGCGCAAGGTGCAGTCTGCCGATCCAGCAGAAATATTCGCTTGAGCTAGGCTTGTAGCGATATTTTTGGGATATTACTGATCCCCCATGTTCTCAACTGATTAACCAAGTTTATAGTCCACCAGTCCACCAGATGTTTGCTCTAGTAGGCGATTCGGTGGACTTTTTCGATAAACTTAGGTGCTTCCCGTGAAAATGACATCAGGGAACTTGGCTTGGGCTTCAACCATGGGGCGTTTTCTGCCTTCTTCTTGCCAGTAGTTAATCACTTCGGTTGCCTTGTTAAGCAACTCAACGCGCTCTTGCCCTTCAATCCAAGGTTTAGACTCCATTTCAGTCTTAAGTTGCTCCCAAGCATCATCGCGAGGCCAGAAGAAGTACTTGGTCAACGGACTATGGCCTTTGCCAACTACTTGATCGACTGCTAGGGCAACATTTTCCTCTAGCCAGAGGATTTTTAGAATAAACTGGGTCAATCTCAACCTCCGTAAAAAAACACAATACATCCATTAGCGATCTTAGACTTTATCATGATAGCCCTGTCAAAAGTTGCCTTAATTCTAGATATTGATGGCGTAATTAGAGATGTGGCAGGCTCCTATCGCCGCGCTCTGGCAGATACAGTCGAGCATTTCACCACTGGCAATTATCGTCCTACGCCTGAAGACATAGATTTACTCAAGGCTGAAGGTATCTGGAATAATGACTGGGAAGCTTCGCAGGAACTGATCGATCGCTATTTTACCCAGCATAATCACCGACCAGAAGGTATTAGCTATGAAGCAATCGTCCAATTTTTTCAGCGTTGCTATCGCGGTACCGCGCCCGATCTCTGGAATGGCTATATTTCCCAGGAACCACTAATTGCCACACCCGAATATTTCCAAGCTTTAACGATCGCTGGTATTAGCTGGGGGTTTTTTAGCGGTGCTACGCGTGGATCGGCTACCTACGTTCTCAAACGCTTGCAGATTGAATCGGCCCTGTTGATCGCGATGGAGGATGCACCTGGCAAACCGAATCCAAAGGGCTTACTTGATGCGATCGCCCAATTAGGCGATCGCACAATCGGCATTTATATCGGCGATACAGTCGCTGATATGCACACAGTAGTTGCGGCGAGAAAATGCGACCCAAATCGTCACTGGATCGCTGTCGGTGCAATTCCACCACATATTCAAGCCGATCGGTTTAAAGCATATGAGGACTTACTGCGATCCCATGGCGCTGACTTAGTTGTGAGCACTATTTTAGAACTCACACCAAATGCGATCGCCAAACACGTTTTATGGGATTGAGATCGCTATCCTATAAAACCATCAGCATCGCAAAGCGAATTGCCCTTCTTTGGGGCCATCAAAAGCTACTAGAATAAAAAAAGCTTATAATACCGAATTATCATTCATGGATGACTTACTCGCGATTTCCTACCTTGGAACCCTAGTAGCAATTTTAATAGTTGTTGCCTGGTTGGTTCTGCGTCAAATCCTCAAAGGTCGTAGTTTGGAATCGGTAATTTCTAAACTCCAGCCCAAACTCCAAAAAGAAAAGGGCGACCCTCAGGAGTACTACGATCTTGGAAGTGTCTACCTGAGGAAAAAACTCTACGCCAAGGCAATCAGCGAATTCCAAAAAGCGATCAAAGAAGGCGGGGAAAATATTCCAGAAATATACAATGCCATGGGCTATGCCTATTTTGTCCAGAAACAATACGACATGGCAATCAAACACTATAAAGAAGCTTTGGAGCTAAGTCCCGAATATGTATTCGCGCTCAATAACTTGGGACATTCCTACGAGCAAAAAAACCTCGTGCCGCAGGCATTAGAAGCCTATGAAAAAGTCTTAGCGATCGCCGCTAATAACGAGACTGCCAAACGCCGTTCCAATTCTCTACGTAAGCGCGTCAAGCCTGCATAATTACGCTGATTCCGAATGCGGAAAATGCGGTCAATGACTCGGGGATTCCAAGATTAACAACCTGCTATCCCTTGTAGTGTCTGGAGGTGATAAGTGTGAGAAAGAATATAGTCAAATTGCTAGATGTTGTAGCTCTGACAGTTGACCTTCCTGAATACAACCTGTGGCGTGGACAAGTTGGAACAGTGGTTGAACTGTTGGTTAACGGTGCGGCATTTGAGGTTGAATTTAGCGATCACGATGGGCGGACGTATGAGTCGATCACGGTGCGCCCAGAGCAGATTATAGTGTTGCATTTTGAGCGCGCATCACCTGGCTCAAAGCCTGAAATGATTACAGCATAGCGCAGCACAACAACAAGATATCTGGGATGAACAAGCGATTCAGAATGATATTATGGGTCGCTCAAGTAATTGAGCATTTACTTAAAACTGCTAAGGTTAGGACACATCTGTGAGCTTTCGTAGAGATTGCAACTACTGAATTTAACTGTCAGTAGTCTTGACACTCATATGCTATGTGGTAGCAGCGAGAGCGATCGCGGGTAGTTGATTTGAGGTTGGCACGACAAATGCATATTCCTCAACAATTTTGCCCTCAATTACATGTTCGAGCAAAATGCGCTCCAACACCTCTGTAGTAGCTGAGTGATACCACACCCCTTCAGGATAGATCACCAAAATTGGGCCGCTTTCGCAAACGCGAAGGCAGCCTGCCTTAGTACGAAATACTGTAGATCCTAAACTGAGTTCTTTAATGCGGCGCTTTAGATAAGCCCATGCCTCAAGTCCTACCTCTTTCTTGCAGCATAAAGCTTCGGCAGGATCGGCGCAGAGAAACAGATGCCGTTGGATCTGATCGAGTGATAATTTGCGTACCTGTTTCTCTAAACTCTGCTTACGCTCGATAGTTCGCTCGGAATTTAGGTCAGACATCGCCACCTGCAAGCATCATCGCTAAGGGTTAACTTCATTGATTGGCCTAGCCAGCTTCTTGCGCTGCAAAAGTTTGGGATCTGGAGAGGGCAATCCAGGAATCTGCTTTAAGGCTTCCTCAATATCGTCAAAATCGGGTTTGCCTTCTTGATCGAATAAAACCTTGCCCTCGGCGCTAATCAGCACAGTTTGCGGCACAAAACCTTTGTAGTAATAAGGTTCTTCGGTGGGCTGGTACTTATTGTTGGCGATATCGAAACTATCTACCGATATAGGGATAATGCTTACTGCTTTGCCGTAAAAAGCCTGCATGTCATTGAGCACGGGTGTATACAGCTTGCAGTCATAGCTATCATCGACGTAAAAAGCTAACAACGCGGGTCTACCTAAGCTTAAAGACTTCGCCAGACTGAATTTAGGGGGAACGATCGAGCCATTCCCCCCATAAAGAGCAAAGATGCTGCCGTCGTAGTGGTCATCTTGTAAGATGGCGTTTGCAGGAAGCGCGAGCGAGACAACGACAGCCATGACGCAGATTAGTGAAATTATCGGCTTAAATATCCGACCGAGATAGGAATGCAAGTAATTACTCCGCCAGTTTTTCATGTTTGTAAGCAAGATTGCTTAGCATTCGTTAAAGCCCTGGGCACGAATCAAGTCAAAGAATTCCTTCTTCAGAGATGGATCGGCTCTAAATGCACCGCGCACAATAGAGTTGACCATCTTTGTGTCAGGTTCTTTGACACCGCGCCAGCTCATACACATGTGCTGTGCTTTGATCACAAATGCTAAGCCCTTAGGTTGAATCAGATCTTCGATGATGTCAGCCACCATCACAGCGGCTTCCTCTTGGATATGAGGACGACTCAATACCCAGTCTACAATGCGGTTGAACTTTGAAATACCAATAACGCGATCGCTCGGTAGAATACCAACCCAAGCATGGCCAACAATTGGCACAAAGTGATGCGAACATGCCGAGCGTACCGTAATCGGACCAAGCGTATATACCTCGTCTAATTCCTTGACATTGGGGAAGTCAGTGACCTTGGGCATGGGGTGATAGCGCCCTTTAAACACCTCATCAACGTACATCTTGGCGACGCGATGCGCAGTTTCCTTAGTGTTGTGATCGTTTTCAGTATCGATCACCAAAGAGTCAAATAAACTTTGGAGCTTACCCTCGATCTCTAGCTTGAGTTCTTTTCTTTCTTGATCGGTAATATGCTCAGCAATATTGTCATTAGCATGGTAAGGATCGCCTGCGGCTTCTAATCTGTCACGAATGATTCGAGAGATGGGAATATTCGCAATTTTGGCTTCTAAAGGGGATTTTGATAGTTTCGGATCGTTATCAGAATTGAAAGCAGTAGTTCGAGATAAAGAAATTGTCATGTTGATTTGAATACTTTTGCTTGACACTACAAAGGAATATTTGATTTCCTTGTCTAGCCCTTTAAAAGGTCAGATTTCTAGACTAGATTCTAGAAACAAGATTAAGTTACCCAAGCCCTCAAAGTCATCTACCTTTAGGCGTTGGGAATCTTACCTAGAGACTGAATTTTTTCACCTGGTTACAATTCTAAATCATTTGTTAAGGCTTTTAAAATTTGATCCGAGTCGCAAAATTCTCAGAGCGCGCGGGTGAGAGCGCTCTGGCCTTGAGAATCGCCGCGACCAGAAACGCATAAGATAAAATACCTACAATTGCTGACACAACAAGCCCAGTGTTTCTGTTAGCGCTAACAGAACTAGCGGCATTCCAGAAGCCGTGTAACCCCGAAGCCGTGAGATAGCCGATCGCCAAAATCATCCAGCGATTGGCGGGCTTAAGAATGCTAAGGCCAATAAAGTAGCCAAAGTAGCCACTATAAGCCATATGTCCAGCTACTGAGCCCAAAATCCGAGGAATTAGGAGTTGCAATCCAACGAATGCCGCTGCTCCCTCCCCTGCATCTTTGGCAACAGTACCTACAATGCGCGGTACATATTCTAATAGCGTCTCAAATAGGGTAAACCCGACAGCAGAAGCTGCCCCCAATAAGATGCCATCTAGTGGTTCCCATACTCCAATCCTTTCTCTCCAGGGCGATCGCAACCGTAACCCGATAAAATAAGCAACTAGTATGGGCAATGCCTTAAACAGCTCTTCAAACATGCCTGCCCCAAAGAAGTGGGCACTCAAGTTGCGGAAAAAGCCGGCATCCTGAGCTACACCAGCCACATTGCCAGGTAACACGCCACGGAACACAAATACAAAAACCCCGAACAGGGGAGTTAACAAGAGTCCGGCTGTCAGAATC
>JANMRU010000230.1:0-14843 GCA_031388585.1 Pseudanabaena sp. SOY_30_concoct_251 | reverse complement strand
ACACCTCTTCCTCAAACCAAACAACTAACTATCCGTCAACCACTAAAAGAGTTGCCCAGCGATCGCTTGTTTGCTAAATGTCCCGCGAATTCCCAGCTAACTGAGTTTGCCGAAAGCAATAACTTTTTAGTCATGGTGTGCCGAGAAGGTGGCGATCGCGGTTTGACAAAACATTGGTTGCAAAAAAGCAAAAAAACAGGAAAACAAACGCAACTCAAGGCTCAAGATCGACCTAATAGTCAACCATCTACTTGGAAGAGTGGTGATTATGAAGCCAGCATTAACTCTGATGGGGCGAAACCTAACCTAGTTAATGCTTATCTTGAGTCTTACAATACCAAAACTAAACAGGGACGTTCTGAGGCACTGATCTATCATTACGCCAAAAGCTACGACCTAGGCGTTAAACCTAAACCATAGATTGCACTCTCGCTATTTTCTATTTTGCAGAGAATTGATTGCCCAGCGGAGGTAGCCCTGACTAACGGCACATACTGGTATAGCAACAATTTCGGGTTCAGTATAGGGATGGAGCGATCGCAACCTCGCCTCCAGGTCATCATAGTTATTGAATAAGGTTTTGATCATGAGCAGATGTTCTGACTCTGTACAAAGTTCGCCTTGCCAAAAATAAACCGAGGTAATTCCAGGCAAAATCTGCACGCAAGCAGCGTGATGCTCATCCACCAAAATACGAGCCAAGTGCAGTGCCGTGGCCTTATCTGGCAATGTGGTCATTACTATAACTAGATCGCTCGAATCCTGCATATTTCCCCAAGTGCCAAGATACTAATTTGGGTAATCTAGGCTGAAGTACTTTCTTGGTTCTCGGGGTTTGATGAGTCTTCTGGATTCTCTACTTTTGGTTCTTCTGCTTTTGCTGCTAGCTTTTCGCGTTTTTTGCGCTCAGCCTCTACCATATCTGCCATCATCTGTCGAGACTGTTCTACTTTATCTAGCGTAGAGCGATACAAATCGATATCTTTGAGCAGTCTGTCCTCTCCCAGATTCAATATTTTCTCAACTTGTTTCAGTAGTTCCTGGCGCTGTTCAGTATTCGCAGTTGCTTCAGAGTCAGCAGCCTCTAATAGAGTAAACAAACCGATCGCAAAGACACGGCTGTACTTAAACTTCGGATTTGCAGCGATCGCGCGTAATTGCCCAATCAGTGGCTCGAGATTCTCGGATGACTCAAGCGTGGTGAGCAGGTTCTTGATATCCTGGGGCGATCGCATGGCGATCTCGCTCAAATATGCGGCGTCTTGGCGCAGGCGATCGCGATCTAGCAACAAGGACTGACTCAAAGCTGCAAAAATCGATTGGCGGTCTACTTCTGGTTGATAACCAACCGTAAACTTATCGAATGCTGTCGATAACCCAAGCGCAAAGATTGGATCGTAGGCAAAGTTTTGATTCACTAAAAGCAGATGGCTCTCCACTAATAGTTCATCAATGGCGCGACGATATGCAGAATTAATTGGCTTTGGAAAGACATGATAGAAATCACGCTTGGTATCAGAGACAGTACGGACAGTATTCACGATGATTTTTCACAACCTGGTAATGGGGTTAGGCATTAAGCAATTTTGCTTAAAACAAGACTTTTAAGAATTGTTGCACTTAATTAAGTATATAAATCTTAGTATATGATCTGTCACACTTCTGCATTTTTGGTTGTTAGTTAGCGAATCAGTCCGCAATTGCAGGCAGTAAGATGAGCTTGCGCTTTAGGAGCGATCGCACCAAATCTAAATTCATGTCTAAGCGATCGGACAAAATTTCCCCTACCGTTAGATCGCCATTGCAGGCTTGCATGAACTGCAATTCCTGTTCAGATAGCTTGACTACCTGGTAATCAGGATCGAATAAACTTCCACCTTCCCATCCATTCAGGCAAGGTTGACGTTCGGGAATGACGCTGAGGATATTACGATCTATGCTCCAATCTGGCTTGGGTAAAGGCGGACGGCAGAGAAAAAATTCATAATGAGCAATATCTGTATCAAGTAGTTCGATCAATCGATATTGCTGTCGCGCTGGCAAAGCTTGGGCTAGAGCTAATAATTCTGGGTTATTGCCCAATAGCCTCTCGGGTTGCCAGGTTTGAGGATTGGAGAACCCCACAAACTCCAGACCCGCAGCATCAATCAACTCAAATAGAGAATCAATTGTGTAATCGACTTCCTGGGGATGCAGATACATGTCCGCAAAGCACTCATCGCGGTTGTTCTCCAATTGCCAGCGGGTCTTTTCTCGTTGCACGAGACGATTGGAGTCGGGTAATGTGGCAAAAATATCTCGCCCTAGTTTCACACCTTGCTTGAGATCTGATGACTGTGATTGGGTTTGAGTTTGTTGGTTTTGCAGGATGGCGATCGCTTCTTGCATCAGACTAATCTCCCAGCGTCCAATCACCGCGTAGACAAAAATATGCAAAATGCCCCCAGTTGCTAGCTTGCTAGCTAATGCTTTTATGCCCTTGATAGGGTCGGGCATATGATGCAGCACGCCGACGCAGTTAATCGCGTCAAATTCGCCTTCAATTTGGTCGAGGTCGTAAAGGCTTAGATGGTGGAATTCAATGCTTCTGTCTCCTGGTGGGCAACTGTGGCGAATTCTTTGCTGCGCTACGGCCAATGTGCCAGCACTAATATCAACCGCCACAATATTTGCCTTAGGATTCAGGTGGGCTAAATACTCGGTACTGACACCACTACCGCAACCAGCGTCGAGGATGCGCGGCGATCGGTTCGCGGGCAAAAGTCCACCTGTGCAAAAACCGTAGGCAGCGGGCCAACTCCAGCGCCAGTTATATCCTGGAGGCGCTTCATCTATAATCGGATCGGGCGGGAAGGGGTAAGTATCGTAAAGATTAGCGACGGCAGCGGTGATGGATTGAGTATCTAGTGGACGATCGGGCATGATAGTACGAATGATGCTAGTTGGCAGCTAGATCAGTTTACCTTCTACGTGAAGCAAAAAGGCGAATAACTAGGGGGGTAATTGCTCAACTCATTTCAGGACGAGGTAATACAACTTGCCATCATTACTCATCAAGCCAGCACGATTTTTGGCGACAGTTCCTGTACCCATAAACACATCAACTCTTCCTGCACCTTTAATCGCACCGCCAGTATCTTGATCTAGCACGAATCTACCGATGGGCTGAAACTCCAACTGGCTAGATTTATTTTTGGCAATCGGGAGGGATGTATGAATCAGGGCGATCGCTCCTGGTGGCATGATGGATTTATCGGTCGCGATCGAACGCTCTGCTGTAACGGGGACTCCAATACTGCCTGTAGCTGGTGCTCCCTGAGTTGCTCGAAAAAACACAAAGCTTTCGTTGCGGTGGAGATATCCTTCCAACTGATTGGGATATTTCTGGAAGTATGCCATCAGTGATTGCAGGGTCACGTCTTCTAGTTTCATTTTGCCATCGCGGACTAAATGCGCCCCAACCGAAGAATACGGGCGATCGGTTTTAGACGCAAAGCCGACAGTCATCACAGTTTTATCGGGTAATATCAACCGTGCTGACCCTTGCACGTGCACCAAAAATGCTTGCATCCGATCGCTCAACCAGGCTAATTCCAACCCTTGTAATCTCTTGCCAGTTTCCAGTTGCTTGCGGCCAGGGTGAGGTCTTGACCAGCTTTGAAAATCATCAGGCAGAGCATAGAGAGGATATTTAAACTTATCGGTACGGGTGCGGCTAGCTTCATAAACCGCTTCATAATAGCCCGTGAAATGGACAGTGCCTTGACGATCTAGTCCCACAGATTTATAAAAATCAAATTCTCGCACGACTGCTTCTTTGAGCGCTTTGGCATTTGGTGACGCTTTTACGAGTTGTCTGAACCGCACCAGACTGCGCTCGATGCGATCGCGGCTAATTCCGGCAACTGGATAGCGTTTGCTAGCTGCTGGTGTATTTATATATATGAGGCTATGGTCGATCGCTGCCAGAAGTTTAGGGCGATCGCTTGCTAAAAGATCGTCGCTAGGCAAAGCATTAAGCGTGGCAATATCTGTTGGCGCTAGCTTTACTAAAACCTGCGATCGCGCCTGAGAAATTTTCTTGGGGCCGCGTGTGATTGGTATGACTTTAACTGGAGCACGGGGCAGTTTGGATGCGGCAATTCCAGTTTCAATTAAAGCGCTAGCACCTAGAGTTATAAGTGCTAGGCAAGTTGCGAGTGTATATCTCAAACTTTGGTTTTGCAAGTGCCCTTTGTCCTCGCGAAGAATCATATTCTGTTTACAATAGCAGCAACGGCGCTATCCAAGCGCTCAAATTCTTGGCTCAAACCTAAAGTCTGCTGAACTAGACTAAGCAATATCTATCTCATCTCATAACCAAATAGATTGGCATCTACTCCATCTAGTTTGAGATCGGCTAAACCATACTCTACCCAACGCCGATCGCAGATTGCAGCAATATCAGGATCGCTCTCTAATGCTTCACCCCATTCATGATCTGCTTCGGGATAAACTTTGGTGGTAGCATCTATTCCCATACGACCGCCTAAGCCAATTTTTTCACTAGCGAAGTCAAGCGTATCAAAAGGAGTATTGGGAAGGATAAAGACATCACGTACTGGATCTACCTTAGAGCTAATTGCCCACACCACTTGACGCGGATCGCGAATGTTGATGGATTCGTCTACCACGATCACGAATTTGGTGTAGGTGAACTGCGGTAACGCACTCCAGAATGCTAGGGCAGAACGACGGGCTTGGCCTGGGTATGACTTTTTGATTGAGATAATCGCAGCTTTGTAGCTGAGTGCTTCCATCGGCAGAAAGAAGTCAGTAATTTCCGTTACCTGCTGCCGCAAAATAGGCGTGTAAATGCGATTGAGTGCGATCGCCATCATCGCTTCTTCTTTCGGAGGTCTACCGCTAAATGTAGTGAGATAGATCGGATTGTGGCGATGCGTAATTGTATGAAAGCGAATTAAAGGAGAATCTTCCACGCCACCGTAGTAACCCATATGGTCGCCAAATGGGCCGTCGGGCATCACTTCTCCAGGTGAGATCGTCCCTTCAAGAATAAACTCAGCTTGAGCGGGCACTTCTAAATCTAAGGTCTTGCATTTCACTAATTGCACACCTTCGCCGCCGTATAACCCCGCAAAAATCCACTCCGAGAGATCGATGGGAATTGGGGTTGCAGCTGCCATGATCAATAGCGGATCGACTCCAAGGGCGATCGCAATTTCTAGTTTTTTGCCCATTTCCTTAGCCTTGCGTAAGTGCCTTGCTGCACCACGCACGGATAGCCAATGCACCGTCATCGTATTTTGGGATTGTTGCTGTAAGCGATAGACGCTGATATTGGGAATACCATTTTCAGGATCTTTAGTAATCACTAAGCCCAATGTAATAACCTTGCCAGCATCCTTAACCCAGGGACGAATCATGGGGATAATGTCTAGATCTACATCACGATCTTGTAATACCACCTCTTGACATGGTGCCCCGCCAAACAGCACTTTCTGGGGACGTGACTTCACTACGTCAAATAAAATCTTACCGAAATCCACTGCTTGTGAAAGTTTTTTGGGAGGCTTGGGGCTTTGCAATTTCCCCAATTTCTCGCCTAATATCTCTAACTCTTGAGGGCTTTCCATCCCCATCGCCCAAGTTACTCGTTCTACGGTGCCAAGCAGGTTGACGACGACAGGAACCGTTGAACCTTTGACGTTTTCAAATATCAGAGCTGGTCCCCCAGACTGCAGAAGACGGTTACTAATTTCTGCGATCTCTAGATCGGGATCGACTAGTGCAGTAACGCGACGTAGTTGGTTACGTGTTTCGAGCAATTTGATGAATGAGCGCAGGTCACGAGTCATAGAATTTTCAGGTGATTATTAAACTTTTTGATTAAGTTATGTTTATTATCCTGCCATTATTTTATTTGAATATGCTAATTCACCTAATTCACCTAGATCGTCACCTCTTTTATACTCAGGACTTACGCATCATAAAAGAGAAAAACTGGATCTTAAGGGGTTTGGGGCGTTGCCCCAAATTGAGGGCGAAGCCCTCAAACTCCCTTTAAATGGGTTTTGGGAAATTTGAATGCGTAAGTCTTACAGCAGTTTTCGATCAAATCCGCCACAAAAAGCTGGTCGCAGGGGCGCAGCCCCCGCATGGGTTTTAATGATTTATCGATGGTGGGTTTGGTTGCGATTTGCTGTAATACTTTTAACTCTCGGCACTTTTTAACTGTTCCAGTAATTGACAAGTGACTTTAAATAATTATCAAAACAAATATCTAGAATTGCACTCATAGAAAGGGTATCTGAATCTCTGAGCAGTCTAGCAAGACTATTTTTCTCTACTTCCTAACTTATTAGATTTGAACAACGAATAGCTTGGCGCGATCGCCGATGTAAATCTTGGCGCTGTTTGTCACAAAGGCACAAAAGTAAAGCAAAATGGTAACGTATTGCCTGACCTATGCTATGCAAACGAATGATCGCACGATCAAAATCGCCGTAGTAGGTGACATCCACGATCAATGGGAAGCCGAAGATAACCTTGCCTTACTGAAATTAAATGTTGACTTAGTTTTATTTGTTGGTGATTTTGGCAATGAAGCTGTCGATGTCGTCCGTGCGGTGGCCATGCTCGATCTGCCGAAGGCGGTAATTTTAGGTAATCATGACGCCTGGTATAGCGCTTCGGAATGGGGTAGACGCAAAAGCCCTTACAATCACGATCGCGAAGATCGCGTTCAACAACAACTCGATTTACTCGGTCATGCCTATATTGGCTACGGTTATCTTGATTTCCCCACTCTAAATTTATCAGTGGTCGGAGGTCGTCCTTTTAGTTGGGGATCTTCGGAATGGAAGAACGCCCAGTTTTATCGCGATCGCTATGGTATAGAGAATTTCACCGAATCTACTGAACGCATTACCAAATCTGCTGCCAGTGCATCTAGCAATACAATTATTTTCTTAGGGCATAACGGCCCCTTGGGGCTAGGCGATCGCGCTACCGATCCCTGTGGCAAAGATTGGCATCCCATCGGAGGAGATTATGGCGATCCAGATTTAGCAGATGCGATCGCTAAATCTCGGCTTTTACCTAAGCAGATTCCTCTTGTCGCCTTTGGACATATGCATCACCGTATCCATAACTCGATTGAATTGCGTAAGCCAGTTTTTGTTTGCCCCACAGGTACAATCTATCTCAATGCCGCAAAAGTGCCTCGTATTATCGCAACAGCATCGGGAAGCGCGCGAAACTTCTCATTAGTATCTATGCAAGCTGGAATTGTTTCGCAGATATTGCTGGTTTGGGTATCTAGCGATCGCGGTATCGTATCCGAACAAATTCTCTACGAACATGCAAACCACTAAAGCTATAGCCAGCGCCTAGATCGTATTGACGGATTTTAATTGGGGGTGTGAGCGCAATGCCCAGACGGAGGGGTTCTACCCCTCCACCTCATCAACCACCTAATTGGCGATAGCTATAACATTGAGAAATCTATTGAGAAATCTTAGATATCTCCGCGTAGCTTATCCATTATTTTTTGCCATAACTGGACTATCCATAGCTCAAACTTTGCCATTAAGCGATCTAGGCAATGGACAAATTCCATAATTGGACTGTAAACATAACCAAGAAAAGTTGCCTGAGTCTCAATCCATGCCTGTAAAGGTCGCAATGGTTCTTCGAGTTCAATATCAAAACTGTCTTCTAGCCAGTAACTGAGATCGGAAATTATCTCGCTGCTACTATGACCAGATTTGTGTGCGAGTCCACTAGAATTAGAATTGGATGATGTAGTTGGGATTATGGCGCTAGCGGAGTTTCTCACTAAAGTGCGATTTGGAGCTGCATTTATGGCTCTAGCCTGAGCAGCGTTAATACCTCCAAGTTTGGGAGATCCCCAAGCTGATATGTCCTGTTGCTCTAGCTTGTGTTGAATAATTGCCGGCCAATGGCAACTATCATCGTCAAACAAATCATCCATGCTAAGCCAAGGTTGCGATCCCACTTCCATCGTTTCTAATGGTGGTACCCTAGGCTTTTTGCCAAAGAAATAGGCGATCGCCGCCTTAATCAGTTGGCGAATGCGTTCAAGCTTATGTTCGGATTGGTTTGAAGCAATTTTAGAAGCACTTTGGTCAATCTGGTCGATCTGGTCGCTTTTTCCTGGATGCCTACGATCGCTTTGAATTGCCTGTGGGAAAGCCTTGCCAAGCGAGATAGAATTCATGGAATTCATAGAATTCGACCCACCTGGGGCATATTCAGTTGCGGAGGGTACCAGACTTCTAGAGCGAGCATCAGCAAATATCTCGCTATGTTCTGACCAGACGATTATTTGTTGAAATGGCCGTAGTAGCAAAGGTGCTTTGGCTTTTGGATCTGCACTTAATCGGGGATAGCTACGTTTGGCGGCGATCGCGATTAAATAAACTGGGTAGAGCACAACCCTCGTTACTTGCTTGCTAAACTGCTCCCAGGCTGCTGGTAGAAGCGCAAATTCTGGCTTGGCGATCCGAGTAACTATTCGCTGACAGGCCAATCTAGCCTGCCGTCCTAACTGTACGGGTAAAGAGCGATCGATTGAGTTAAACAACCAACTCTGAAAACGTGGCATATTGCTATACTCTCCAAGTCTAATTCTGACATGGGATGCAACACACATGCCACTGTAGCGCAGTAAAATATTAAGTACTTGAAGTAAAGATGAAAGGTCTATGATCCCAACCGTGATTGAACAGTCTGGTCGTGGCGAGCGCGCCTTCGACATTTTCTCTCGTCTGCTCCGAGAGCGGATCATTTTCTTGGGTCAGCCTATTGATGACACTATTTCAAATGTGGTAGTTGCTCAATTACTGTTCCTCGAAGCAGAAGATCCTGAAAAAGATATCTTTGTGTATATCAACTCTCCTGGCGGCTCCGTGACCGCTGGTATGGCAATTTACGATACCATTCAGCATATTGGGCCTGATGTCTCCACAATTTGTGTAGGACTGGCAGCCAGTATGGGGGCATTTTTGCTAGCAGGCGGGACCACAGGCAAGCGCATATCCTTGCCCCACGCCAGAATTATGATTCACCAGCCGCTTGGTGGCGCTCAAGGACAAGCTACTGATATTGAAATTCAAGCCAAAGAAATTCTTTATCACAAGAGTCGTATTAATGAGCTACTAGCATTCCATACTGGTCAGCCCATCGATCGAATTGCTCAAGATACTGAGCGCGACTTCTTTATGGCTGCCGCAGAAGCCCAGAATTATGGATTAATCGATCGCGTAATGGTCAAGAGTCCAATGGCTGAAATTGCGGCCTAGTCCAGTATGATTTTTGGTGAGGATGTGCCACGCTTCGCGCGTTCTATCCTCACTTCTTCGTTGAATTTCTTATTAATTGGTAAAAATTGATATGCCCCAAATCACTAATATTGAACCGCGCGATCGCTTTTATGCTTCGTTACCTTATCTTCTACCGCTGTCGGCGGTGGTTATATTTGGGGCAAAACTTTTGCAGATGTTTTTACCGTTACAATACATTTTTTTCCCATTCTTCTGGTTATATAGCAATATCTTGATGTTTCCCGTAGTTCCCATACTGGGCTTAAATGGCGAGTTTGTGATTTTGATCGGGCTATATCTATTGGTAACTAAAGACGCTCGCATCAATCATTTTGTCCGCTTTAACATCATGCAAGCCATACTGCTAGAAATCATCATATTTCTAACGCAGTTGAGCATCAAACTTTTAGCCGTGATTATCGGCAATATAGCTTCAGTTGGGCTCGTGCTTGAAGTTTTAGGCAATACAGTTTTTCTTGGCATAGTTGCGGCCTGCATCTATGCGATCGCTCAGAATATAGCTGGCAAGTATACCGAAATTCCTGGAATATCAGAAGCTGCGGCGATGCAGTGCAATTAATACTCTTATTCGCAAAACTTTTCGACGCAACGCACAAAGATTTCAACACCAGTGCCTAGGGCGGTTTCATCAAAATCAAAGCGTGGGTGATGGTGTGGGTATGCCAAATCTTTATCTGGGTTAGCTGCGCCGACAAAAAAGTAGCAACCTGGAACTTCCTGTAAGAAGAAAGACATATCTTCACCACCCATAGTCTGACAGTCTGGCACAACGCCTGCTGCTGTCTCCACTACATTTACAGCCACAGAGCGCACAAGCTCGGCGATCGCTTCATCATTAATTACAGGCGGATAAAAACGCTGATAGTCTAATTCATAACTTGCACCATGACTCTGGCAAACCCCTGCAATTACTTGCTCTAAGCGCTGGGGAATCAGTTTAGCGAGGGCTGGATTAAAATAGCGTACAGTACCGCTGAGCCGGGCTTTATCCGCAATTATATTTCGCTTAGTCCCTGCATGTAACTCACCCACTGTCACAACAGCCGAATCGATCGGATCGACATTCCGCGCCACAATTGTCTGTAGAGCATTAACTACTTGAGCTGCGACTAAAACAGAATCAACCGTCTGATGAGGCATGGCCCCATGTCCGCCTTTACCCAAAATTGTGCAGTTAAAGCTCTCTACTGCTGCCATCAGCGCACCACTGCGTACACCCACAGTACCAATTGGCAGGTTATTCCACAGATGTAGGCCAATAATTGCATCAACATGGGGATTTTCTAGCACTCCCGCCGCGATCATGGGTTTAGCGCCGCCAGGGCCTTCTTCTGCCGGTTGGAAAATGATTTTCACCGTCCCTGTAAAGCGATCGCGATGTTGGGAGAGGAAATATGCCGTGCCCAGGGCGATCGCCGTGTGTCCGTCATGACCGCAAGCGTGCATCAAACCATCAATTTGAGAACGATAGTCAATAATATTTTCTTCTTGAATCGGCAGTGCATCCATATCAGCACGGATTGCGATCGCAGGCCCATGCGCAGATTTGGTGCTAGTAATAGTAGCCACAATGCCTGTCTGCGCGACACCAGTTTGATGCGGAATTTCCCATTCACTCAGCTTTTGGTGGACAAATGCCGCAGTCCGTTTTTCTTGAAATCCTAACTCAGGCCAGCGGTGTAGTTCTCTCCGCCATTGCACCAGGTTAGACTGCAATGCGAGGATTTCCGACCTGATCTGAAACTTAGCCGAATTTGGGGAAGTAACTGAAGTAGCAATCATGGTGGGAGAATTTATAGAGAGGAGCAATCATATTGTACTTACCCCATTGTAAGCAAAATTACATGAATACTAGCTTGCCTCTAAATTACGTCAAGTCTGATAGTTCTGATAGTGCAGCACTATTTGCTTTTACGTTCCACCAGTTGTCCATCCTTCCAAATGCCCTGCACACGATCGCCATTTTTCTGCACAAATACGCCGTTGCCATGCAAATTGTCATTGCGGAACTCACCTTCATAGCGGTTCCCATTCACATAATTGATTATGCCCTTACCATTAAATTTATTTTTACGAAATTCACCTTCGTAGCGATCGCCGTTATTATAGTTGCAAAACCCACGCCCATTCAGTTCTCCATCAAAGAAATCTCCCTCACATTGGTAAGTCTTAGCCTTAATCTTCCCCTTGCCACTAGGTTTACCATCGATTAGATCGCCGTTATATTCAATATTCCCTGGCTGCAAAAAAATCTTCCCTTTTACATTTTTGGGGGCAGGAATTGGTTGGATCTTAGGAAGATTCGTAGTTGCTGGCGGTAAGGACTCAGGCGCGGTTACTCCAGTACGATTGAAGCTGGAAAAACTAGAGAAATTCAGCCATACCAAAACTGCGGCGATCGCAATTCCCGTTCCTCCCATCCCAAGAATTACAACCTGAGGGGATAGCTTGCTAATAATAGCTCTAAAGCTCGTCATCATAGAAATGTAAGAGCTCTTAGTTCTAGATGCGATCGCTGTAGCAGAATAATTGCTCACTGAAGATGAAGAGGATGAAGAGGATGAACCCGAACTGGCAGAACTTGGTACTTCCATTTCCACTTGAGTAATCGAATCATCAGAATTGGGTAAATCCACGATCGTAGGGAGGTCAGGAATTGGCGCTTCGATCGCAGTGCTATCTTCCCCCCCAGAAACTTGTGAGCGTAGATGAGATGTGGATAGAACTCCAGCAGTTAGACTTGGCACTAGAACCTCTTCCACAAACATCCGTAATACTTGCAGCACCTCAGCCGCCGAGCGATATCGCTGACTAAAGTGTGGCTTCACCATTGTATTTAAAATCTCTGCCAAACTATTGCTGACCTGGACCCGATCGCGCCAAATAATTTCCCCTGTGTTGGCATCTTCTGGTAGCTGGCTTGGTGACACTCCCGTCAAAGCTTGAATACCGAGCATCCCAAGAGCATAGACATCACTACATAGCTTAGGCTTACCATTAGCTTGCTCATCGGGCATATAGCCAGAGGAACCGATCGCAACCGTTACACTTGTTTGCCCTTGCTCATCGATAGTTAAAGTACTAATCTCCTTAACCGCCCCAAAATCAATCAGGACGACCTTGCCATCCCGATGACGACGCATAAGATTAGGAGGTTTGATATCGCGATGGATCACACCATGTTCGTGAACCACCGCTAGCACTTCCAAGATATCTAATAGTAGATAAGCTACTTCTGACTCGCTCAGTGGGTTTTTTCGATAAATTTCTGAGGAGAGCGTATGCCCATCAACAAATTCCTGTACCAGGTAAAACTCGCCATTTTCCTCAAAATGGGCAAATAGTTGCGGAATTTGATTATGTAGCTGACCGAGCTTGTATAGAACTGCTGCTTCTTTATCAAATAAACTTTTGGCGATCGCCAAGGCAGAACGATCGGTCGTCCTCGGTTTAAAGTGCTTAACGACACATTGAGGATTACCTGGCAGATCGGCATCTTCAGCCAGATAGGTGACACCAAAGCCACCAGTGCCTATCTGCCGATCGATTTTGTAGCGATTGCGAAGTATTTTGCCAACTATCACCATTAGTAATACATTCCACAAAAGTTGATAATAGCGATTTTGGCATATTGCCAACGAAAACTGTTTGGCATGGCTTCAAGCCTCTTTAGCAGAGGTTTTTAAACTTTGGCAATTACTAACTACATCGTACCCAAAGAAGCAAGAAAGTGCCTCACGCGGCAGGTCATATTCTTGCAAAGAAATCAATATAGGACTTACGCACCGTGAATGATAAAACCCGAATTTTAAGGGGTTTGGGGCGTTGCCCCAATTGAGGGCTTAGCCCTCAAACTCCCTTCCATTCATTTTTCGTGGATTTGACTGCGTAAGTCCTACATTATATTTTTGGTACTACCAAATATTTAAAATTGGGGAGAAAATGAATGGCTAATATCGTCATTGAATACCGCTAACGTCAGATCTTGCACCAATCTCAACTGGCGGTTAAAACCGCGTCTATACAAACTAAACCAGCCTGCGCTGGTTGCCCGTAAAGCAGCTCTGAGTCTGCGAAGGCAGACTTTGTCTGTGTAGCTGCGAATTCATTCGCGCTTGGCTTATTGAACCTGGTGCAAGATCTCAGCTAACTTACCAGTACTGACTAGATTGCTTACTGGATTTGCGCAGATGAAATTTAAATCAAATTAAGGCTTGGGGTAACAACATGATTAGAGATATCCGTAGGTTTAGACTGGCTTTACCGATTGGCTTGGCGACTTTTTCGGTGCAATGCTTTTTAGTTATGCTTTACGCTTCTTCAGCAAGTGCTGTTCCCGCTGAATTACCTAAACCAAAAGTACCCGCCCCCAGACCTCCTGCTCCCGTGCAGGTTCCAATCAACCGTATCCCCGAACCTGCACCCGTCCAACCTTCAAGCCGTTCAGGTGGAAATCAAGGCTACGTCAATACTCCACAATACACTCCACCAGCGCAGCCTCGTCTGATTGACTCCCGCCCTCGTCAACTTCTATATAAAGACGTGGTTGGCTGCAATGAGCAGGGGCATATTACCGCTATTCGCCGCATTAGTTTAGGAGAACTCGTTCACTGCGTCATTAGTGACAATAGCTTTCGCAATAGCAATGGCAGACCAGTTCATATCTACCAATTTCAGGGCAATACCAACCAGCCCCTGATCGCTAAATTGATTGGCGGCAAGCCTGGGGACTGGCAACTAAGTCCTTACCTGGTATTGCTGGGACCAGATCGCCAGATAATTGCCTCAGACGACAACGCTGTTCGACAAAGGGTGGCACAGGTGAATGTCAAGTTACCCGTGGATGGCTTGTATACCCTTCTGGCGAGTAATGGCGATCCCAAAGAGACCGGGCGTTATAGCGTTATTGTTGAAAGAGATCCCGACTCCTACAGCCTCGATCGCATTGAAGAACTTGACAGTCGCAGTTCAAGGCTAAATCAAGACAATAGCCCCTTTAATATATCTGAATTCCAGGGCGAACAAGATCGTCTTGTGTCGATCAGAGCGAGTAGTTCTAATTTTTTCCCAGTCATTTATTTGCTAGATTCCGACGATCGCGTTTTAGCTACTAATGAAAATACTGTAGGCGATCGCAATGCGCTGCTGGAGTATAGGCTGCCCAAGAGCGGCACATATAAGGTTGTCGTCAATTCGCTCAGACCTCAAGATCGAGGTACTTATCGGCTAACTGTTGGATCGACAGCACGATTACGCTAACCGATTAAATTTGCTTCGTTGCGGTCGAAATTTCCTATCACCAAGCTTTTAGGATTTACTCCTGTTTTTATGGCCGCCAAAACTCCAATCGCTTCTAAATAACTTCTAACCCGTATCCCATGCAATCCCAATGATTCAGGTGGGACGTTGAGAGCTGTGGGATTCTCTTCGACAAAAATTAGATGAGTATGATTGGATTTCCCTAGTGCCAGAATT
>JANMRU010000205.1:0-1186 GCA_031388585.1 Pseudanabaena sp. SOY_30_concoct_251 | reverse complement strand
TTTGATCGCATTGGTAGAGTTGGTCGCAACTGCATAAACGAGTTGTGATGATTTCACTGAGCTATCAATCTGTGCAGGGCCGCGATCGATCGCAAACATACGGTTGTAACCGACTTGCTTGGGATTCGCCGCGCTCATTCTGCCGCGATAGTAAGGCACGATGTTTTCGCCAAAGGCAGCCTGATATTCTTCACTATCGATGTAGGAATCAATCTCAGCGTCATAGCCTTCAGCCACGCAGCGCACGATGTGTGCGGATACTTCTTTTTGATCCTGGGGGGCCCGACCGAGTAGGTGCAAGAAATTTAGCTCTACAAAGCGATAGGGAGCGCAGGACTCAAAGTAGCGGCTGCTGTAGAAACCAGACTTAGCCACAGCGCGGACAAATTCACGCACGCTGATCGAGCCGTCGCACAACTGCGACTCTGCCGTCACCAAACGCTCGCTGTCCATCACATGAGGATTGCCTAATACCTGTTTGTAAACTGCACGAATCACAGTTTGGGTTTCTTCTGAACCACTAACGGGCCAAAGTTCAAGAGTCGTAGGGGATGCCATTGAAACCAATCTCCTAAAAATGTTTCAATTGTTTAATGTAAGTTCGTATATTTATGAGCTAGCAATTGGCAATAAAAATCACCAATTACTAGGCATATTCAAGCGTTCTAATCTCTAGACAGCCGTAATACTTGCGATTACGCCGCCTTGCTTGTGAATGCGTTGGTACTCTTGCGAGAGTTGATCGAAAGGTACCAAGAAAACCTGATTAGCGCGGCGGAACTGAGAAATGTTATTGAAGGATTTAGCACGGTAGCTGGTCACTTCAATGCGATAAACCTTACCGCCGGAGCTGGCATCAACACCATGACGCGATCGCGAACCTAATGCTGGGGTGCGGAAGGCTGCCCCGGCGCTGGCTGGCGAAATTACAGGCGTAGCTGTGCGGTTGATCGTGAGGGAATTGAGCTTGGGGCTCTTGCCTGCTAGATCTCCCTTCAAGCTGCTGCTGGAAGCTCCACGCACCAATTGGAAGGTGTGAGTAAACTGCACCATGCTCTGACATGCTTCGGTTTTGTAACCGCGAATGTAGGGCACGATGTTCTCCCCAAATGTGTTTTGGTATTCGTCACTATTGATGTAGGAATCAATATCAGCACCAAACCCTTGGGTGTCAAGGATTGTGCTG
>JANMRU010000195.1:0-4857 GCA_031388585.1 Pseudanabaena sp. SOY_30_concoct_251 | reverse complement strand
CCATGATGGAGTTAACTTATACAAGTATATACGCTCATACATATAGACATTGATGGCATATCTTTCTGTGATAATTGTTAATCCCTTCCTACAGTTGGGAAACTGGGATTGTTTGTCCAGTCATAGCTTCGTGCCAAGCTTGCCGAAAGTCTTCTAGAATTGCTGTCTTAGATTGATTCTCTTCATCGATTTCCGATTCTTCTGGAATAAGCACAATTACTTCAACATGACAATTTTTGAATGTCTTGATGGGGTTATCCAGGGTCAATTGTCCCTGTTCGTTAATGGTTGCCATAACTTTGAGTGCTTTCATACCTTTGTCTCTCTGAACGAGTGGCAGGACGGGCTGAAACAAGTCGAACGTTATCACGGGATAAAAATTCGCCTTGCACCCAGATAACTATCAATGTCAAGTACAATTTCGATTAGACTTTCAATACATCGTCCTCGATATTCTGAGTCATTTAGTAGGCGCTCGGAATTACTAACTGTAATCACGGGCAACGAAGTTGGGGTGCTTTCTTCGCGCATGACTTGTTCTAATGAATCTTTCCCTTTCATACTGCGGTTGGCAGTAAGTAAAATCATCTGATTTTTCTGAGCTACTCGCCAAACTACCCTGTCATTACTATCGATAGACAACTCGATTTCTGCAAACGTGACAAACCGAATTGGAAGGATATCAAGCCACCCTTGACTAGCGATCGCGCCAAAGAAGACCAAGGCATGTCCTTTGAGATTATGATCGATCGGGAAAATCATGTTTGCGACTCGCGCTTTGCTCGAATAGATCGCAGTTTTTCCCAAGCCGCTTCTGTGCCAGGTTTTGGTGGGTGTGCGGCAGCTCTAGCAAATAGTTCGCGATTTTGTTCTGCGTAATATTGCTGAAGTTCATCGGTTTCTCTAAGAACTTGATGATATTCGGCTTCCACTTCTGCACGATTTGCTTCAATGTATGCCAAGGCAGCGTCAAGTTGCTCCTCGGTCAGTTCAAACAATCCCCGAATAAACTTAGGTGGGTATTGAGCGATCGCATAGTCCATGACATCGTAGAGGGTGATGCGCGTACCTGCGATCGCCAGTCCGCGATCTGTGCGGATAATATGAGCTTTTCCTTTTGATACTAGGGTCATAGCTTTAATGCTTATTACTTCGCAGTCTTAATTTAGTTATACCAAAATTACAACAGGGAAAATATTGTAGGCGATCGCTTCATTACGGGCGATCATAAAACAGAAGGACATCCGCTTGAGAGAAAATAATTTCTCAACTATTTCGCCGCGCGAAGTTCCTCCTCGACTTTCTCACACCAGAGCATTCTATAGACGCAACCAATTGTCTAAACGCAAGGCAGGCACGCGCTCAAATTCACGGGTATTTGCTGTGACAAGAGTCAGATCAAGCGCCAAGGCATGAGCAGCAATCAGTAAATCGTTCGGACCAATCGGGGTACCTAGTTGCTCTAGGTGGGTACGAATTGCGCCATAGTGCCTATCCACTGGTGGGTCCAAAGATAGAACTGGCAAGACTGCGAGGATTTGCTCTAGTTGCTGAACAAGGCGGGAGGAACCGCTTTTAACTGCTCCAAAACGCAATTCACACGCTACGATAATGCTGGTGCAAACGCTGTCTTCTCCGACGGAAGCAATACGCTGGAAAATCACACCCTGGGGATGTCTGACCAAATCTGACAGGATGTTGGTATCGAGCAGGTATTGATAAGTCATGGGATAGAACTAAAGTGTGATGTCATCAAGGGTTAGTAGTCCTTCATCCATGTCAGGAAAATTATCTGTAATATCTTGCAACCTGGTCAGCAGGGAAAGGGGAGAACCGGGAGAAATGGGCTCAACGATCAATCGATTGCCTTCTTTGCGTAACAAAACCTCTGTACCCGGTATTGAAAATTCACGGGGGATAGTTAGGACTTGATCTTGTCCATTAGATAGTAGAGAAATATGGCATGAGTCTTGCATATAGTATCTCCTTTTTCCTTGGCTAAGTTTAGGGGCACTTCTGGCTAAAGAGCGGTTCCATCAAATACGGCTTCGAGTTCTTGGAGTATTGTCCTCTAAAGGCTATGGGCTGTTTTCAGTATAGCCTGACCTTTAGATTTAACCAGCAAGAGTGGCAATAGCTCTAATGATAGCGAGCGATCGCTTTTTGCTTCATTACGGGCGATCGCAAAACAGGAGAAAATCTGCTTGCGGAAATCTCTCAACTTGTATCCACTCTAGAGATAATTTTTTCTACGATCGCATACAATCTTGCAGGTAAAGGTTGATAAGGCTCTGACAATGATTCCTCCTATTTTGCCGCACGCAGTTCCTCTTGGATAATTCGGAGCAATGTTGCCTTATCAATGGACTGCTTCGCTTTACCAAGATGCTACCGCTTTGTGGTAGTATCCCAAATCTGCAAATCAAGTTTTCGGGAAAGTTGTGTTGTTTGCTTTGCAGGGATCTTGTCCACAGATCTGGAGCATTACCTAAAATTGTTATATCTCAACATAAATGAGCAAAAAGCTTTTCTATTATTTCAGGAAGCTCTTCAGGTTTAATATGAGTTCCGAGAGCTTGCCCAAACAGAGGCTTAGTCATTTTTTTGCCATTACTATTGAGAGTTTTAAGAACTTTGGAAAATTTATCTCCACTGCTAGTGCAGTTACTTTTAAGATTCTCAATTGCCTCAACACACCAACCAAGTGGAGGTTCCCGATCACATTCCTTATGATACTCTACCCAACATCGATGTAGAACTGCAGCATCAAAGGCATCTTCAAACTCACTGTAGCCAATTTGAAACCTTTGGCATTCCGGAAGATTAAGACGATTAATAAGTTCTACAAGTTCTTGTGAAGCATCATTGTCGTACAAAACGTAAATTTTCTCTGGGTCATGAAGTTCAAGTATTGCCTTTGCAAATCCTGGAATATTCTGTATTCCTTGAGCATTTATAACCTTTATAAGACCTGAAGAAAGTGTGTGTTGAGTACGTGATAAATAGTGTGATGGAATAAAGTTTTCTTCAGTCTCACCTTCAACCAATACTATTTGACGAGAAAAGAACAAATGAGTATTTTCAACCCCCAATGATCTAAGTTGTTTTGTTATTGCAGAAGGATCTTCTTTTAAGGATTTAATAGATGTGTTGCCCTTATATCTATTAAGCAATCTAACCTGACTTGGCTTCACAGAATTCATGATAAATGGGGAATGAGTGGTCAGAATAACTTGGTTGCCAGATGAAGCTAATGTTTCAACAGTATTTACAAGATCTATTTGAGCTTTGACATGTAAATGTGTATCTGGCTCATCGAGTAGGTAAACAGTATTGTCATCACCAGGAACTAGTGATTGCTCTTTTTTGAACTCAAGAAGAGCCATCGTTATCCGTCGCTTTGTGCCATCACCTTTGTTGTCAATATTAATTTCATTACCATTTTCAAGAAATATTACTTTTGCATCTATATTCAAATTTCGAGGTTGACATACAAGCTCAATTTTTACGTCAGTCAAGTCTCTAAGGAATATGCGCATTTTATCAAGTATTCCTAATTTATCAAGCTGCTTTGATATTTCAATTGAGTATCCGTGTATCCGATTTTTCACAAAATCTTCAATTGTAGTATTTTCATCAATACGCTCCTGCCAGATACTATTTTGCTTCTCTTTTAGAAATACCTCTTTAAAGAAATCAGAAATATTTTCAAATTGACGGCCATCCAATTGAATATTATTGAAGCGAGGAAATGTCGTTTTTTCGATAACAAGCTCTTCGGCACGATTTTCAATCTTTTGCAAAATCCCTTTTCGCAAAGTCTCAGAATTTGAATTTGATCTGACTTGCAATCCAAAGATAGAAGCCATTTCACGTATATAGCCTTGATTCTGTTGGTCAGCAACATCAAGTTGATGATCACCTAAACGTTGCTGAATATCAGCGAGGAAAGCTTCTGTGGGCAATGCATCAAACGATACCTCACTTACACTATTGTTCTTACGCCTATAAATCCGACGAAAAACAAAATTCTCTATATCTACAGAAATCGAAAGTTGATCTTTCCCATAAGTAAGGTCATCCGAGGTCACTGAACGCCCTTGAGTAACAACCTTGAGACAGTCAATTAACGATGTTTTCCCACTATCATTTTCTCCAACGATTATGGTCAGATCATCATCGAAAGTTATATCAAAATCAACTAGCGATCTAAAACCATCCACTCGCAGACGCTTTATTCTCAAAATACTCCCCTATATTTATTTTGTATTGTTTTAACGCCAATATCTGCAAGTTCAGTTTGTTAGCATTGATATCTATCTCTTATATAATCATTGTAATAAACTCCTTTTGAGTTAGCAGCCAATAGCCCTTGGAATATATGTTTCGGAACTCGGCAAAAATCATAAGCTCTACCTTGTTTAAATCTAATTTTCATCTGTTGAGTTGACTCATCATAACCAACTTCACTAATTGCACTTGAGTTAACAGATTGCATCTCCATCATCGACTCCTTTAACAAACAAATTTGCCTAATTGGATAAAATTCAGCCATCAAAAATTTCTTTATATAGAATCTTTCTAAGCAACCACCTACATAGAGCGATTATACTGAAATACTCTGCGTAACACAACAAGTATGAGAAATAGACAGAATTATTCTGAGTAATATTCCTATAATGATATACATAAGCATATATCAACCCACCCACTAAGACCAATCCCTAAAGTCAGTAGGCTTGAAATATCCCCAAAATGACACCCCTAGGAAAAGCTTTGTAAGCAATACTCCTAACAAACTGAAAAGTTAGTGACGGAGAGAAACAAGTAGCATATCCTCAGCAACCTACATTCAGC
>JANMRU010000148.1:0-17080 GCA_031388585.1 Pseudanabaena sp. SOY_30_concoct_251 | reverse complement strand
GCCTTACGCGCTGGCATCATTTTCTGATCGCGGAAGAAAAAATATGGTAGATAGAATTTAGGACTTTTCCAGTAAAGAAACTCCCTGCTCTAAGCTTAGGTGGACTTACCCCCTTTAATTCCCCCTTGGAAAGGGCTACGGTGTACACACAAGTTATCTGTTATATCGTTTGACGCTTTAGATCCCCCTAAATCCCCCTTAAAAAGGGGGACTTTGAATTCTAAAGCCCCCTTTTTAAGGGGGTTGGGGGATCAAACCCAGCATCTTCAGTCTTTTTAGAGATGTGTGTACACGGTAGCTTGGAAAGGGGGAAGACCAGAAATCTAGAGTTCCCTCCCTTTTGCAAGGGTAGGGTTAGGGTGGGGTAAATCTTTAGTGAGAAGTCTACTCATTGAATTTTCGAGGCAATCAGACCAACAAGCACAATCAGACCTAGTGTTCTGCGAAAGTAATTAACGCCTTGAAATAATTCTTCCCAAGCCCAAGTAAATAAAGCACCAAAAGCTAGCACATCCAATCCGATATTAATTCGATCAGTTGTAAAAATCACCTTTAACAAACTAGCGACAAACCAGACAATCAGTGGTAGATTTGGCATCTGAGCCAGAACAATTTTGCCCTCGCTATCCCGAAACACTTGATTGAATATTGTATTTTCCATTGGTTTATGCTGTGAACGATCTGAGTTTAATTTATTTCGTTTAGAATGGCGTGCCCTTTTCTTTTCTTTGGCGTTGCAAAGCCTCTTCATACCACTCCAACTCATCCAAGAAACGACCTACTTTTTGAGATAGAATTTCTTCTTGGGGAACACCAGCATCATCTAGAGATTCTCTAATTCTTGGGATCGAAAAAATACTGGAAATAGTAGGCATCCCTAGCTCTGTCAAAAAAGCGCGTAATTGAATTGCTGCCCTTGCTCCAGCAAAGTCACCAGCTGAATAGGAAACGATCGCAGCAGGACGGAAATAGTATTCCTCTAAATAATGATCCATCAGGTTGCTCAAGCCTGGCTGAATAGAATGATTGTATTCTCCTCCCACAATTACAAACCCATCGGCGGTGCGGATATGAGTGGCTAATTCTTCCATTTTTGGGGGAGCCTGATCTTTTTCATACTCCTTGTACATGCTGTTTAAGATGCCAAAGTAATAATCCATAGCATCAGCAAATACTACTTCGTGATTTCTTTGTTTAAGCTGATTAATCATGAATTTAACCGCTTTGATGCCCTGGCGATCGCTCCTGTAGGAACCATAGAAAACTAATGTCTTGAAGCTCATTATTATTTGCCTTTGCAGCTAAGTAGTCCAAAGTCTCACTTATAGATACGATCGCGATCGCCAACTTTTGGAGGTAGTTTGCTAAACCCTTAGTTTATGCATTTCTACTAATCATACTACCAACATAAATCGCAATGATTGCTCCTAAAACTGCGACAAACACGCCAGGAATGCTCAAACCTGGTGCTGTTAATTGCAGAGTTCCGGTCTGGATAAGGGTGAGCAAGGTGCCACCGATGAAGGCTCCCACGATCCCGAGGATCATTGTTGTAAGCCAGCCGCCAGCCTGATAGCCAGGAACAATGGCTTTGGCGATCGCGCCGGCGAGTAAGCCCAAAATTATCCATGCAATGATATTCATAATTTTTCCCTCTAAATAAATGTCTTTAATTTAAGTAATGTCCATGCACATTTAACGACCTAATAACGACCTAAATCACGATTTTACTCTTGACGAGGTCGATAGATGATTGAACATCCACGATTTTCTCCAAGTTCCCAGTTATTCTGTAGCAACATAAATATTCTCAATATCGTTCTTGAATTTCTCAACCAGCAGTGGTTTCGTAAACGACTTTCTCCAAGTCCTTTACAGTTGGCCCCTGAATCACCTTGCCTTCGCAGTTAAACCGAGAACCGTGACAAGCACAATCCCAACTCTTCTCGGCATTATTCCAGCTTACAATGCAAGCCAGGTGGGTGCACACGGCAGAAACAGCATGAATTGTTCCCTGTTCATCGCGGTAAGCGGCGACCTTCTCATTATCAATGGTCAGTAATTTGCCTTCACCACTCGCAACCTCGGAGAAAGAAGTAGACAGAAGACCTTTGAAGCGATCGCCAATCCACCGAGTTGCCACATCAGCTTCCTGTTTGACCGATTCCATTGTCAAAAATGGAGTTGCACGAGTCGCATCGTAAAGTTCTATATAGGGATTGTCTTTTCCTAAAATCAAGTCTGAAAGTAGCATGGCAGACATAGTTCCCTTCGACATGCCCCAAAGACTAAATCCTGTTGCAACATAAATGTGTTGGTTGAAAGGAGTCAGTTTACCAATGTAGGGCAGATGATCAAACGACACCATATCCTGGTTTGACCAACGATATGCAAACGTGTCAATATCGAAGCGATCGCGGGCATAGGCTTCTAGTTTTTGATATCGTTCTTCAGTATTAGAATCTGTGCCAACTTTATGCCCTTCACCACCAACTAGCAAGAGTGTTCCCCCATCGTAGGGAGTCGTGCGAATGGAGTGGGAAGATTTCCCACTGCCAATAAACATTCCTTCTGGTGCTTTGGCGCGACCGATCTGAGCACTGACAATGTAGGAGCGTTGGGGATAAGTTTTGGCGAAGAAGAGTCCTTGATCGAGGATGGGTAGATTAGTGGAAACAATCACATCTTGGGCATTGATCGTTCCGCGCTCAGTAATAATTTGACAGGGATTGCCATCGTCAACTTTTTGAACTCGCGTGTTCTCAAATAAATAACTACCATTACCAGCAATATTTGTAGCGAGATGTATTAGATATTTACGCACATGAAACTGAGCCTGGTTGTCAAGTTTGATTGCTCCAGCGATCGCAAATGGCAGTGATGTTTCCTGAACATACGAAGCAGGAAGTCCTAGTTTAAGAGCAGCTTCCACTTCATCTTTAATTCGATCCAGCTCATCGTCTGGTTCGGCAAAGGTGTAGGCGCTTTGACGACTAAAATCACAATCAATTTGCTGTTCTTCTACAAATGTAGCGACGAGCTCAATTGCCGCTTGATTTGATTCTGCGTAGAGCCGCGCTTTTTGCTCTCCGATTTGTTTGATTAAATCAGCGTAGATCAATTGGTGCAACGAAGTGAGTTTGGCAGTCGTATGACCACTTACACCTGTACTTATTTGCCTAGACTCGATCACCGCAACGGTCTTTCCAGCTTGTTTTAGCAGTGTAGCTGCGGTTAGTCCCACAATGCCGCCCCCAACGATCGCCACATCCACCGAAACGCTATTTCCAAGGGATGGATAGGTTGTGATAGGGGTTGAGTCAATCCAAAAGGAGATATGTTTTCCAGTTACATTTGTCATAGTTTTTATTAAGCTTTGCAGTTAGTTGATGTAGTTACTCATCTCAAAAGAAAATGGCTATAGAAAACCACTGCATCAGACGGGTAAGGTATAGCGTTTTTCAATTGCAGATTTGATGCGATCGCGGCTTTCAGAAGGTGAAAATTCAGTAGTTGTTTCAATCTGGCTGACCTCCTCCGCTAAGGTTTCATCTTTAATCGAATTTTGCAGCCAATTTGAGTAATCTTGCTGATGCAAATGATGTAACCAGGTGCGATCGTCAACTCCTGCCGCCAACTGGATAAACATAATTAGGTTTTGGGCTTTTAAATTTAACAGGTTATCTTCACCCCTAAAATAGAAGCAGCGATCGCTACCTAAGTTACCTTCAGCATAGTTTCGCATATGCCGTTGCCGTTCTTGGCGTGGTGGGATCACCTGAAATTGAAATGGCTGCTCTTTGGTTTCTAAGAACCAGGCAACTCCTTCTCCAGCAGCAAGTTCTGATGGGAGTGAATCGGTCGGTAGCTGATGTCCTACAGTTTTGCAAAAATTTGTAATTGTCTGCATCGGTGACTTGACCGCAACGATCGTATCAATTAAAGACAAGGCTGAAATCGCCACATGTTCAGGATGAACTGTAATCATCAAAATCCCATTTACAGACTGAGGCAACGTGACCGCAGCATTCCAATCTGCATGGAACATATGATGTACTTCATCAATTACAATCCAATGCGGTCTTCCAGTTCGCACGCGCATTTCTAGCAGAGAAGGTAGTAGTTGAGCCAAGAATAAAGGGCGATCGTCGAGTTTTACTCCCATTAAATTGACCACCAGATTTTGTTCGGGCTTACTCAAAATCGCCAATATTTCAGTTGGATTAGGTGGCTGTTGCGCATTTCCCACTACTACTGTCCCTTCAAAGTTTTGATAGTCTCCTTCGGGATCGATGATGCAAAATTGATAGCCTTTCTCTCCAAACCGCTCTAGCATTCCTGTGGCTAAAGTTGATTTACCTCCACCAGAAACACCGGCCAGTAAAATGTTTCGGTTAAGGGGTTGAATATAGACTTCCCGATCTGCCTTGATGTTACCCAATAAGATGCTATGACGCTCTGGCAAAAGTGAGGATTCTTCCAGATCTTCTGTCAGTAATCGGTCAATCAACTCAATTACGCCATCACCTCGACTCGCTTGAGTCACCCAATCTACGTCACTCTTTACAGATGGCAGAGCATTATCTACTGCTACCGAAAGCTCACATGCCTTAAGGAAAGCAAGATCGTTCTCGGCATCTCCGATCGCCACGGTGTTATGAGTAGATAATCCCATTCGACTCAGAGCCTCACCTAGCCCCGAAGCTTTGTTTACCCCTGCGGGTAGAACCATG
This sequence comes from Pseudanabaena sp. SOY_30_concoct_251, assembly GCA_031388585.1. Classification (GTDB taxonomy): domain Bacteria; phylum Cyanobacteriota; class Cyanobacteriia; order Pseudanabaenales; family Pseudanabaenaceae; genus PCC-6802. Next base: position 12,347 of record JANMRU010000148.1, on the reverse strand, counting down.
ACCGCACCTTTGTTAAAGATCACCTGTAAATCTAAGCCTAGTTCTCGAATTACGTTAAGAACCTCTGCTTCGTGTGGTTCCCATGTCGCCACAATCACTTTCCCAACAGAGAGCGGATCGATATTACGCGATCGCAACGCCTCCACAAAACCATCAGGCGGTAAACTGCCTAGCAAGAACTCTTCGCGAGTTGACGGAAAGTATATTACCGCTCCATTCTCAACTACTACACAATCAAATATGTTGACTTCAGGAAATATCTGACAAAGATCGTCCAGTTGCCTGCCTGTGACCAGGATTAACTTTCGTCCAGACTTTTGTATTCGTTTGAGTGCCTCTAAGGTCACATCTGATACTTTTCCCCCACTAGCTAAGGTACCATCGTAATCTGTCGCTAATATTAGGTAGTGCATAAATTTTGAGTAGTTATTGTGCCAGGACAATCCTAAGAGAGTAAGACATCACTAATTTAGGGAAGCTCTACCAGGTTCAGGATCTCGTATTTCTTCTAGGGAAGCTCTACCAGGTTCAGGAGCCCGTAATTCTTCTAGGGATAGCTTTGGCGTTTCCGTATAAACTGAGTCAAGTAAAACCTCTAATACATCAGCTTGACGTGAAATAGCGATCGCTTGATGAGTAATTAATTCCCCCACATTGAGAATCACTTCATCATTGCGATCGAGAATAACGCGCGTTACAGGACGACCTAAAGCACCTTTAATCCTTTTGTCTTCGATAACTTGAGTACCATGCTCTTGCATATTACTTGCAGTTTCTTTAACCTGCTCCCACAGACCCTTAGCGCCTTCTTTAACCTGTTGTCCGACATCAGAACTGGTAGTTCTCAAAGCATCACCAGTAGTTAAACCAACTGATTCCAATAGAGCTTGCTCTTGATGCTCAGTTTTCGCCCTTTCGATTACTCGTGCAGTAACAATTTGTCCCGCCACAGCCACAACTGAGCCTTCGGGTGTGAAAATTATCTTGTTAACTCGCCGTCCCAAAGCCTGCTCAATACTGATATTTGCACTGATATTTGTGACAGTACCAGTCACTCTTTCTGCTAGTTTATCTGTGACACTACCTCCAGCAGACCGATAGAGTTCATCCATCATTTTGCTGCTTTCAGCCACATGGATATGCACCTGCGTAATAACCTGACCTTCTTGGATTAGAACTGCACCATTAGCACTCTGTAGGGTTCGTTGAGCAACTTTACCTAACACAAATGCCTTTTGTTCCTCAGGATTAACAACAGCATTAGTAAAGCTCGTATTTGCCATTTGAGCAGCTTCTTGTAATTTAGTTCCTGTCAGATGAGCAGCTTCTTGGGCCTTCTCCCCAGCGGTGTGAAGGGCTGCCCTGATTCCACCCACTTGCTCTTCCATCAGGTCAGCAGTTTCAGAAGGCACAAATGCTATCTCTTCACCGATTTTAAGCGTATCGGGAGCAGGCACAAAAGAGCGACCAGAGTAAGCATCAGCAAAGATGCCCCCAGAGACTTCATATCCTTCGATTGCTCCACTGAAATCATCAAAGTAGAGATCTACCATTGTGCCTAAATCACGACCATCAATGGTCATAATCTTAGTTCCTTTTAAGGTGTTGTCTCTTTCCAAAATACTTTGGATTTCAGGAAAATAGCTAGCAGGAGTTATGACCTCTTTGGAAGAAACAATTACGGCATCCGCACCAATTGCCTGAACCCTTGTCAAAGGTAGTACTAAAGCATTGCTAAACCAACCTCCTTCATCTACAAGAAATCCTAACAATAGGTTTTTCTCTTGATCGAAAATTAAGTCTACAATTTTCTCCACCTCTTCCCCAGTGTCATAAGCCACCACAGGCTTCCCAATCATACCTTTACCATTACGCATTTCAAATATCCTCCTATTCTATAAAGTTAAACTCAATTGACAGTTTTATCGATCGGCACGGTTCGGTTAGTAGAAGTGCTATTTGCTGGAGTCTCTTTCCCGAAACTAGGAATGTAGTTAACTACTCCAAAGTATTCCAATGCTATTGCTCCAATAGCAACTACTAGCAATCCTAATCCAGCATATAAGGCAGGATTAGTTTTTTTTCCAACAAGTCTAGGCATATAGTTCCTCGCAATTTAAGATTTAATAGTGTCCATATCTCGAATGAAGTTGTCACCAAAACCAATATCGTTACTGATATCAGTAACGATATAAGTGATTATCTAAAGATCCCAAAAAGATCTAGTAGCGAAAAAGTGCGATCGCCATTTCTTCCCCTAGCTTCGTTCGTTCTTGCCAATTGATTCTGAACTTGGTCTAGGGAACCACCATTGCTTTCTAGAATTCTTCTAGAGTTCCTCAATCCGTTGGAGTCAACATTGCGACCAAGGATCTGTTGATAGATCTTATTGATATTCTGATCGGATTCAGGGCTAACAGCAAGCTCTCGACGAACTTGAATAAGTGAAATCCTGCCATTTTGCAAAGCTTCTGAGTAGGCTCCTAAGCCATTATTATCAGGATCGCGACCAAGCACTTGCTGATAAATCTCTGTAATGGCAGCTCGTTGATCGCCATAGTTGTTGCTATTATTGAAATTTCCATTTGAACTAACTAGTTCTCGGCGGAGTTGATCGAGAGAGGCTCCATTCGCGATGAAAAGTTTGGCATTTCGGAATTGATTAGGATTGAGATTACGACCATTTGCCTGTTGGTAAACTCTGCGGATAGCTAGCTCGGCTTCAGGACTATCCACCAATTCGCGGCGAACTTGAAGCAGTGAAAGCCTCCTATTTCTCACTGCTTCAGTATAAGCACTCAATCCACTAGCGTCGATATCTCGACCAAGCACCTGCAAATACATTTCCCTGAGCGAAGACTCGATCCGATTTTGATTGGTGGTATTGCCATAGTTGGTATAGTTACCTGTGTTGCCTGAGTTGCGATAGTTAAAGTTGCCATATCCTGGGCACTGAATTATATCTCCTTGTTTGTAGCAATCGATTTTCTGGGCATAGGCAGCAACAGGTACACCGCCGATAATTAGCAAAGTTGTTATTCCTGCAAGTAAATTCTTCTTCATAGTCTTAATTCCCTAAGGGAGTGGTTTAAATCTCTATTTGCAACCCATAACCGATACGGTATATGTATTACCGATCGCACTGATGCCACCGACAAATACATTGACTTGAAATGGATCGCTGTTCGCTCGCGGCGTACCGACCATTCTCAAAGGTTGACCGACTTTAACTGCCACATTATCTTTCCTATAAGCCCCACCAGTACTGTTGTCACTGTACTTTAGGTTCATTTTTACATCGTAGTTGGCATTGTTCTCGGGCACAATTGTGGCCACATAGCGATTGAAAGTGCTACCGCTAGGTATGGCGAAATCTGTGTTCCAGTTGTTATTGCTCACCAGCGTACCCATAGGAGAAACGGTTTTTTTCACCTCGGTACCAGTGCCACCAATTAAATTTAGTGCAGAACAGGTTTCCGCCTGCACAGAGGGTGCAAGGGATAAGCCTAGAAGTATACCTGCAACTCCTAAAACTCTTAGTCCAATAGGATTTAGAAACATATAACCTTCTTTAATTATGAAATTATGATTTTGTTAGAACTACTTGTAGCTTTGCTTCATCCTCTTTTGATAGAGAAGTTTTTAGCACCTTACCCTCAAATTTACTGAGATCCTCAAGCACTTTATCGGGAGTAGCACTTCTTACTAAGACAAAAATGGCAGAGGTGCCAGGTTCAATCGTACTGCCAACATCTCGGATGAAATTGTCATCAATACCAATATCCGTCAATGCTCCAGAAACTGCTCCCGCTACTGCGCCAACTGCCCAGCCCAAGAGAGGATTAAAAAAGATAAAACCAAACAGAAGTCCCCAAAATCCTCCACTTAGTGCTCCAGCAGCGGTAAGTTCTTGAGTCTGCTTAATCCGCACCTTCCCTTCCTTGTTTCTGATCACAATTGCTGCATCTTCTAAATCAATTAGATGTTCCCGTTGCAGCTTGCGGAGTTCCAGTATGACCGAGTCAGCGATGAATTCATCTTTAAAACCGACCGCAATTAGACTACTCATTCATTTCTCCTATTTATAATCTTTTAACCTATTACTTGATTCCCACTAATACAGTAGGAAATAGAAATGGGGTGAACCTCCTTCATCCCGACTATATCAATCTGTCGTTTTAAGGTTATTCGCCCCTCGATCTACTTAAGATTTAGCAGCGTCTCCAGCTTTTTCAGTAAGCGTGTTGATGGCTTCTCCGGCTTTGTCTTTTACATAATTAGCTGCATCACCAGCCTTATCTAAAACAGAAGTAACTCCATTTTCGGTATCGTCTTTCGCAGAGTTAACCTTGTCCCCAACTTTATCAAGTGCTTTTTCCGCTTGACGCACAGCAGGAAGTGTATCTTCATTTCCCACTCGCTTCATTTTATTAAAATCTGCGGTTCCTTGAATTTCGTTTAGCCCTTGCTTTGCATTAGATTTAAGCTCACTAGTAGGGTAAGGACCAGACTTCGCGGCTTCGTCGGTTTTGAGTTGGATGTTAGGCAGTTGCTGCAAGCCTTTATTCTGATTGCTCTGAGCTGCGATCGCAGGTACAACATTAGCAAATGCCATAAACCCACAGATAAAGACCACGACCACAAAGCGAGTTAAAAATTGAGCAAATTTCATAGAGCTTTCCTCTAATAGTTATTGTTTGATTGAGATAAAATTAGGGCTTTACCCTGCTAGTGGTGCCCTAAATTTAAGATTAAGAGTCGGAAAAGTTTTCCTGGAATCACTGTCGCAGGTTTGTGTTTGATTTCTTGAATGAATTGATTAACTACGAAATAAAATGTAACGGGAAGAAGTATTCTTCTCTGGAGATACATCTACTCACAGGTAATTTTCATTAGTGAATGCCTGAAGTGATTACTTCACGGAGAAATTGGTCTATCCAACTGGAGTTGTACCTGATGACAGCAGACCCCAAAAATGGAGAACACCCATGTGGGCAAACAACTCTGTGAAGATCGCTGATATAAAACCAATCATAGCTAGACGACCATTCCACACTTCTGCTTGAGGGGTAAATCCCCAAGCCCAATCATTGCGAACGGCTGTTCCCATCATTTCAGTCCGTGGTGTTGTATCTTGCTTATCAGTCAATGGGGTGGTTTGCATAGCAATCGGTAATGTGCCAGCTTGCTCATCAGTCATTAATGTGTCAACTTGCTCATCAGTCTGTGATGTATCAGTTTGCATAGTAGTTGCCTCAAGATATTAGAAATTTACTCAGTCCTTCTCGTAGAATGACATGTCCGTGGTGGAAATTGTGTTGCAGTAAGCGTTTGAGTTAGCTAAGAATGTATATCTTGTATAAATATTTCTCAAATCTTAATCACAGAAAATATGGACATATTTAATTCACAATGCGGTCATTCACCTGATAATCTTGAGCGATCGCATGATGATTAAGTCGATAGAGTACCCTCTGCAAGAATCTAGACGCTATTTCGGAATCTTTAGCTTTTTCTTATAGGCATCCCTTAAGGCAAAGGAGATCGCTGTTTCAAATTCTTTAGCTAGCCTAGGCTGTAACTTGATTTGCTTATCTAAATTTTCAAGTATAAGAAGTTGATTAAGCTGTTGCTCTGCTCCACCGTAATTGGGCGGTTGGGAGTCAGTCAATTCAGATAATGGAGCCTCTAATTTACTCCTAACTTGCGGTTCAGCCCTTAGGATTTCCAAGAAAGTGGGGAGCATAAGCAATACACAAAAAATTTTACAACTTAAGGATTAAGGCGCGCGATCGCCCAAGTAGTATAGGAGCCAATCGGACTCCAAATTAAATAGGGTAGGAGTAACAAAGTTGCCCAGCCAGAGATTTGCCAGACTGCTAAAGTCAGCAATGCCCCAAGACCAAAGCCTGTTAAACCTACCCAAGTTCCTAATTTAAGATTGCGCGATCGCAAGGTAATAGGTACATAAGCGATAATCACAATCTCTAGAATCAGATAAAATGCCATGTACAACCAACTTCTAAAACTCCCCATCTCCGTCTCCCAGACAAAGTAGGCAGAAATGCCTCCACAGACGAGAATCACTGTCCAAATTACAGGAATGAATGCCTCGAAAGTCAGCCAGCGGGGACGACGAAGTTGCTTGAACCATCTAATATCGCTAGGTGCGATCAGATTAGCACCTAAGGAAACCAAGAAAGTAATCGCGGCGATCGTCATCCATGACTTAATCATTGCTAGTCATAAATTAAGGTACTAAATAGACTAAGACTAGACTTCCTGCTTAGCAGTAAAACTTTTCAACCTTTGGGCGGAGATGCAGCTACTGCCTTGACTGTAACGCTTTTTACACCCTTGATTTCCATTCCTAATCTCTCAATCTTGCTAATCTGATCTTGATTAGGAACCGTACCTGATACGGTCACAACTCCATCTTTAGAAGCCACTGTAAGATTACCACCAGGAATATTGGCTTCCAGTTTGCTCCGCACCTCACTGGCAAGATCGCTATCATCACGTTTTTGCTCATCCCCTCCAACCTTATTTCGTTGTTCTCTAGCCCGAATATCCGCATCCAACTGCTTGGCACGGGTATCGCTTTGAGCATCCTTAGCTGCTTCCGTATTTTGGGCGATCGGAGTCTGAGTTTTTTGATCCACCGAATTAGGAGCTTCGGTAGTAGTTTTAGCATCAGTACAAGCTACAGTTGTAACTAAGAGAAAATTGGTTAGTAGTAAGGCAGCTATTTTTTTATTCATTAGAAAATTCCTCAATTCATTAGTCTTTGATCGTGGCTGATGGGTAGTCTCAGACGTTATATAACTGATCTACTGGAAACATTAACAGGAAAATCATAAATGCCCCATTCATGGATGCCATGACGTCTAAAGATTTCTTCAGCTCGATCGATTTCTTCATCTGTTCCTTCAGCCATCACCAAATAATCGCCTCGATCCACGAGATCGCTATATACTTTGGCACGGTCTTCAGGAATACCTAAGCCCACCAATCCTCCCAAAAGACTTCCTGCAGCAGCACCGATCGCACCGCCAGTTAGAGTAGTAGCAAGAGCAGTAGCCGCAGCACCTGCCAACATAACTGGGCCAATTCCAGGAATAGCGACAAGTCCTAACCCTACTAATAAGCCCGTGAGAGTACCTACGGCACCACCAGCAGCTGCACCGGTTTTAGCACCTTCATCAGCTTTATTATGCTCTCCTAGATCGGCGAGGCGATCGATTCTCTCGGCTCCAGCTATATTTGAGTTGCGATTGATATCATGTCCAACCACAGAAATCCTATCCATGGGAAAGGAACTATCTTTTAACTCGCGCAAAGCCATTTCGGCTTCACCATGATCAGAGAAAGTTCCAATTGCCCGTTTGTATTGTTGTCCTACCATCATAATTTTTCTCCTTTTTATATGCTGTAAAACTATTGTTACACTTTGATGCTAGAAATCATGTATAAGCAAGAATTAGAAATTGAGTGAATTGTATAAGATGTTCTAAAACGATTCAAATTGTTACAGTAAACCCGAATAATTAGCAGAAATCTCTAGAGAACTAACTTAATATAGGGGACATAAAGAGAATAGAAGTTGTCTATTTCGAAAAGTAATGTGCGACTAACAAGAAGAACATTATGAACTTAGAAAGGCGCTTCAAGTTAACTGCTAAAAATGTTGGAGATAAAGTAATTATGAATGCTAAGAATACAAATGCCCTCGATCAAAACGATGCTAATCGCGATCCAATTTCTGGAGAGCCAGGAGCGCATCCTGTGGGAACAGGTGTGGGAGCCGCAGGTGCTGGTTCTGTCGCAACTGTGATTGGTGGCGTAGTTGGTGGACCGGTTGGGGCTGTAGTTGGGGCTGTGGTTGGCTCTGTGGTTGGAGGTTTAGCTGGCAAGGAAGTTGCTGAACAAATCGATCCTACTTTTGAAGATAATCATTGGCGGGAGAACTATAGTTCTCGACCTTACGTTGAGGAAGGTTCAACCTACGAAGATTATCAACTTGCATATCGAGTTGGCTATGAAGGATACGATCGCTACGCTCACACTGGCCAAGATTATAAGGATATTGAGATCGCCTTACAGCGTGATTATGAATCGAATCAGACTGGAGGTTTAGCTTGGGAAAAGGCTAAACATGCCGTGCGCGATGCCTGGGATCGAGCCGTCACATCCGTAAGGAAATAGCGATAGTTCACTCCAAAAAGTTCGTCAAGTTAGCAAGTTGAGGTAAAGCGATCGCACTTGTCGCAAATCATTGTTGTATATGCGATCGCGTAGCCTCCCCACAAGAGAATTGTCAACCGTAACTGTCATGCAACTAGAGAAATCTAATGATCATCGTTCACCACTTAAATAATTATGGATTTCCTCGATCGCATCCACATCCGCCTAGCTTATCAACGGGCAACTGAACGAGGTGGTATGTACGAGCTTGCGAGCTAACTCAATAGTCAATAACAATTTGGAAGCAGTTGCAGACCGAGCAAAGTCACTAAAAAAATATTAAATCTGAGATCGAAAAACTCAAGCTGAGATTCAATTTAAACTTGATGTAGAAGCCACCGCAAGATATACGGAGAAATCAGACATGACTGAACCAAACCTTTCACGCTCGTTAATTGACATGATTAATGAATCTAATGCCTATCTTTTGGGTGGTGGTATCGGCTCCCTAGCCGCCGCCGCCTTCATGATTCGCGACGGCGGATTCCCCGGTCAAAATATATTTATCCTAGAAGCAAAGTCCATCCTAGGTGGGAGTCTGGATGGAGCAGGGAACCATGTGGATGGTTATTCGCTGCGGGGAGGGCGGATGTTGACCACTGACAATTACGAATGCACTTGGGATCTATATAAATCAATACCCTCACTGAGTTCGCCCGATAAAACGGTATTTGATGAAACGTTGGAGTTTAATCAGCAGCACAAGTCAAACTCCATGGCGCGTCTCGTTGACCGCCGTCGTGCGAAAGTTCCCGTGAGTTCGATGGGTTTTTCGATGCAAAATCGCAAGGAATTGCTGGAGCTTAGCCTCGCTGATGAAGACAGGTTGGGTGCTAGCTGTATCACCGATTGGCTTTCCCCAGAATTCTTTGAAACTGAATTCTGGTATATGTGGGTTACTACATTCGCCTTCCAGCCGTGGCACAGCGCCATTGAATTCAAGCGGTACTTGCATCGCTTCATGCTTGAATTCACTCGGATTGAGACCCTCGGAGGAGTTAAGCGGACTATCTACAATCAGTTCGATTCATTGGTTCGTCCATTGCAGAGTTGGCTCGCCTCTCAAGGTGTAAATTTTATTCTAGATTCTAAAGTGACGGATCTAGAGCGCACCACTGAAGAAGGTAAGTTGGTAGTTACAGGTATTCACTATCAGCAGAAGGGTGAAGGCAAAGCGATCGCGGTTAAAGATGGTGACCTGGTTTTTCTGCAAAATGGATCGATGACGGATGCCTCTAGTTTGGGGTCGATGACGAGTGCACCTAAGCATCTGACTAAACAGGACAGTGATAGTTGGTCTCTGTGGGAAAGACTGGCGGCGGAAAACCGAGATTTTGGGAATCCAGCTGCTTTCAACAGCAACATTGCTCAGTCTCTCTGGGAATCTTTCACAGTCACGCTAAAGAACCCTGCATTCTTCGACAAGATGGCTGAATTTAGCGGTAATCAAGCAGGAACTGGCGGACTTGTCACGTTTAAAGACTCAAACTGGCTGATGTCGATCGTGCTCGCCTATCAACCCCATTTTATAAATCAGCCTGCTGATGTTCAGGTCTTCTGGGGATATGCCCTTTTCCCCGATCGCGTCGGTGATTTCGTTCCCAAACCAATGACTGAGTGCAACGGCGCAGAAATTCTGCGAGAACTCTGCGGTCATTTGCGATTCGATCTGGACACTGTGGAATCCGCAAACTGCATTCCTTGCATAATGCCGTATATCACCAGCATGTTTATGCCTCGTTTAAGCACAGATCGACCATTGCCGATCCCGCATAGCTCGAAGAACCTCGCATTTATCAGCCAGTTTGTCGAAATTCCTGATGATGTCGTTTTCACAGTCGAGTATTCGGTGCGAGCAGCCCAGATGGCGGTCTATGAATTTCTCGGTATCGATCGCCAGATCCCACCAATTTCAACACATGACAAGTCACTGCGAGTGCAGTTTGAGGCTTTAGTCAAAGCGTTTAAATGAGCCTTGCCTAAGCTGATGCAAAACAGAAGCATCAGAGATATATGAGCTAGCTAGAGACCTTCAACCACATCAATAATACAAGGAGTCAGACTCTAGCTGACTCCTCCAAATTTAGTATTTCATAAGGAGATATATGACAAATACAATTGACATAAGCAAATCTTTGCCTCGTGAGGGATGGGGCGAATTTTTTGATCGGTTTTCAGAAAGTAATCGTGGACGGCATATTTCAATCGAAATCATCGATTCAGAACTTGGTGACAAAGAACTGATTCAGAACGCACCTTTGCTAGCAATGATTTACGATCGCCCTGGGAAGGGAGATAATTTGGCGATCGAAGTGGGTATAGATGAAATGACCTATGGGCATACGGTTGATTCACCTACGGACCTTGAAACAGAACAGAATTCAAATGGTGAGATTATAGCACTCCAAATCGCTGACTCTGCTGGGCGAAAAATTTTGGTCAAACTTCAAGCTAATTAAGTACCTATGGTCGTATAAATTATGAAAATTATGACAGATATGATGAGCTTTGAGATTCGGCTAGCCTCCCGCCCCAAAGGGATACCAACCGCAGACAACTTTTCCCTCGTACAGATCACAGTGGAACCACTTCAAGATGGGCAGGTACTCGTTCGTAATCTCTACATGTCAGTAGATCCATACATGCGCGGTCGCATGAACGAGGGGAAATCCTATGTTCCTGCATTCGAGTTAGATAAACCGCTTGACGGCGGCGCAGTCGGCGAGGTAATCGAGTCGCGCACCGAGGAATTTAAGCCAGGCGATGTTGTCACTTCCAATTTTGGCTGGCGGGAATACTTCAATGCTGCGCCGCAGCAGTTGCATCTGGTCAGCAGTGATGTTCAACCGCTCTCAGTTTACCTTGGTGCGCTTGGCATGACGGGTATGACCGCTTGGGCGGGATTGAATTTGGTCGATGTCAAAGCCGGTGATGTCATTTTTATTTCAGGAGCCGCCGGTGCAGTGGGAAGCGTGGCAGGGCAACTGGCGAAATTGCGTGGGTGTCGTGTAATCGGTTCTGCGGGTTCAATGGAGAAGGTCAGGTTTCTACAAGAAGATTGCGGATTTGATATCGCCTTCAATTACAAGGTTGGCTCTGTCCTCGAACAATTAAAACTAGAAGTGCCGGATGGAATTGATGTCTATTTCGATAATGTCGGAGGCGAAATGCTGGAAGCGGCGCTTTCGGCGTTACGTGTACATGGTCGGATTATCGCTTGTGGTGGCATCTCTGGTTATAACGCGGAAATGCCACAACCGGGGCCTTCCAATCTATTTAACATGATTACTAAACGGTTAACCATGAAAGGGTTAATCGTTGGCGATTGGCTAGATCGTCGGGGCGAATTTGAGCAGGAAGTGGGCGGCTATTTTCGAGCTGGCAAACTGAAGAGCAAGGAAACAATGGTGACAGGAATCGACCAAGCGGTAGGCGCATTTATCGGTCTCTTTGAAGGGAAAAATATTGGCAAGATGGTGGTGAAGTTGGAGTAGATAGGTAGGGTCGAATTCATTCATGCCGATAGCCTTAATCCGGGTGATGAAGCTCGTAGTCTGGCGATCTCCAACGTTCAATCTGCCACAAAAGCAGCGATCGCTCACTAATACTCCCTAGTCAAAAGGCGATGTCTAAAGCTCCTAGAAGCTTATTCGAGAGGAAATGGATATGAAAACAGATTACCTGATTGTCGGTAGTGGTCTATCCGGATTGGTCTTTGGTGCTTTGATGGCCAACTCTGGTAAGACCGTGCAAGTTCTCGAAGCCCATGAGCATCCTGGCGGCTTTGGACATACGTTTACGATGGCGAAGAAATATACGTTTAATGCTCAATTTCACTATGTTTGGGATTGTGGTGAAGGGCAAACCGTCAATCTTGTGCTCAAAAAACTAGGGTTAGATCGAGAAGTAACCTTTGAGCGTTATGACCCCGATGGCTACGATCGCATGCGAATGCCTGGGTATGCAATTGATATTCCCTCGAAGCCAGGAGAACTGATCCAGCGATTATCTACGCTATTTCCTGAATGTAGCGATCGCATCCGCCAATTCGTCAACGTAGTGGAAATGACAGGTGAAGGCTTGAAAAACCTCTCGCCGCCGCT
>JANMRU010000142.1:0-2550 GCA_031388585.1 Pseudanabaena sp. SOY_30_concoct_251 | reverse complement strand
GGTTAAACATCCAGGCCCTGATCGCATGGTGGTCTTCCAAAATTATTCTCTACTGCCATGGATGACGGTGCGCGATAACGTGGCGCTGGGCGTAGATGAGGTGTTGTCGGAACTGCCCAGGGCGGAACGCAAGGAAATTGTCGAACACTACGTTAATCTGGTGGGACTCTCCCAATGTATCGATAAAACGCCTGCGGAAATCTCTGGTGGGATGCGGCAGCGCGTGGCGATCGCGCGTGCCCTGGCGATTCGTCCCAAATTACTCTTGTTAGACGAACCGTTTGGAGTACTGGATGCTTTAACCAGAGGCAACCTGCAAGAACAGCTAACTACCATTTGCGAAGAGAATCAGGTTTCGGCGCTGATGGTGACGCACGATGTTGACGAAGCCGTATTGCTTAGCGATCGCGTCGTGATGATGACCAATGGCCCCGCCTCTAATATTGGTGGCATTCTGGAGGTGGATATTCCCCGTCCGCGCAAGCGTATGGAAGCAGTGAATCACCCCAGTTATTACAGTCTGCGTAGCGAAATCATTTACTTCCTCAACCAGCAAAAGCGCGTGAAGAAAATGAGAGCGAAGAAAGTAGCTGTTGTGACTCGCCACGGTCTGGAGAAAGTCAATCTTGATATCGGTTTTGTGCCACTAAATGCCTGCGCTCCCATCGCCGTCGCGAAGGAAAAGGGCTTGTTTACCAAGCATGGCTTAGATGAAGTCAACCTGATCCGCGAAAGCAGTTGGCGCGGTATCGCCGATGGTATGAGTGGTGGCTATTTAGATGCGGCCCAAATGCCTTCAGGGATGCCTTTATGGTTGACACTGGGCGGTAATGGTCGCAGTGTGCCGATTGTGAGCGCGCTAAATATGACTCGCAACGGCAATGCGATCACGCTTTGCAAGCGCTTCTACGACCAGGGTGTCTACAATCTGGCAGACTTCAAGCAGATGCTTCGCAATTCGCCCGATCAGCAGCATCGCATGGGTGTGGTCCATCCTTCTTCCATTCATAATCTGCTCCTGCGCTACTGGCTTGCCTCCGGAGGCATCGATCCCGATCGCGACGTTATGCTCAAAATGATCCCTCCCGCCCAGATGGTAGTGGATTTAAAAGCGGGGACGATTGACGGCTTTTGTGTCGGCGAACCGTGGAATCTTCGCGCTGCAGTTGAAGGCATTGGTTTTACCGTAGCTACGGATTTAGAGATTTGGCAGGGTCATCCTGGCAAGGTTTTAGGCGTGCGCGAAGACTGGGCAAATGCCTATCCCAATACTCACATCGCCCTGGTTAAGGCTTTATTGGAAGCTTGCATCTACTGTTCCGATCCCAACCATGCTGAGGAAATCAGACATATTTTGGCGGGTCGCGAATACGTCAGCACGAATGTTGACTATATCCATTTGAGCGAAGGAAATTCCGATACTTGCGATCTGGAGGGACCATTGTGCAGTTACGCTCACCATCTCTTTTATGGCGAAGGTGTAAATCGTCCTAGTCGTACCGAGCATCTCTGGCACATGACGCAAATGGCACGTTGGGGAGATACACCCTTTCCTCGCAACTGGGTTGAGGTTTTGGAAAAAACTTGTGCTGTGGGTGTGTTCAGTACTGCTGCCAGGGAATTGGGATTATCGGAACTTTCCTACAGTCGGGGCGCAATTAAACTATTTGACGACGTACCCTTTAATGCAGAAGATCCGATCTCCTATCTCAATAGCCTGGAAATCAAACGCGATTACACCATGGCCGAAATTGTGATGGATTCCCGTTCCAAGGCGATCGCCTAACCTTGTACCACCATCTATCTAGGGGTGAGCGGCTGTTCGCCCCTGCACAAACACATAACTCTATAAATCATAGAAACATGGCAAATTCCACTCTTGCTTCCAATACCTCTCCTACTTCGCAAGTCAAGCCCGACAACTTTCTTGTCCTGGATAACGTTACCAAAATCTATCCCACGCCATCAGGTCCTAATGTGGTGATTAAGGGCATTAATCTGACTGTGGCTGAGGGCGAATTTATCTGCGTGATCGGGCACTCTGGTTGTGGCAAATCAACCCTACTAAATACGGTGTCGGGCTTTGCCAATCCTACGGAGGGTGAAGTGCGCCTGGAAGGGAATCGCATTACCAAGCCTGGCCCCGATCGCATGGTGGTGTTCCAAAACTATGCGCTCCTACCCTGGTTGACCACCTATGAAAATGTTTACCTGTCCATCGATGCCGTGCATCCCCAAAAATCTCACTCTGAGAAGGATGCACTTGTCCAAGAACACTTGGCAATGGTCGGTCTATCGGAAGCTGCCGAAAAGAAACCCACGCAATTATCAGGTGGGATGAAGCAGAGAGTATCAATCGCCCGCGCCCTGATTCTGCGTCCGAAAATTCTTGTTCTTGACGAACCCTTTGGGGCACTGGATGCAATCACCAAAGAAGAGATGCAGGAAGAACTGACCCAGATCTGGACAGATCACCGTTGCACAGTCCTGATGGTTACCCATTCCATTGATGAGGCGCTATTCCTCGCCGATCGGATCGTGATGATGACC
>JANMRU010000132.1:0-6492 GCA_031388585.1 Pseudanabaena sp. SOY_30_concoct_251 | reverse complement strand
GGTTCTTTCCCGAAAGCAATGAATAATTGAATCTTGCTGAGCGCTAAGCCTGCAATTTATTGCAAGGCTTATCGCTAAAACATTTATAGCCAACGCCTAGATAGTTAGGACAGATTTTATATTGGGGGTGGGGGGACATTGCCCCCCCCAGATGGGTTCTACCCCTCCACCCCGTCCTACCCTAATTGGCGATAGCTATAAAACAAGTTAAGCCCTCATCCATTAAGCATTTCACTCAGTTTTAACTGACTTTAGCTTTTAGTCCGAACTTTAGTTCAGGGCTTGCTTCGGTGCTATTCACTAAATAATCAATTCATGGGCGATCTTAATGACTTGGAACCACCACCACATAGCTTGCAACAGCAAGCCGCAGGATATTTGGCAGCAGGACAACTAGACGAGGCGATCGCCACTTGTCAGCAAATATTGCAGCTCAAACCAGATTGCGCAGCAGCCTTTAAAATTGCCGCTGATGCTCTAGTAGGACAAGGCAAAACAGACAGAGCAATCCAGGCTTATGCCAAAGCCATAGAGTTCGATCCGAATCTGGCGGATGCCTACGCTAATATCGCGGTGCTTTTGCATAGCCAGGATAAATTTGAGGCAGCTATTCCTTACTATCGCCGTGCTGTCCAACTCAAACCCGATCGCGCCGAGACTTATTACAATCTTGGCATCGGCATGTCGCGTATCGGCAGGCTAGATCAGGCGCTAGCCTGCTACCAGCAAGTAATTCGGCTACAGCCAAACCATGAAGTCTCATACTATATCTGTGGCACCATTCTCCAACAACAAAATAACTTGCCAGCGGCGATTAGCTACTATCACCAGGCCATAGTGCTTAAGCCCAACTATGCCGAACCATATTGCAATCTTGGTGTCCTGCTTTCTAGGAATGGCAATTTATCTCAAGCGATCGCTTGCTATCAAAAAGCGATCGCTATTAACCCCAAAATTGCTGAAGTATATGCCAATCTAGGCGCTGCCTACATGGCTCAGGGCAAAGTTACAGAAGCGATCGGTAGTTACCAAGAGTCGATCGCGATTAAACCCGATGATGCGATCGTCTACAGCAACTTAGGTAATGCCTATTTGGAGCAAGGTAAGTTACCTGAAGCGATCGCGCTTTGTCGGCAGGCACTCTTTGTTAAACCAGACCATGCTGATGCTCATTTAAATTTAGGGCTTGCACTCTTATTGTCTGGGGATCTGCACTCGGGATTCGCAGAATATGAGTGGAGACTTTCCTGTGGCGAAGTTCAACGATCTCATTTACCCTCATCGCAACTGTGGGACGGTAGAGATCTAGAAGGAAAAGAGATTCTAGTTTATTCGGAGCAAGGTTTAGGCGATACAATTCAGTTTATCCGTTATCTCTCATTGGTGGAATCAAGAGGTGGCAAAGTTCACTTTGTCTGCCATCCATCATTGCAAAGATTATTCAGTACAGTTGCAGGCATCCATCAACTCTTGCCTGAAGTTGCTCATCTCGATCTCTATGCCCCGTTGCTGAGCTTACCGCACATTTTGGGCACGACCTTAGATTCAATCCCCGCTCGAGTGCCTTATTTATCTGTTCCCACAGAGATAAAACCTCCAATTGTTCTAGAGGTTTCTCAAGCGTATTCCCTTCTAAAGACTCATCAGAAAGCGCATCTAAAAGTAGGACTAGTCTGGTTTAGCAATAATCCTAATCCCAATTCAATCAGGCGATCGTGCCCATTTCCCCTTTTATTAAAGCTTTTTGATATCCCCAATATTAGCTTCTATAGCTTGCAAAAAGATTTACTTGCTACAGATATAGATTTACTTGCCGAAAACCAAAAAAAAATTACGAATTTGAGCGATCGCTTAGAAGATTTTGCTACCACTGCTGCCGTGATCGCGCAGCTCGATCTTGTGATATCGATAGATACAGCCGTAGCACATTTAGCAGGGGCAATGGCACACCCCGTTTGGGTATTGCTCCCCTTCGCTCCCGATTGGCGCTGGATGCTACACCGCGAGGATAGTCCGTGGTACCCAACGATGCGCTTGTTTCGCCAAGACGATCGCAACGATTGGGAGGGAGTTGTGAATAAAGTGTATGATGCCTTGCAGACTTTTCAACCAAGCCAACTAGATCTTTGTTTTACCGGAGTAACCCATGAGCAATATGTCTGAAATAGAAACTCAGGCCATACAACTTCTTCAGCAGGCTCAACATCATCTTGGGCAGAAAGATTTTGAGTCGGCGATCGCAGCTTGCCAGCAGGCATTACAACTCAACCCCAACCTTGCTGAAGCGTACATGGTGCTTGGGAATGCCCTACACGTAACGGGTCAAGAAGTAGAATCAAGAAATGCATATG
This sequence comes from Pseudanabaena sp. SOY_30_concoct_251, assembly GCA_031388585.1. GTDB lineage: Bacteria > Cyanobacteriota > Cyanobacteriia > Pseudanabaenales > Pseudanabaenaceae > PCC-6802. The sequence continues at coordinate 4,141 of JANMRU010000132.1, read as the reverse complement.
AACAGGCGCTCAAAATTAAGCCCGAACTTTTTCCTGCCGACGTACATTTCGAACTAGGCAATCAGCAATATCAACAAAATCAGATGGATGCGGCGATCGAAAGCTATCAATTAGCGATCGCAATGCAAAGTGACCTAACTAAAGCCCATACCAATTTGGGTCTTGTCTATAGCCGTCTGGGGCAGTTAGAAGCAGCAGCCAGCAGTTACAAAAGAGCGACAGAACTAGAGCCAGACTATATCGATGCTCATTACAATCTAGGTGTTATCCTCCTCCAGCAAAAGGCATTTGATGAAGCTGCACAGTGCTTTCGCACGATATTGAACCTCGCGCCCGAGCATCCCAATGCCCTAATTAATTTAGGGAGTATTTTGATTAGCCAAAATAAATTTGATGAGGCGATCGCGATCTATGAACGCATAGTAGAGCTTAGTCCTACGTTTGAGGATGCTCGCTACAATCTTGCCAATCTTCTGTTCAAGCAAGGCAATCTGGATCGAGCAGCTAGTCATCTAAGATCTATACTACTGATTAATCCCAATTATGTTGGATGCTACTTCAGTTTAGCTAATGTTTTGGTCGAACAAAACAAGTTAGATGAGGCGATCTCGAATTATCGAAATTCCTTACAACTCACACCCAACCACCCACTCACCCACTTCAAACTAGGAAATGCTTTAGCTAAGCAATGTAAACCTTCAGAAGCAATAATTAGCTATCAAAACGCGATCCAGATCCATCCCAATTACACCGATGCTTACTATAATTTAGGCGTGATTTTGCGCAAAATGGAAAGATTCGACGAAGCGATCGCCGCCTATCAAAAGGTTATCCAAATTGAAGCAAATCGCGCTGAAACTTACTTTAGCTTGGGTAATGTCTACCTCGATCTAGATAAATTTGAGGACGCAATTGTTAATTACCAAAAAGCGATCGCGCTCAATCCTAATTATGCTGAAGCTTTTAATACTTTAGGCACGGTCTATCGCCTGCAAAATAGATTAAATGAAGCGATCACCAATATTGAAAGAGCGATCGCCCTCTCCCCAAAATATGCCGAAGCTCACTTCAATCTGGGCACTATCTTACTGCTGATGGGAGATATGCAACGGGGTTTTGCTGAGTTTGAGTATAGGCGCAATATCAAAGATTTCGCCAAAACACTGCCATCTTTCAACCAGCCACAATGGGATGGATCTCCGCTAGAAGGCAAAACAATTCTGCTATATAGTGACGCTGGCCTGGGAGATACTATTCAGGCTATTCGCTATATCCCACAGATTGTCGCTGGCGGCGGCAGAATAGTTCTGAATTGCCTTCCAGGATTTGAGCGATTATTTCAAAATATGAGTGGCATAGATCTCATCATTACTAAAGGCGAAGCATTACCGAAATTCGATGTTTATGCACCATTGCTGAGCCTACCTTGCATACTTAGTACGACATTGGAAACTATTCCAGCACAAACACCTTATATCTTCGCATCCGAAGGTGATGATTTTACGCTCCCATTAAATACAAGTCAAACTCTGAAAGTTGGCATTGTATGGGCTAGTGGCTATCGAGGTAGTTCTTTCGAACTCAAGAAATTCTATCAAACTAAATCCTTATCTCTATCAATGTTTGAGCAAATTATTTCTATCCCACATACTTGTTTTTATAGTCTACAGGTAGGACAACATGCCACTGACATTAAATTGTTAGGAGAACATCCTAATGTAATAGATCTGAGTCATAGAATTCAGGACTTCGCTGACACTGCCACCATTATCAAACAGCTCGATCTGGTAATATCAGTAGATACAGCCGTAGCCCATCTGGCTGGAGCAATGGCAAAACCAGTTTGGGTGTTACTTCCCTTTACTCCCGACTGGCGCTGGATGTTGGATCGTGCAGATAGTCTGTGGTATCCCACGATGCGATTATTCCGACAAGCTAAACCTGGCGATTGGGAAGAAGTTTTACACAATATATATGATTCTTTGCAGTCTTTCAAAATAGAAGTTTAAAAGAAGTCAACAACTATCAGCATAATGGTCGCCCGAAAGCAATCAGTAGTCCGATTAGAGGCTGATGTTATACTTGCGTTTGAAAGCATCAAGCGATTGATTCAACTTATCTGACGAAGCTCCGCTAATGAGCGAGAATGTAAATTTTTTGTCTTGACTGAGATATGCGCCATAGGCAGACTGGAGATAGGGTTTGTAGTCTTCGCGCTTTTCGATATAAGCTCCAAAAAATGCTAGAGAAACACTATTCGCATAACTAACTGCCAGGTCTGGACTGGGCAGGGTAAAATTGCCAACAGATTCAATTGTTGCCTGTACCCCAGCATCCAGTTGGGAAAAGTCGATGTGAGCTTGTCCCTCAGACATTGCTAAATATTTATTGGCTGTCGTTAGCCAGGGGAAAACGCGAACCTGCTCGAAGACAAAAGGAGTGGCTGGGTCGTAATTCCCTCCGGCAATAAACACAGGAATTTGAACCTTACTCAACCCTGTGGGGCCAAAGATGCTGCTATTCACTGGATTCTCAGTAAAGACAGCGCCAACTCGTCGATCTCTAAAGGAATAAGCTTGTTGTGGTAAAGCTAAAGCTCGACATTGCAAGAGCAGAGAGGTGTCCAGACCGCCGAATTGTCTCTTGCAATCTTTCTCAAGGTTCTGAAAATCAATCTCGGCACCAGCTACTGCTAAAGCCGTATAGCCACCAAATGAATGCCCTGCTACTCCCACTGATTCTAAATCGAGCTGCCCTTGAAACTCCGATTGATTGCGACGTTCGAGTTCGTCGATCGCATAGCTGATATCTTTGGGACGATTGACAAACTCATTCAGGTCAAAGATTTCCCTTGAATATCCTTTCAGCAATGCATTTGCTTGTTTGGTATCGCTGCCGGGATGTTGGGGAAGAGCTACTACATAGCCGTAGGAGGCCAGATGTTGGGCGCGGTTGGCAAAATCATCTGGTCGAGAAGCCAAACCATGCGAGAAGATGACGACAGGAGTTTTCCCAGCCCGCAGTTTTTGTGGTTTATAGACATCGACATAAAACTTGCGATCGCGACTGCCATCCTTGAGTGCCCATGTTTGTTTTGGCTGCACTTCATATGTTCCAGTTTGGCGGAGATCGGGCAATTTGGAGAAATCTGTTGAGGGTTGAGAAGCCGCCTCCTGTGACGATAATTGCTTAATTTCATTGGTAAATACTTCGGTTGCCTTCACTACCTTCTCTATCGCTCCTGCCAACCCCAGCATGAGTTCTCCCTGAAACTGCATATTGGTGGGAAATTTCTTAAAGAAATTGAGCAAGGTCAAGCCTTCAGGCTCAAAAGCAGCCAGAACGAGCGTAGCTCGCAATCCGCGATCTCCGTTAATTCCTCTTTCTTGTGTAATTATTTTCCCAAGGCGAGTCAGGATATCTTCACCAATTTGCGTATAGAAAAAGCGTGATAATAGGACAGGGCTGACATCAGCCCGTTCTAAGAGGGCTTTGCGAAATTGAGCTTGCTGTTCCTGACTCGCTTTCCCTAAATAGAATTCTAAATCTTTTTCGATCTTTCCTTCTTTAGCAAAGGTTTCTAGCGAGCTAACCTTCACGGATAATTGTAATGGCCCATAGGTTAAAATGATCTTCTCCGCAGCTTGAACGGGGCTAGCAGTAAGAAGAACTGAAGATAGTACACCAAGAGTCGCTATACCACTCCAATTACGAGAAATAGCTGGATTGAGTTGCTTCAAATCTCTGGATTGCTGGTCTAATCGGTTAGTTTTCCCCAAACCCAATTTCATAACTTTTTTGCCTTACAACTTTTAAGACTAGCATATTATCCCAACCTTAGCGACAGGGCATCAAAGTGGCTACCAATTTACTAAAAGTGAGATGGTTTCCTTCCAGTATTTTTAATCGGGTTTGATATCAATACGAAAGCCAGGAGCAGTATACCCCTTGGGCAGATAATCTTCTGGTATGGTGGTCTGGTTGCCATCTCGAAGGGGTGCGACCTCAATTTGATACAATAATCAGATAGAGATAATGCTGAGTTTAAAGAGCAAAAGGAGCAAGCATGAGCGTTCAATTGGTTAGTATCGAAGGGACGCAAGTAAAGATAGAAATAACGATAGAGCTGAGTCGTTCAATG
>JANMRU010000078.1:0-4135 GCA_031388585.1 Pseudanabaena sp. SOY_30_concoct_251 | reverse complement strand
CAAACCTTGATCGTTCTTCCCAAACTGTTTGAGTGTCATCCAAGCAAATAGGATGATAACTTTGTGATGGCTAAAATCTGGAACTACTTATGAAATAAATGGTTGGAATCCAATTGACACGTCCACGGCTTCATAGTCGGTCGAATTGAGCGGCAATTGATCGCCCCACAACTCAACACCAAAATATCTCAATATTGTCCGCTCCAATGCTGGGTTATACACTGATCGCTTAACAATTATTTGTCTTATCCTTGGCGATCGCCGATCCACTCTCAGAACTCAAGCAGAAAACAGATTCTCTATGCTTGCCTAATCTCGAACTGCTCAGCTTTGCGATCGATCGAGGGTGCGTATACGAGTAATGTTATTTCTTTCTGAAATTGTAACGATCGCAGCATCGACGAAATCAAGCTGATTGTCAGCGTACTGCTCCAGGACTTCGTTGACTCGTTTTGGATCGTCAGGCGTGAGTGATTCAAAAAGTTTTAACCGCCAGCTGACAATGGTGCAAGATCTGAGTTGACAAAAAAGCGGCCTCTAGATCTGCGCTTAAGATTTTTTTACTTTCTCAATCTGCCTAGGCGCTGACATCTGATTAAATAATTGAATTGCGATCGCGCAATTCAATTTACTTTCTGCATCGCGATCGCACATGCGCAAGGTCAAGGCAAGTTGAAAATGTGCCTCGGCTAAATCGCATTTTGCACCAATTTTTTCCAAGAGTTCGATCGCTTCTCGATGATGGGCGATCGCGAGATCGAAATCTTGCTGGCATCGACAAATTTCTGCTAAGCCAGTCAGCGCATTGGCTCTAACTTGAGTATAGTGATTCTCAGCAGCATAAACGATCGCTGCTTGGAACATTTGCTGCGCTTTGTTCATTTCGCCGAGATTCTTATAGGTGAGCCCGAGAAAAAGCAAGCGATGTCCCGTGATCGATAAAGACTTTAGTTGCATTGAGCGATCAAACCTCCCAATCAATTCACGAGCTTTTATCGTTTCTCCCAAACACGAATAGAGAAAAGCTGCCAGCACATCCACAGAAGGGTTATACAAGTCTTCTAAATTCTCAGCGATCAACTCGTTCCGCTTGCACATAAGCAGTTCTTCAAATACCGCCAAGGCTTTCTCCAACTCCCACAGCTCAATTTGGCAGATGCCAGTATTTAATAGAGCGTGCTGTTCCCAATTTTTCAGGTTGAGGAAAGTGAGATTATTGCTATTAGTAATTTTCATCTCACTCAGTTGCTGGATGGCGATCGCTCCCGATCTTTGATGGCAATCTATAGCCTCATGAATCTGACCGCAAAGACGATAGAGCACCCCCAAAATGCTATAAAGACCGCTGAGGTGGTAACCAGAATCAATCTTAGGAATAATTTGCGCGATCGCAGCCATCATCTGCTGAAGCAAACCTAGTTGATAAAAAGAACGTCCCAATCTCTCTACGCCAGATAGTTTAGTGGGACGGCGTTGCAGAATCACACTCGCAGCACTCTCATAGTCAAAAATCTCAATGTAGTGGTAATAGGCTTCAAAAGCCTTGAGTGCATCATCGACCGTAGCGATCGTCTGTACGCTATCCACCCAGAATTCAGCGGCAAGACGATTGGTAATTTCGATATCCTCGCGGGCACGTAAACGCGCGATCGCTTCGGCACGGATGGCAGGATGCAGCCAGTGGTCATGACGATGATGCTCGACTAGCGAGCGATTGCGCAGGGATTCAACCACACGGCGGCGCTTTGATGCCGTTACATCCCAAAGTAAATGCAAAAGTGTCTCTGTCGATATGGATGCCACTTCTTGATAGCGATAGCAACCCATGCGGCAGAGCAGCCGATAGGCTTCGGGATCGAGTTGTTGCAGGCGCTTAAACTGAGTTGCGACTAGATCGACCAGATCGACATGTACGAGCGGATCGCTGCCATACTCTTGCCAATACATTGCCATATCACCGTCGAAATCTAAGGCGATCGCACTCTTGATAATTTCCATCGCTTTCGCATTACCGCCATAAGCTTTGTGCATTGCCTGGAGGATCGGTGCGTCGATGATGATATCGCGATCGCTAAAGAAATACTGCCACGCACTTAGATCTAAACCTGACAAGAGATAGTGACTCACGTTAATTGCAGCTTCGCACAGGCGATCGCGACTGGTAATTAGGGTGAGCGATTTGAGCGAGGGATCGGCTAAAGTTTGGAGTAGCTCCACATAACGGCGATGGGGCTGGATGAATTTCCCTTGCACATCTAGGGCTGGTTCGAGATTGTCGATTAATATGCCGATCCGCGTCGATTGGAGCTTGCGTTTGAGCCGATCGAGCGAAATGCCAAATTCCCTCCCTGGCTCCTCATGCAGTTGTCGCAATCTTTCTTCCACTAGACTTTCAACGGAAGTAATATTTTGGGTTTCCTTAGCGATCGCAAATTCTAAAAACTCTCCAAATTCTTGTTGCAGGTAACGGTGTGCGAGTGTTGTTTTACCCACACCACCCTGCGCTTGAATCAAAATTATTCTGGCTCCTCGAGCTTCTAATGCTTGGAGATGGGCGATCGCGGCCGAGCGACCGACAAAATTTAAAGGGCGATCTGGTTCAAATTCTGGACTAACTGATGTTTTTGTAACTCCAAACTGGCGTGCGATCGCCGCTTTAAAGTTACCTTTCGCCACCTTTTCCCCAAGTAACTCTGACAGCAATTTCCATAATTCCGCAGCTATATCTTTGACATGACCTTCTGTATAACCACAGGTTTCAGCGATAGTTCCGTATCTCTGACCATCCCAAACGCGATGCAGGAGAAACCTTTGCAGATCGTTGAGGCGATCGCCCGTGCGATCGAAGATCAATTTGTCTATAACTGCTAATGCCTCTACTGCTTCCATAGTCTCACCAGAACCACCGATCGATTGTTCGCTTAGTTAATTTTAGCTGGGATAGAAACCGACTTTTTCCGACTAGTGACAAGGTAATTTACCAACCACATCCGACTGACAAGTATGAGGGCATCTTCTAATCTCTTGAATATAGGGGCGGGGAGGGCACGCCCCTAAGGATGCCGCCAAATTCGTTAAACCCATACCAATGTTGATATACCTAAAGATAAATCATGCTTACTAGTAATTATGCTGACAATCCAGCCGAAGATCTCGCAGGTAGACTTTACCCGCAACCGCATTGTTTGCAAACACGATCGCGGATTAATCTCCTGATCGATCGCTATCTTTCGTTTTCTAATCTAAGCGATCACCTTGCCGATCTACCTATGCAATTTGCGAATCCTCAACCGCGCACCTGGCAAGCAATTTATTGGCATGACATCAATCCTAGTCAAATTGTGGGATTGAGAGTAGAAGTTTTTTTGGCAGTTCTGATCGGTGCAATGAATGTAGAAAGCCCAATTCGCGGCTATTCGCAGGTAAGTTGGCAATATCTCAGCCGCTTTCATACCCCAATGGCCATTTTTGTGGGCGGAGATTTTGCCGAGGATGGCAGCTTAATCGACCTAGGTTTGTGGGAAAAAGAAGAGCGACGGCACAGTCCTGCCCTCGCCAAAATCTATAAACAACTCACAGGAGAGACGCTCATCGTCGAATCGGTTGAAGTTAAGCCTTATCAACCGTTGCAAAATCCCCATGCCGATATGTACCGTCACGGACTGCATCGCGTCGCGACCGAATACGGCGCTACCTGTCTTTACCTTTGGTTGATAGCTCATTCTACTGGTTCCTTGCAAAGGGTGCTGGAGGAAATCCTGCTAGACGAAATTAACCACATGACTAAATTCTTAGGATTCGGTATCTGGGCTTTCCATTCATCCGATCGCAACTATTCAGATGGTTCGCTTTGGGGAATTCTGGCTCGTTACTCGGAGCGGCGATCGCCTATAGCTGCACACATAAATAGAAGAAATTACGGGCGATCTGGACTAGAACTAGCCCGCACCTTTGGACGAGTGATGGATTTAGTGAATTGGAAAGTATGGCATCCCATCTCTAAACTGGAATTGACCTATACATTCATGTGCGTACTGCGGCAAATATTACGCTGGCGCAATGGTCTGACATCAGCCTCCCTTCTGGAATTAATTGGCGATCCCCCACCGATTGTTGGGAACGAAATCCCATCAAT
>JANMRU010000054.1:0-3851 GCA_031388585.1 Pseudanabaena sp. SOY_30_concoct_251 | reverse complement strand
CTCGCTTGGCTAGTGTATTGCCGACATTCATCCATCCCGTTGCTAGCCATTGCGATTTTTGCTGTGATTGCCCTAATTGCTGACCTGCCAGACTAATGCTCTCCTGATACGCTGCTAGGGCTAGATCGTAGTCTCCTGAGCCCAGATAGGCATTCCCCAATGCTCCTTTCGCCGAAATCACCATTTGTTGGCTTTCAGGTATTGTTAAGGCTAAGTCAATCGCCGATTGCAATAAGGGGATCGCCTGTCGATGTTGACCAATTGCAGTATATGCCTGCGCCCGATCGATCTGCAATGGCACTACGCGAGCGCGATCCAATGGATCGGGGGATGCTTGATAGATCGTAATAGCTGCTTGCCAATGGGCGATCGCCTCGGATATTTGCCCAATTTGGCGATAGGCAACCCCCAAATTGCTATGAATTGTGGCTTTGGCGATCGGGCTAGAGGAGCCTTCAAGCAAACGCAACCATGCGGCGATCGCCTCGCGATATCGCCCTGCCTGATAGAGGGATTCTGCACTCTTGGGGATGAGACTGCCAGATTCTGCCAAGGCACGATTCTCATTACTGCTAACACCAGGAAGTATTAGCAACCCATTTAGCGCAGCGCAAAACACAAGTCCGAACAAAAGTGAACTAGGGCGCAAGCCTTGATACCAAGAACTAATTACGGAATTGATCAAGACAGGCCACCTCAAACTAACTTAAATTTAGACGATTACCGAAGTTATTCAAACAATTACTGATGATGTAATTTTCTGGGAAATTGGTAACATAATATATGACAAGCCTACACACACAGAACTGATAAGTTAAAGAGTCTAATCATGGCTAATATCGTAAAAGAGGTTTTCGGACGGGCTCCGATTGTCTGGGGGGGGATATTGTTTTTCGCTTTTGGCCAACCAGCCATACTAGCGGCAAGTACTCAGCAGGGATATATTCCTCCTGCTAGTCGTTCGCGCCCACAACGCACCCAAGGGGCAGGTTCGCGCGGTTGTCCCCAGGTTCAACCGATTGCCCTGCAATTGTTAATTCCCAGTGACCGTACTGCCCGCACCACAGTGTCTCATCCCACCTTGGCATGGTATATCTCGGCAGTACCACCTACGCCCCTACAGCTAGCGCTTACCGAGGAAGGTGCGACAAAACCGCTGCTTGTGCGTAATTTAACCGTCAATCGTCCTGGTGCGATGCGGTACACATTGCCACCGGAGCTAGTTGGACTGCAAACAGGCAAAGAATATCGTTGGACGGTTTCGCTAATTTGTAATCCTGAGCGCCCTTCGCAAAATGCCTATGCACGGGGTTGGATTGAGCGCGTCGCTGCAGATGCTAATCTGAGCAAACGCTTAAACGTCTCAACAGAATCATCGCAAAAGGCATTAATTTATGCCCAAGCAGGGATTTGGTACGATGCTATTGCGACACTGTTAGATACACCAGCTAGTAGTGGCGATCGCACAAACGCTGCGGAATTCTTGCAAGCGCTATTATCCCAAGTAGGCATCAAGGAAGCTAGTGCGATGAAATTGATGTAGAACCCTTTCACAACCGAAGAAGTGCTGTAAAAATTTGAATTTTGTTAGATCAAAACTGGCACAGCAACTGCAAAAGTGGGGAGCAATCATGCTCTCCATTTCTAGTGTTTCTATGTTGGTATTGGGGGCAAGATCGCTAGGGTGGTTACAACCATCAGAGCTAGCAGCGTTTGATTTATACATGCAATTACGCCCTGAACAACCGCCTGACGATCGCATACTGATTGTCGGCGTTCAGGAGTCGGATATTCGCTATTTTGGGAAATGGCCGATATCCGATACCCAACTCGCTCAACTCATACGTCTGATCCGCAAGCAGCAACCCAAAGCGATCGGCTTGGACTTATATCGTGATGTGCCAGTTGAGGAAGGACTCAACGAGCTTAACGAGGTGTTTAAAACAACACCGAATCTATTTGGTATTGAGAAAAGCATAAACGATCGCTACAGCCCTAGAATTGCTGCTCCGCCAGTTTTAGATAAGTTGAAACAGGTTACAGCCAATGATGCGATCGTCGATTCTGATGGTAAGTTGCGGCGGGCTTTTCTCTATCCCATGCCGCCCGGCAATGAAGGTTTACCTAGTTTAGGTTTGGCACTAGCACTTGCCTATCTCAAGGATAAAGGGATTCAGCCTCAGACATCTGAAGGTGGACTCCTCCAACTTGGGAGCAAGGTGTTGATCCCATTTGAGACTAATGATGGTGGATACACCCGTACTGATGCTGGTGGCTATCAGATGCTGGTGAACTATCGCGGTTCGGCCATGAAGTTTCGCAACATTTCAGTTGCCGATGTCATGAAAAATCGCATTCCTGACGATCTGATGCGCGATCGCATTGTGTTAATCGGAGCGCAAACCCCAAGCCTAAATGACTTTTTCTATACGCCTTACAGTAATATTTTCTCAGCTTCTCCGATCCAAACCTCTGGTGTGGAATTTCAAGCCAATCTCGCTAGCCAGCTAATTAGTACGGTGCTGGACGATCGCACTCTACTATCAGTCTGGTCAGATCCATTAGAAATGCTTTGGATTGTTGGTTGGGCAGCTATTGGGGCTGGGACAATCTGGCAATTGCAATCCAGACGATCTCAATCCAGGCGATCGCTTCTCATATTATCTTTGCAAGCAATCTCACTTCCCTTAGTACTGGGTGGAATTTTAGTAGGCAGTACGTACTTACTGTTTCTCAATGGTTGGTGGGTGCCAGTCGTACCGACACTGATCGCCTTCGTGACATCAATTCTCACAATGACAGCCTGCGTTTATGTCGCACAACTCCGTAAACTCAATACCGCACTTTCGATTTCCATTCAGGATCTAGAAACAGCCAATCAACAACTTGAAGAGTATTCTAATTCATTGGAAACTAAAGTGTTTGAGCGCACCCAAGAGCTATACGTAGCTAAAAAAGCGGCTGATTTTGCCAATCGTGCTAAAAGCGAATTTCTCACGAATATGAGCCATGAGTTAAGGACTCCACTCAATAGTATTTTGGGATATGTGCAACTGTTAGATTTTTCTCGCAATCTGCACGATCGCGATCGCAAAAGCATTCGAATCATCAAGGAATCCGGCAATCACTTACTGGGATTGATTAATGATATCCTCGATCTTGCCAAGATTGAAGCTCGCAAGATGGATCTAATCCTTAGCGATGTGCGCATATCTAATTTCCTAGACAATATCAAAGAGATTTGTATTGTGCGCGCTGAGGTAAAAAACCTAGAATTTATCTATCAAGATGATCCTACCTTGCCAGAAATTGTGAGAATTGATGAAAAAAGATTGCGACAGGTTTTACTTAATCTCTTAGGAAATGCAATTAAATTTACAGATCGTGGGGTTGTGATATTTAAGGTCAGTTTACTTGAACAGCAAGCATTCTCCGCTAAAATTCGTTTTCTAAGCCAAGATACAGGCATTGGCATGAATGCTCAACAGTTAGAACAAATCTTCCAACCTTTTGAGCAAGTGGGCAGTACGCTTCGTCAGGCGGAGGGTACAGGTCTAGGATTAGCGATTAGTCAGCAAATCGCGATCGTGATGGGTAGTCAGATTCAAGTACAGAGCGAATTTGGTCATGGTAGTACTTTTTGGTTAGATTTGGTTTTTCCTATAGTTAAAGATGTACAGAACGATCGCGCTACTCCAGAGCCAAAAGTTTCAGGCTATTTGGGAGATCGGCGAACTATTTTAGTAGTTGATGACGATCCACAAAACCGCTCGATGATTACGCAAATCTTGGAGCACATTGGATTCACAATTATTGAAGCAGCGAATGGACAAGAAGGCTTGGAAAAAGTA
>JANMRU010000052.1:0-20518 GCA_031388585.1 Pseudanabaena sp. SOY_30_concoct_251 | reverse complement strand
GGAGTGCATCAAGAATGAGTAATCTCTCAAGGCGTAAATTTATTGCTACTGCTGGTATCACCGCACTAAGTACAATTGCAATTCATGGTTGTTCGAGCGAGGCTCCCACTGCTCCTCCTACATCTAGTCCGGCTGCTTCCCCTAAATCTGCAACTACGCCTGCTGCTACTACCGGCACTGCTGATACGCCTGAGGTCACAACGGCTAAGCTAGGATTTATTGCTCTCACTGATGCTTCTCCTCTGATTATTGCCAAGGAGAAAGGCTACTTTGAAAAATACGGCATGAAGGATGTAGAAGTCCTCAAACAAGCTTCTTGGGGTACGACCCGCGATAACATCGTGCTGGGTTCCGAAGGCGGAGGTATCGATGGAGCACACATTCTCACACCCATGCCCTACCTCATTTCCGAAGGCACGGTGACAAATGGCAAGAAAGTGCCTATGTACATCCTGGCTCGCCTCAACATCAACGGTCAGGGTATTTCAGTCGCAAACGATTTCAAGGATGCCAAGATCGGACTCAAGAGCGACAATCTGAAAGAAGTATTCTCTAAAGCAAAAGCAGGTGGTAAGGATCTCAAGTGTGCTGTGACCTTCCCCGGCGGTACTCACGACCTCTGGATGCGTTATTGGCTTGCCGCAAATGGTGTTGACCCTAATAGTGATGTGTCAACGATTGTGGTGCCACCACCTCAGATGGTTGCCAATATGAAAGCTGGTAATATGCAAGCTTTTTGCGTAGGTGAGCCTTGGAACGCCCGCTTAGTTGCCCAGGAATCAGGCTATACAGCGCTCGTAACCGGCGAGCTATGGAAGGATCATCCCGAGAAAGCGCTCTCACTTCGAGCTGACTGGGTAGACAAGAACCCCAAGGCCGCCAAAGCACTGCTAATGGCCGTACAGGAAGCGCAGATTTGGTGTGATAAGCCTGAGAACAAAGAAGAGATGTGTAAGATTGTTGGTGCCGATAAGTGGATGAAGGTGCCAGCCAAAGAAATTCTGGGGCGCTTGCTAGGCAAGATCGAATATGGCGATGGCAGAACTGTAGATAACCCCGATATTTCCATGAAGTTCTGGAAAGATGCGGCTTCTTATCCATTTAAGAGCCACGACTTGTGGTTTGTCACCGAAGATATGCGTTGGGGCTTCTTACCCGCCAATACTGATGCGAAGAAACTGGTGGATGCAGTCAATCGTGAAGATATTTGGCAGGCTGCGGCTAAAGCGATTGGTCAAGAAGCCGCCATTCCCAAGAGTACTTCCCGTGGTGTAGAGACCTTCTTTGATGGCGTGAAGTTCGATCCTGAGAACCCTGCTGAATACCTTAAGGGGCTCAAGATTAAGAAAGCCTAATCCTCATGACTAGATTTCCATCATAAGCGCGATCGCAATTAGCTGTTAGCTTTTCGAACCTGCTATACCTGATGGAAATCTGCTATTCCACTCAATATTCATTTGGCACCCCCTTTACAGGAGATCCACAACATGGCTACAGCAGGAAGGTTGACTTCCAAATCCGTCCTTAGTAAGTTCGGTGATTGGCTGCAAAAGCAAGTGCCTTATATCGTGCCGCCAATCCTTGCTTTCCTTTTTCTTATGTTTTTATGGCAAGTAGCTTGTTCTGGCGAGAAGCCCCCATTACCACCACCGACAAAAGTAATTGAAGATACAAAACTTTTGATTCTCCATCCTTTTTTTGATAGCAAATTTCATAAAGTTGAAGGTTTGGAGATTGATAAGGGCATGGGATGGCTGGTGCTTAATAGTCTTAAACGTGTAGGGATTGGTTACTCTAGCGCTGTTGCGGTTGGAGTTGGGCTGGGAGTTGCGATCGGTACAAATATTATGCTATATCGTGCCTTCGATCCGATTTTCCAGGTGTTACGAACCATCCCGCCTCTAGCGTGGTTACCGATCGCTCTAGCAGTTTTTCAGTCATTCACACAATCGCTGAAGGGGATTGGCGTAGAAGTAAGCGAAGCTGCCGCCATTTTTGTGATTTTTATTACTTCTGTTTGGCCGATTCTGATGAATACTGCGATCGGTGTGCAACAGGTGCCACAGGACTATCGCAACGTGGCAAAGGTACTACATTTATCTAATGTCGAATATTTCTTCAAAATTCTGATTCCTTCAGCAGCTCCATACATTTTTACGGGTCTGCGGATTGCGGTAGGACTATCCTGGCTGGCAATTGTGGCAGCGGAAATGCTCACAGGTGGCGTAGGCATTGGTTTCTTTATCTGGGATAGTTACAACAGTGGGAAATATAGCGAGTTGATTTTAGCCTTGGGCTACATTGGTGTTGTTGGGTTCTTTTTAGACAAGCTCATCTTCTATATCAGTAAGTTCGCGGTGCAGTCAGATAGCTAATTTCGATCGCTTACCCTCAATTAGCAGCCGTTTAATCATCATCTATACCATATGCAAACCCTCAAACTTAGCAGCAACAGCCGCCTAAAGCATCGCGAACCGTTCCTAGCCATTGATAATATTTCGAAAGTTTATCCAACACCTAGAGGCCCATATACCGTTCTAAAGGATATCAGTCTGACGGTTTATGAGGGTGAGTTTATCTGCGTTATTGGGCACTCTGGTTGTGGTAAATCTACCCTGCTGAATATGGTGGCAGGCTTTAACAAACCAACTTCAGGTGAAATCTGCTTGAAATCTAAGCCGATCGTCAAGCCAGGCCCCGATCGCATGGTGGTGTTTCAGAATTATTCTTTACTACCCTGGATGACAGCGTTAGAGAACGTTTATCTGGCTGTGAAGCAGGTATATCCTGACAAATCTAAGGCAGAAAAGCTCAAAATCGCCACGGAAAGCCTGGAAATGGTGGGTTTAACAGAGGCAATCAATAAGAAACCGAAGCAGTTATCGGGTGGGATGAAACAGCGAGTTGCGATCGCTCGCGCCCTGTCAATTCGTCCTGAAGTGTTGATTCTCGACGAACCTTTTGGTGCGCTCGATCCAATCACACGCGAAGAACTCCAAGAAGAACTGCTAAAAATCTGGCAAGAGCATCAAGTCACGGCGTTGATGATCACCCATGACATCGATGAAGCCTTGTTCCTAGCCGATCGCATTGTGATGATGACCAACGGCCCTGCGGCTACGATTGGCGAGATCCTGGAAGTTCCCTTTGCTCGTCCTCGCGATCGCAAAGCAATTATGGACGATCCCCACTTCTATACATTGCGAAACTACATTCTGGAATTTCTCTACGATCGCTTTGCCCTTAGCGATGAAGATGAATAGCTAATATCTAATATCAAACGCAAACAGCCCTACAGCGAAATATTATGTATCCTACCTGCGCTCTCCCCGATAAACCAACATTTCTCGAAATCGACCACGTCGATCGCGTTTTCCCCACCAAGCAAGGGGATTATGTCGCGCTTAAAGATGTGCATCTCGAAATCAATGAGGGCGAATTTGTTTGTATTGTCGGTCACTCGGGCTGCGGCAAATCTACGATCCTAAATATCCTGGCAGGACTAGACCGCGCTACCGCAGGCGGTATCGTGCTTGATGGCAGAGAAATTCGCGATCCTTGCCCCGATCGCATGGTGGTATTTCAGAATCATTCGCTCCTGCCCTGGATGACCGTGCGCCAGAATATTGCGCTGGGTGTAAATCGCGTTTTTAAACATCTCTCCAAAGCAGAACGCGCCAGTATTGTTGCCGAACAAATCAAAATTGTAGGATTGCATCACGCCGCCGACAAGTATCCGCGCGAAATCTCTGGCGGCATGAAACAAAGGGTGGGAATTGCGCGTGCGTTGGCTCTGCGGCCTAAATTGCTATTACTAGATGAACCATTTGGCGCACTTGATGCCCTGACTAGAGGACGCTTGCAGGAAAAGCTGATGGAGATTTGCAATCAATATCGCATCTCTGCTGTGATGATTACCCACGATGTCGATGAAGCGCTGCTGCTGAGCGATCACGTTGTTCTAATGACAAATGGCCCTTATGCCCATGTCGGTCAGATTTTGGCAGTCGATTTACCCCGTCCTCGCAAACGCATGGATGTAGTCAACCATCCTAGTTACTATAGCCTGAGAGGAGAAGTTGTCGAATTTCTCGATCGCCAAAAGAAACTCAAAGCCGAACGCGCCAAGCGACAACAGGTGGCTGCGATCGCGCGTGGTAATATCGAGAAGGTCAATCTGGCAATTGGTTTTATTCCGCTCACAGATTGCGCTCCATTTGCGGTCGCCTTAGAGAAAGGCTTATTTGCGAAATACGGATTGGAAGTAGCCTTAACTAAAGAGAATAGCTGGAATGCGATCGATGAAGGCATTAGAGAAGGTCGGCTAGATGCAGCTCAGATGGTGACAGGTATGCCACTCGCCATGACGATGGGAATCAATAATCAGCTACCACTACCAACAATTACTTCCCTCACAATCAGCCGTAACGGTAATGCAATTACGCTCGGTCAATCCTTACATGATGCAGGAGTGCGCGATCTAGCCAGCCTAAAACAATTTGTGGTTGAAAATAAAGGCAAACAACCTTTGCGATTTGGAGTAGTCCACCCTGCTTCAATGCATAATCTGATGTTGCGTCACTGGCTAGCAAAGGGCGGTATCGATCCCGAACGCGATATCGAAATTGTGGCGATCGCACCACCACAAATGTTGTCTAACTTAGTAGCTGGCAATATTCTTGGCTATTGTGTCGGAGAACCGTGGAATTCTCGGGCTATTCAAGAAAATGCTGGCTTTATCGTGGCGACGGATCTAGATATCTGGCCAAATCATCCAGAAAAGGTACTTGGAGTTAGGGAGGACTGGGCAAAACAATATCCCAATGCTCACCTAGCATTAGTTAAAGCTTTATTAGAAGCTTGTCAGTTCTGTCAAATCTCAGACAATCGCGATGAAGTTTTGAATATAATTTGCCAGCCCCAATACCTCAACCTCCATCCAATCTTCGTCCGTCCAGGATTTGCGGGACCTCTGCGGACTGGCAAGGGTAAATCTTTATATCGGACTGACTTCAATCAGTTCTTACTGGATAACATGCCCCGTATCGACGAGCAGACATGGATTCTAGCTCAAATGGCACGCTGGGGAATTGCTCCTTTCCCTCAGAACTATCAAGAAATTTTAGGTAGAGTAGTGCAAACCGATGTATTTCAAAGGGCGGCAAAGGATCTCGAGATCGACATTCCCCTTACTTCGATGGCTCCAATTACATTCATTGATGGCACGACCTTCGACCCTGCCGAGCCCCTTGAATCTTTAGCCAGCCCTGAATTCTCATATCTCAGCGATAAACAGTCCGATATTCAGTCCGTTGTAGCTAAGGTGTCAATTCCCAAATAATTTATCCATAGAAGTAAATCTTTTGTTAAGCAATTTTATCCTTGCCTACTTGTTGAGTAGATCTGGGGCAAAGAAGGTAGGGCGTTCTTCCCTGAGATTACGAGCAGAATCTTGTGAATTTAATGCTTCATCGCTCACAATCCTAAACTGAAGTTTTGGCCCTGAGCTGGCAATTCGAATAATCGACCCATCAACTAGTGGAGATGAATCAATGCGTTGGTCTTCAAGATATGTGCCGTTAGTACCTAGACTTACTACCTCCCAGGCAAAATTGTGAAAGCGTAACTCAGCATGATGGCGAGAAACAACAGAGCTATAGAGGATAACGTTATTATCGCTGGCACGTCCGATCCGAATTACGGGCTCGGCTGAGAATTTCCACGTCTGCATGGTGACGGCTTGGAGTGGATGTAGCAAGTGTAAAGTGATCACAGGTAATTTGCTGGGTTGCTAGGTCAGTACTAAATGTTCAGAGACTATAAGATTCTATCATCTCCAATCCGCTTTAAGGATCGCTTGTCTGGCTCTCGATCGCTGCTTCAGAAGACAACACCAGGTTACGCAGATCCTCTAGCATCTTTGCGGACACATCCTGCCAGAGGCCGCGTTGATTGGCTTCTAGCATTCGTTCTGCCATATCCCTTAACGCCCAGGGATTTTTAGTCGCCACAAATTCTTGAACTTTGGGGTTAAATAAATATGCTTCTGCCACGCCCTGATACATAAAGTCAGCGACACATTTCGCGGTGGCATCATAGGCAAATAAATAGTCAACTGTCGCGGCCATTTCAAATGCCCCTTTATAGCCGTGTCGCATCACGCCCTCAATCCACTTGGGGTTAATGACGCGGGAACGGTAGACGCGGGCAATCTCTGCTTCAAGCGATCGCACCTTTGGGTTTTGCGGCAAGGCATGGTCGCCAAAATAAGTTTGGGGGTTTTGTCCAGTCAGCGATCGCACCGAGGCAGTCATACCTCCTTGAAACTGATAGTAGTCATCGGAGTCGAGCAGATCGTGTTCGCGATTGTCCTGGTTGTGCAAAACGATCTGTAAATTACTTAACCTTTGTCGTAATGCGTCGGGTGCAGTTGTCGCATTGCCGTAACCCGTATAGGCATAACTACTCCAGTTGATATAAGCCTCAGCAAGATCTTTGTCTGTTTCCCAATTTTGGCTTTCGAGCAGCCCCTGCAAACCCGCACCGTAGGCACCAGGTTTAGAGCCAAAAACTCGATATTGGGCTTGGGCGATCGCCTCTTCTCGATCTACTCCCTGCTGTTCAAAGATCGCCTGATCGCGCTGCATATTTGCCCTGAGTGGATTCATCTGCTCGGGCTCGTCGAGCTGACTAACGGCCTCTACCGCATTTTGAAATAGACTAATCAAGTTGGCAAAGCCATCCCGAAAAAAGCCAGAAATCCTCAACATCACATCTACGCGCGGACGACCGAGAATACTTAGGGGCATAACGCGGAAATCTACAACTCGCCGTGAAATACCATCCCACACTGGTTCCACCCCAATTAGAGCCAGTGCCTCGGCAATATCATCACCGCCTGTGCGCATGGTGGAAGTCCCCCAAACAGATAAACCTAAGGTACTAGGATATTCACCATGTTCCTGGGTGTAGGTTTCCACCAGTACTTCGGCACTACGTCGGCCCACATCCCAGGCTGTTTCTGTGGGAATAGCCCGAATATCAACGGAATAGAAATTGCGTCCAGTCGGCAATACATCTAGCCTACCCCTAGTAGGTGCACCACTAGCTCCACTGGGAATATACTCACCATTTAATCCCTTTAAGAAATTAGCGATCTCTCGATCGGTTTGCTTTAGGCAATCCCAAATAGAATTTATCAGAGCTATTTCTTCCGCTGTCAACAGAGAATTGGTGGTTCCCCAATCTCGATTAGATCTAGATTCAGTATTCGGCAACTGAAGGAACTTAAGCAACCGATCTACGGTCTCCGCTGCACAATTCTCGATCGCGGCGATCGCATCACCAACGATCCTACATCTGCCATCAAGATAGGGCTGTAATTCCTGCGGTAAATCGGTAAACTCTGCACTAGGATCGGTAGTTAGTGGATCGAAATCAAGTTGGAGCGATCTCGCTATAGATTGAGTAATTCCCAACTTGCCATTGCCAGGATTGCGGGCGATCGCCACAATTAAATCCCGTAGTTGCCTACCTTCTGGACATTGACCAAAGATGTGTAATCCATCGCGAATCTGTGCTTCTTTGAGTTCACATAGATATCCGTCTGTTTGGGTGAGAAGTTCAGAGAAGAGGGGTTGGCGGGTGGTTAATTGGGAGTTGGGGATGTCGGAGGGATTAAGCATTTGCTCGACAATCTTGGCATTAAGTGAAGGCTTCTGGAGCAAATGCTTAACCCGTACTTGAGGTTGGATTTGGAGGTCATGTTCTAAGTTCTCTTGAGCGATCAGTTCGAGGATTTTCTCCTGAATGAGTTTTGTGCGACTGGGATTGAGGCTTTGGGCTTCGTGATATTCGTCAATTAGATGCTCTAGCTTTTGCAAGCTGCCATAGGTTTCGGCCCGAGTCATGGGTGGCGTGAGATGGTCGATAATCACAGCTTGGGCACGACGTTTTGCCTGCGAGCCTTCACCTGGATCGTTGACGATGAAGGGATAAAGATGCGGCATTGCGCCAAATACGGCTTCAGGGAAACAGTTTTCGCTTAAAGCAATGCCCTTACCTGGAAGCCATTCCAAATTGCCGTGCTTACCGATATGGGCGATCGCATCAGCCTCAAATACATGACGCGCCCACATATAAAAAGCAAAATAGGCATGGGTTGGCTCCAAATCTGGAGCATGATAATTCAAACTCGGGTCGCGATCGTAGCCACGCGCAGGTTGAATTCCGACAAAAATATTTCCAAACTGTATACCTGAAATTGCAAAACCGGAATTGAGAAGATCGGCTTCAGGCTCCCCCCATCGCTTTAGAACCTGCTCTTTCACGACTGAAGGTAAAGCATCAAAGTACTGCCTGTAATCCGCAACTGACAAATGATAATTTATTGCTGAGGTCTGACTTTCAGGATCGTTAGTCACTCCTTGAGTTAGTCGAGCAATTAATCGATCGCTATCTTGGGGGATATCAATCGCGCCATAACCAGCAGCTTGCATCGCTTTGAGGATCTCAATACAACTAGCTGGGGTATCCAAACCAACCCCATTTGCTAGTCTGCCATTACGCGTGGGATAGTTAGATAAAATCAAAGCGATTTTGCGATCGCCTATAGGTTTGCGGCGTAACTTCACCCAGTTAGCAGCTAGATCGGCAACAAAATCGATGCGATCGCTCACAGGTTCGTAGATTGTGATATCAGTTTCGAGTGCCTCACTGCGCTGTTCTACTGACTTAAACGACACTGCCCGCGTAATAATTCTTCCGTCTACTTCTGGCAACGCCACATTCATCGCAATATCGCGGGGCGCAAGTCCTAAACTGCGATTTTGCCATTGTTCCTGCGTGCTACTACTACATATAACCTGCAAGATCGGCACATTTAGAGTGCGCCAGATACTACCCTTATCTTCTGCTCCAGGTTTGGTGAGCGAAAAGCTAGTTGTGTTTAGCAGTACATCTATATTGCGGAAATAAGACTGAAGCGCCGTCTCCAAATCTGGCTCCTGGAGCGAATAGATAAATACTGGAACTGGATTAATGCCGCGATCGCTAAGTGCCTGACAAAGTGCGTCAACTGGTGCCAAATTTCCTGAAAGGTAATGAGCGCGATAGAAAAGGATGCCTGCTTCAGGGCTTTCGGAATGTGGGGAATTGGCGTATGGATATAGACCGATTTCGGGGATTTCGATTGGCGCTTGTGGTTGATAAGATGTGCCAAGATAGCTGTCACAGAGGAACTGGATTGCCGCGATCGCATTATCAACACCACCATTCAGAAAATAGCGCCATACACGATCTACCTCACTTAAGGGGACATTGGAGTGGCTGGCTAGCTCTGGATCGAATTCGCGATCGCCTGGCAGGACTATTAATTTCCGATCGCTAGTGGCTAATTTACATACTTCTAACCCGTAAGACCAATAGCTGCGTCCTCCCAGCAGTCTTAGCACAACTACTTCTGCATGTGCCAGTACTTGCTCAGCATAGGTGTCAATCGTCAATTCTTGTTGCAGGTTCAGTAGGTTAGCAACCCGCAGGTTTGGACAGTCATGTGGTAAAGATTTCGAGGCGATCGCTAAAGTTTGGATCTCAGTATCAGCAGCTGTCAGAATGACTATCGGTGCAGGCGACTGCTCGACAAACATAACACCCTCTTGTTCTGGAGACCATCCCCCTGGTAATGCGGCTATGCGATGCAAGGTAAAAAGTTTGAGTTTCAACCAATCATTATCGGTGCTGACTCGCCATTTTAAAGAAATCTATAAGATTTGCCTATGGATTTATGAGACAAAACTTATTATACTTAAATTTAACTTAATAAAAAGGCAATCTCGCCATACTAATTAATTTAATAAATTCTATAAATTTTGACTTTAAAAATGCAAGTAAGTAATATCGAATGGTCTAAGACGGAAGAAAAAGTAGCACAATCAGCTTTTTGCAAAGCATACGAACGAGAAATCAAGTCATTAATTGGGGAAGTTCGCACCAAAGCGGGCAATGTCATGGTAGTTGAAGATATCTGGCATTTGCACGATTACCTGAGTTCTAAACGGCACGACATTGATGGGAAGTATGATTACGATTACCCTCGTTTGATCTTTGTTTTTGCTCAATTAGTCAAAGAGGGTTGGCTAAGCCTGAATGAGTTAGAGGGGCTTGACAAGGAAAAGTTATCAAAAGTAGCCGCTCTCACCTACATGTAACCAATTTCCGAGAATTTTCAGGCTTTCTATAGCAATCAGTCTTTATTTGTATAAGTGTGAAGGGGTGAAACCACCACCTATGGAGGCTTTGCCCTCATACCCCCAATTTACGTTTTATCTAGTATTGCTATATCACTTTTAAACGATCACTTTCACCTCACTCAAATATTCCTGTTCGCCAATTTTACCCAAACGGAATCTCTCCTGTAGAGAGGCGATCGCAGGGGAAATTTCTTTTTGCTTATCGGCGATCGCATCGCCTAGATCTTGAAACGTGCGTTTACCCTCAGATTTGGCATCGGCAAATAGTTGCTTTAATGTGACCTCATCGATTTTGCCGCCTTCGGCGAAGTATTGATTCGCGAGATTCCCGATCGCCCAGGTCATGCTAAAAGCAGTGGAGCCACTAATGATGCTCCCCGCTACAGGGATGAGCAGAACTACATTCGATAGGGCAATGCGTGCGGCAGTAGCACCAACGCTGCCAAATACCGCCTTCTTGAATTCTGGTGCGTCATAGTCGGGTGGATATCCCCAAATTCTGCCAATCTTTTGAATTAGTTCCATCTGATCTTTATAGATCATCAGATGAGTAACAGTTGCAAACCCAGGCGTTGGCATGGCACCACCAATTGCGTGCATCACCGCCATCAATCGCACGTTCGTATTGACAGCATCTTCGCGTTTGTCAGGATCGGCAATATTCTCAACTAGCTCGGAAATCGAAAACTTCTGCGCTTCTTCGACAATCGCCGCTAGTTTCTTCACGATTGTCTCTGATAATTCCAGTTTTGACTGGATGGTATTGAGAAGATCTTGTTCGCGATCGCTCATTTCCCGATCTACCCGCGCCATTACATAGGCAGACTGATAGAGTTGCTCTTTAATCAGAGGACTGTGAATTTTGGCTAGGAGCTCGATGATGCTGATATGCTCTGCTAATAAGCGATCGACTGTGACCTCTGGTGATAGACCCAAAGCTTGAATTGCGTCCGCTAGCATAGTTCGCTCTTCAGCATCCAAGCGATTGTCAGCGATCGCCATCTGCACCAAGATCGTTAAGCTCGCCAGAATTTCTTCGCGATTAATCGCAGATGACATCAATGATTCCGCCGCAAATACGCTTGCTGTTTGCCGTTCAGTTACTGTAAATAGGCGCGTAAACTCACCCTGCGTCCAATCTCCTTCGGTGGGAAGGCGTTCGCTGCGATATGCTGCGATGTCAGGATTTGATTGCATATATACGTAACGACAATCGACCAGATCTAGATTGGTCGAAGAATCGATTGTCCAACGATCTAGACAAGTTCCTGTGATCAAAGCATTACTAAAGTCGGCTCCCACAGCATTTGCAAGCGTGAGATTGGCAAATTCCAAGTTAGCTCCGCGAAAAGTGGCATTGAGTAAATCTGCCTCCCTGAAGCTAGCTCCACTGAGGTCTGCACCAGTCAAATTTGCGCCATTCAGATTCATGCCTTCATAATTTTTCTTGCGTCCATTGCCTGTGACAAAAAGAGCGCGGAGTTCAGGATGACTTAGGAATGAATCTTCCACTCTTGCTAAGGATAACTGTTCGGCTTGATAGAAACGGGCTCGCGTCAGAGTTGCTGCGCGGAAGTCTGTACTGTTGAGACGTGCCTGCGCAAAGTTTGTATCAGTGAGATTGCTACGGCGAAAGCTCGTGCCACCGATTGAGGCAATTGCCAGCGCGAGATTGCGAATTGAAGTATCAATTTCATCGCCAGCGATCGCCCGCCACGCTACGAATATCCCCAATCCCACAGATCCCATCGATAGCCATGCAGGTGAGCCGACCCTACTAGCACCTAAAGCAGCAGCCCCGATCGCGATCGCGCCCACAACTGCGCCAGCAACTTTGCCTTGCACCATCTCAGCACTTGCAACGATAATAGCGACACTTTCTGCCAAGAAGACCGCTGCAATTACCGCTAGCGTAGCCACGGCGATCGCTGTACCCAAAACAGGCTGATATCCCAATAGCGTTGTAGAAATCACAGTAGATATCACTATCCCCTTAAGTAGCAGTGCCTCCACGTTTTTGAAACCCACGCGCAGCGCAAACAGTGCCGCAAACGCAAGAACTGTTAAGAGGATAATGATGGGTGGTGTAGAGATCGCACCTGCCGCAGATGATGCTGTAGTTAAGACAAAGGCTGGATGAGTTACCAGAATATCTAATAATAATGCTAGTCCCCCAGAGAGTAAAGCTAGCACGAAGATCCCAGCCAGCAAAACTGATTTCCAAACATCAGTTAGTCCAGCTTTGGCATTGTTAAAATTTGCACCTGTGAGGTTAGCATCGCTAAAGTCAGCACTACGAATGTCAGCGCGGCTAAAGTTGGCACCTGTTAAGTTTTGCCCCTTGAATGAGTGCCCCCGTAGATATTGCCCCGCGTAATCTTGTGACATCTGGCTCTCCGAATCTTATATTCCTTTTACTTTTGCATAATTTTCAGCATTATTTTTATTATCCTACTAACTCGCCTTACATAGAACTAACGGAGGAGCCTTATTTAAAGGGGGTTTGGGGCTGTGCCCCAATTGAGGGCGCAGCCCTAAAACTCCCCCACATAATGCTTTTAAAAATCATTCCACGTAACATCAGTTACTAAAAATAATTATTCTCAATGAGAACTCGTATAGCCTCAAGGTATTTTTTAAATTGCTTGGGTGATGGATATCTGTTGTGGCCTTCTATTATCTTCTTTTTCCCACATTGTTCGATCTTCAAGCGCCACTGGGTACCATCAAACAGATGTGGGTCAACATATGATGTTTCCCACTCCCAAATATTAGCTTCCTTAATCAAAGAATTAAACTTCTGCCAATCTTCTGGAGTAGGGGTGAAGTCGATCTTTTGGGTAGGCTGACTTCTTTTGAAGAATTCGTAGACTATTTTTGCATCTTTTAGCTGGACAGAATAATATCCAAGCATATTTCCAGTTGATGCTTCTAATATTTGGGGGATATAGCAGTTTTCAGACGAAAACGATACGGGCATCATAACAGTAAACCAACTAGAAACATCAGAGTCAGAGGCAGAATTAAACGTGTCAGTAATCGCAGCATAGTGACATGCCTGAACCATGGTCGGGGACTATTCATACACCACACTAACATTTGATTCTAAAGTTTACTGAGTTGTTGCTCCATCTTTATCTGGTATAGCCTCTACACATAACCTTAAGCCTAGCTCTCCAGTCGGAGTGCAATGGGATTGTTAGACCATACCTTCCCTGCAGCCCAGTTTCCTCTTAAGTATTTCTTCGATTTCTTTTAAATCCTCGTCGTTTTGCAGAAAAGGATAGAGCGATCGCTTCAGGCTTAAATCCAACTTGATACTCCATAGTTGTTGTGCCTGGATCCCACAGGAAATTGTGCATCCTGCGGGAATTTAAAATTTGGCTTAAAATGCAAATATCCTATTACTGTTTCACGAGCAATGCTGTGCTGCCTTAACCCTGACTGCGATCGCCCGATCAACCCCGATCACCTTAATTTTTGCCAAAACTGTGGTACGCCCCTAGTGACCTTACTGCGCAATCGCTTTAAGGTCATGGAGCCAATAGGTAGGGGTGGCTTTGGTAAAACATATCTGGCCGAAGATACCGATAAGTTAAACGAACACTGCATTGTCAAGCAATTAGTGCATCAAGGCGAGGGCACCTGGGCAACTCAAAAAGCTGCCGAGCTATTTAAGCAAGAAGCTCAGCAGCTACAACAGTTAGGTGAGCACCCACAAATACCAACATTGTTAGCTTATTTTGAAGAAGGTAAGTTTCTTTATCTGGTTCAGCAATTTATTCAAGGTCAAAATTTACTGAATGAGTTAAAACAAAAGGGTAGTTTTAGCGATTCGCAGATCTGCGAATTATTAACCGATCTACTGCCAGTACTAGATTTCATTCATGCACGAGGCGTAATTCACCGCGATATCAAACCAGAAAATATCATGCGGCAGTTTAAAGATCAAAAACCCATACTGATTGATTTTGGGGTTGCTAAGCTGATCTCGCAGACCGTAATCGGAACTGGCGGAGCAGTTGGGACAATTCTTGGATCGCAGGGCTATGCCCCTTTAGAACAAATTAGAGAGGGTAAAGCTCTCTACGCAAGCGATCTCTATGCGCTTGGGGCAACCTGCTTTCAACTCCTGAGCGGCTCAAATCCCTATGAACTGTGGACAAGTGATGGGTTTGGCTGGGCAGCGAATTGGCGAAAATACGTTACTACGTCCGTGTCTCCCCAATTAGAGACTGTGCTAGATCGGTTATTGCAAAAAAATGCAGGCGATCGCTATCAAACCGCAAATCAAGTTCTCCACGACCTCCAACCTCAAATAATCTTCAATACTCCAACCGATCCGCCTATACCCACTCCTCCACCGCTTGCCCCAACCATTGCCTCTCCATCTCCATTTAACCCTAATCCCCCAATAAATACCCCTCAGCAAGCACCTCCAACTAATATACTCCCTACGTCTAGACCTTCAGTCGGAGAATCAAATAACCAGCAGTTTCAACAATTTGCAGAACTCCCAAAGAAATCCAAAGTGAGTTTCGCCACTCTATTTGTTCCGGGTGTAGCCGCCGCGATCACCGCAGGCGTTGTGATTAATTTCTCTGCGATTAGAAAGTCGATAACTCCAGTTGCTACTTCTTCACCTCCTCCAGTTATTACTTCAAAAGCACCTGAAACAGATACACCTACAACTAATACTCCCACCACTGGTACTACAACTAGCCCAACAACTGAAGTGAAATCGCTTGTGAAAGCCTCTTCAACTGCAACGGGCTTAAGCTCACCAGAGCGTTTCCTCCAAGTAAAGGCCGAGAATTTTCAGCCATACAGCTATAAAACTGGTTTATTCGAACTCAATATTCCCACTGGATGGGTACCAACAGATAATACTAAACCAGGTGAAGTGATCGTTTTATGGTTCGATCCCACCAAAAATGCGCTAATTACAGTTGATATTTTCAATGCTCCCGAAAATTTTGACAACGACAAAATGATCGAACTCCTCAAAAACTTTTTGAGGAATACCTTTGGAACTAAGCCTGGCTTTTTTATGGAAGCTCCGATTACTCAATCGGATGGCAGTGTACAAATTGTTTGGGGCTACTTAGAAACTATTCAGGGTGCAACCGATCGCATACAGGGAAACAGCTTTATTCAGCTCGCTGGCAATAAAGTCTCGCTATTAACGGTAGGAGTATTAAATCAACAATTCGATAGTTTACGCGAACCGATGACAAGCATAATTAATAGCTACAAAGTTAACGCATCTGTTCCGATTCCATAAAGTTTGTCTGTTCTTGGGTGGTAGAAAGTTCAGTGATATAGATCACTGGGTTTCTTGTCGATCTATTCTAAAATCTATGGCTGGACATTAAGGAGATTTTACTGATGAGACCCTACACGCCAAGTAACAAAGTACCAAATTCAGGATTTACGTGGCTAACAGTCACTGCTTTGGTTGGGGGAGTGGCGATCGGTGGTGTTGCCTCGTTTGCGGGACAGTTCTTCTACCTAATTATACTTTTTCCAGTTTTGATGGGTGCAGGAGGAGGTTTCTTGCAGTCTTATGCCGTGAATCAAGGTAAGGTGAGAAATCCTCTCATAGCTGGTACATTTGCTATTTTGATGGGAGTAATTGTTTGTGGCACTATGCATGGAGGCAACTATTTATCAGGGAAAGAGAAATTTAAGCAATCCAGTAATTTCACTGAAGAGGAAATTGATAATTTGTTGCTGAGTGAAACTGGTTCAAAGGGATTTCTAGGATATCAAAAGTTTCTTGCTCAACAAGGTGTGGGTATTACTAGAGGTTCTAGTAAGGTGGAACTGAAAAACGAATGGGCTTGGGGTTACTGGGCAATAGAGCTTGCAATTATTAGTGGCATCACTGCTTTCATGGCTTTTGCTGCTACCAAAGAACCTTTCTGCGAAAATAGCGATGAGTGGTATTTGCCGAAAGAGACTGTTGGAGGCATTCCCAAAGAAGAGTCTGAGAATTTCTTGGGTTTGATTAAGAATGAGAATTTTGTCAAAGCGGGAGCGCTAATCGATCCGCAAAACCTGTCTCCTATCCCCAACATGGTAGTACATCTACAACGTAGCCCTGGCGATCGCATGAATGACTATATTCTCAGTGCAAGTAAAACATCCCTTGATAACAAAGGTAATGTTAGTGCCAAAGAAGTTATTCAAGGAATGATTTCTCCTTCTCAACATGCGCAGCTCGAACAAGCGGTAAAGGTAAACTTGCAGCAAAATGAAGCGATCTCCGATCCAGAATCGGGAACAAGCAATAGTTTGAGTTAGATGCTTGGATAGACTAGTAAACAGGTAATGTAAACCGGAAACAACTCCCCTGCTTGCCAGCATCATCTACCCAAATTTGACCATAGTGGGCGCGAATAATTCGCTTGCAAAGAGATAGCCCGATGCCATAGCCTTCCTGACTGTCATCGCGCTCAATACGGTACTCATCCTCGAAAATGCGATCGCGCAGATCTGATGGGATACCAGGCCCCGTATCTGTGATGCTAATTTCGGTCTTTTGAGTCGTGCGGTAGAGTGCCGAAAACGCAATCTTGCCGCCAGCAGGAGTGTACTTAATCGCATTACCCAACAAATTAGTCAGAACCTGACGAACTCTTTCCTCATCTGCAAACACAAGGGGAAGATCGTTGGGAATATCGGTAACAAAGGTTTGTTCTTTAGCTTTAAAACGATTGAGCAAATACAGATCGCTAACTACACTTTGACAAAGCGTGTCTAGTCGAATTCTCCGTAAATCTAGTTTAAATTCGGCGCTGCTGCCATGAGCGGCTTCCAGCAAGTCCGTGACCATAGAATTAACAATCTTGGTCTGGTTGCGGGCATGTTTTAGCAACTTCAGCATCAACTCGTGACTTACCTTGTCACCCCCAACCTCAACTGTTTCTAGCGCGAGAGAAAGCGCCGTGAGAGGATTACGCAGATCGTGGGCCAGCATGGAGATGATTCGATCTTTAAAATGCACCTGTTGTGCGAGGTCTTCTTTATCGCGCTTGAGCTGAAAAACCCGATCGCCTAGTTGAATTAGCTCAGAAGAATAGGCAATGTTGCTATCGACGCAATGAGGATTACTCTCAGATTCTATCTGGGCTTGACTGAGCCAATCGTCCCAGAATGTTTTAAGTTTTGAGATCAGATTTTTGCCCGAGATCACCTGACGTGGCAGAGGCGCAAGTCTGACTAGGGTTGGGGTCATTACCACTTTAAAATGTTCGGCTAGATAAGGCTGCCCAGACACGTCTATTACCTGGAGATTAGAGTTATACTCTCGATCCGAAAGTAAAAACTGCTCTAGCTCTTCGACAAGTTCGCGTGCCCCAGGGCGCTCATCAACAAAGAGCAATAATTGTAAAGTTGACTCAGGAGATGTCGCAGGCACGTTATTTGGTTCTAATGATTGAGCTCTAGGGAGATTGGGCGTGAAAATTGGGCGAAACGAAAAGCAAATATTAATTCTTTATTAATAATATTCTATAGCGTTCATGGCTTTACCTAATCAAAGATGGCAGATTTTTCGCGGCGATCCTCAAACTGCTGAGGCGATCGCGCTAGCAACGGGCTTATCACCTTTGTTAGCTCAGGTATTGATTAATCGGGGCATGAATACTCCTGAGTTGTCAAAGCTATTCCTCGATCCAGATCGCGAAGTTTTAAGCGATCCTAAGCTGGAGTTCCCCGACCTACTTAAAAGTTTAGATCGCCTGGAAAAGGCGATTCAAAACGCCGAAAAAATTGCCATTTGTGGAGACTATGATGCTGATGGCATGACTAGTACGGCGCTGCTGCTACGTACATTCAGGCTGTTGGGGGCTAATGCCAGCTATGCCATTCCAAGCCGTATGCAAGAGGGATATGGCATTAATATCCGAATTGTAGAAGAGTTGCACCAGGAAGGCGTTACCTTGGTTCTGACCGTGGATAACGGCATTGCTGCCTATGATGCGATCGCCCGAGCAAGAGCGTTGGGTGTATCGGTAATTGTCACCGATCACCATGACCTCCCACCACAGTTACCACCCGCTGATGCCATTCTCAATCCCAAGTTAATCTCGCCTGAGTCGCAATTTGCGGCGATCGCGGGCGTAGGGGTTGCCTATGTGCTGGCACTGGAGCTAGCCGACCGTTTTGGCAAAAGAGAGCAATTAGCCCATCCATTATTGGAATTATTTACACTTGGTACGATCGCCGACCTAGCACAGCTCAGGGGGGTTAATCGCCGCTTCGTCAAGCAAGGTTTGAGTTTATTGGCGCGATCGCAGCTTATGGGCGTACAGGCATTAATTCAAGTTTCAGGCATGTCCGGCGAAAAACAAACAGGACTAAAGCCAGAGGCGATCGGTTTTGGCTTGGGGCCGCGCATCAATGCTGTGGGACGCATTGGCAATCCTGTCACCGTAATTGAGTTGCTAACCACGACGGATATGGGTATCGCCCTAGAGCGAGCCATGCAATGCGAGTCGATCAACAAACAACGTCAAGAAAAATGCGCTCAAATCGAAAAAGAGGCGATCGCGCTTGTACAGCAAAGCGATATCAATCTAGCCAAAGAGCGCGTGCTAGTTGTGGTGAGAGATAACTGGCATCATGGTGTAATTGGGATTGTGGCTTCACGCTTAGTCGAACGCTATGGTGTACCCGTATTTATTGGTTCTAGCGAAGAAGATGGCAATATCCGCTTCTCAGTGCGCAGCATTCCTGAATTCAATGTGTTTGAGTCATTGGAATTTATCAAAGACATTCGCGGCAAGGGAGGTGGACATCCTGCGGCGGGTGGATTCACCATGCCTGCTGCGAATTTAGATAAACTGCGCGATCGCCTACGTGAGTTTGCGAATTTGCATTTGCAAGCCGAACATCTAAAACCTTTAGTGACAGTAGATGTCCAAGCCGATCTGCAAGATATTTCCATGGCGCTATTTGAGCAAATCGATGCACTGCAACCCTGCGGTATGGGTAATTCCGATCCAGTATTTTATAGTCGCAATGTGCGCGTACTTTCACAGCAGCGACGTGGCAAAAGTCGTGATTGCTTGGCAATAGAATTAGATCGGGGTAATGGTAGCAAAATCAAGGCGATCGCTTGGCGTTGGGGAGAATATTGCCCTGTACCCGATCGCGTAGACCTGGCTTACAAACTGCGTGCTAACCATTGGCAGGATACCACCTCAGTAGAGCTAGAGCTGGTTGGCATTCGTTTACCTGAGTCTGAGGATCATGCTGTTCGAGCAAATAAGTGGGAGCCAATTCTGGAGTACAAGCAAGCTCCAAGCATCAAACATTTGCCCCAATGGCATCGTTACGATCCTCTCAATCCGCAAGTCAGCGATCTGGCGCAGCCAGTTTTGCTATACGGCTACGACCGACCAGAGAGTGGATTTCTAGGAGAAGTGGATCGCGATCGCCCTAGCCGCATCTATAAATCTCTCATCCTTTGGAGTTTACCTCCTTCCCTCACACATTTACGCTGGTTGATTGCCCTGGCAAAGCCCGAATCGATTTATCTTGGAGACGTGATGCCATTACTACCTATGGCTGACGATCTGCGGGCTAAGGTATCTGCTCTCGCTGGTTCTAAGCATCTCAACTTGCTTGCACTTGGGCAAGAATGGTGGGTAGCACCATGCACGATTGTGGCAGCTTTACGCGACCTGGGTTATGACTGTAACAGCTTCGCTTCTACTCATCCTTTAGATTTAGAGTTAGGACGTTTAGAGCGGTGGTATAGCTATCCAATTGAGAAGCTACCTCTGCTTTTATAGCGGGCTGCAATAATTTTAGCGATAAATGTCATAGATCCCCCTATCATAGGGATAGGAGGATCTATTGTTATCAATTTTATTAGTTTTTAGAATAAAGTTCACCACCTCTTTTTTGAGTCATACATAGCTAGCTCTGAGATTTTCTTGAGAAACTAAAACTGGCTACTGTCCAGATAGTCTCTAAAAGCATCTTGTTTGGCAAGCTGGACAAACAACGACTGTTGCCCTAAGTAAAGTAGATGCAAGTCTTCAAGCAGTTTCTTGGCTGACTCTATATTAGTGATGTCTTTGACCTGCTGACAAAACATCGAATGTGCAAATTGCTTCTCCAATGATAGTAGTTCGCTCATAGCGACCCCTCCTGTTCCAATTAAGTAGTACGACTGAATTAGACTCAACACGCTTAAATTTGGTAGGTTATCTCAATTGGTCTTGTGATTCTGTTGGAGACCTTGCCTATCTCAC
>JANMRU010000503.1:0-1184 GCA_031388585.1 Pseudanabaena sp. SOY_30_concoct_251 | reverse complement strand
GATAGACCCTCTGGGGTAACTGTGAGTTAGACTTTGCAATTGGTACTACTGTACGGTTGAGAGGTTTAAGAATTGCCGCAAGGACATAGTACTTAAAGGTCAGTCGCTGAATTAAGAATCCCCGTTCCTTTAGGTCGGGGAGTGTCAAAAAGTCACTAAATGCTATAATTTGTTCCACGTTTTGTAGGAATAGGCCGATGTAGCACAGTGGTAGTGCAGCTGATTCGTAATCAGCAGGTCGTGAGTTCAAATCTCATCATCGGCTTTTAAAGCTCAAACTGAAAATCAGCTTTTGTTTCGGTCAATTTCAGTCTTGATAGTCGGTGCCCCTTACCACCCCAAATTGGCATAAAACTGGTATAAACCAAATTGCGGTACGCATAATTATTTAGCCATTAGTGAAGAAGCACATACTCTACATCCTGCCTTATTTAGAACAGGGGGGCACCGAAAAACAAGCTCTTAGCCTGATCGAATACTTTAAACAAGACTATCAAGTATCCTTGCTTGCGCCCAGCGGTAAAAGTGTAGATAGTTTTAAATCTCAAAATATTAATTACCACCACTTTTCGCGCTTGGAGCGAAATCTATGCAAGGGAATCGCCGAGTTTCGCGTCGGGATTCAAGCGATCGCGCAAGTTCAACCCATAGATTTAATCCACGTCCATGCCGCACACGAACTAATCCCTTTAGCAAAGTTATTTTCACCGCGAACGCCAATTGTGTTTACAGTGCATGGCTACCATGGCGTAGAAAGTGCGATCAGTTATCGCCTTGCTGCCTGGTTTTCGAATTGGTGGGCGGATGCGGCGATCGCGGTTTGCCAAGCAGAGAAAGATATCTTAATCAGAATGGGGATTATCCCTTCAAAACTCAATTTAATCTATAACGGCGTCGATGAACCGAGATTGCAATACGATCGCTGCCAGCAGCTAGCCGATCGATTCTATTTGCATCCACAGGAACAGATAATTATTGGCACTGCCGCTCGCTTAACTGAAGCAAAGGGATTGCAATATCTCATTCAGGCTTTTGCGAAATTGTCCGTGCAAAATCCGCAATTACGTTTAGTAATTGCTGGTAGTGGCGAACTTGATCGCAGGCTAAAACAGCTAACACAAACCTTAGGTATAGCAGAGCAGGTTGTGTTTACGGGTTATATCGAGACACTTCCAGAATTAATC
>JANMRU010000428.1:0-16373 GCA_031388585.1 Pseudanabaena sp. SOY_30_concoct_251 | reverse complement strand
CGCGACCATCGAGGACATCGCCGTCGACTACGACACCCATTTCGCCGACGCCGAGGCGGCCGGCCGCAGTACTTACGAGAAATATCAGACAGTGGGTAAGCAACTGAAGGAATATCATCTAGGATTTTCTTGCTCTCTCTGTGTTTCGACGCGTCCTTTGCCTTTGTAAATTACTACTCGAACCGCTTTACGGGACAACCGCTCAAAAAACCGTAGGTCTTTTGCAAAAAGAATTGCGCCAAAATTTGTGATGTCGAAGCGACTGCCCAGTTTGGCAACAATCATCTTTTCCGACACTAACCGTTCGAGGATTCCTGCCCTGTTATCTGGCAGGCTTTGCTTTTGGTTAGCTCAAAGTAAGCAGGGTAGTTTAGATGTGCTAGCACCTCATCTGCGGTGGCATTTTCCAGCGCAATCCCCTTCTCAAAAGGTTCTTGGGTGAATAATGACCACAGTTTCCGCTCTTTTTCTGACAAGTCCTTGAGCGATCGCTTGTGAGAACCCACCCTTATATACTCCATACTTTTGAATCGAGTGGGGATATTGGTAGCTCTGGGGATCTCGAAAATAACAATGTTCTTACCCTCGCAGGTAACTCATAGATTTTGAAGTCTATTGGAGGAGTAAGCAGGTTGACTAGCCAGATTTCTAAGTCTTGGTTGCCAGCCGCCTTTTGTTGGTGAGGTTTAAAGCACGTACCTAGGATTTGATGACTGCCATCCTCAATACCCCAGACAATATAGCCCATCTGCTTACCATTCAAAGTGGCAGAGTTCGATAGAGCCGAGATGTACTGACCGATCGCTTCTGGGTCGCTATTATTATGCTTGAACTCTACCCACTCGGTTTCGTTGGGTAGTGCAAGTAATTCTCGCAATAGTGGTTCAAGTTGAGCTGCGTCCATCGGTGCTGGGTATAAGGCTGCGATTTTGTTCCGAATGCCTTCGGCTGCAAGCCAGTATAAAGGCTTGTCTAAGTATACTTTTCGATTGGGAATACTCAGGCTAATTTATGGAAAAGCTTCAGGGAGGCAAAGCGTCGACAGGCTTCGCCACGTGAGTTATTGCAACCACCTCATAATTCGCGTAGTGTTTTTAGATTTGCCTCCAGCCAAGGGACATCGTCCTCACCAATTATGTGATTGCTTCGAGAATTACCGTGGATATTCTAAGATCTGATGCGATTTCGTTCCGAATGCCTTCGGCCGCAGCGGCAAAAGCTCAAGGAAAATTAGGGAGCGGACGGGAGTAGTAAGGATAGTTGGTGTGTTCGCTAGCGATGCATCACACAGCCGCGAGGCAAAGATGCGTCTGTTGCCCCGAGTTGCCGAAGAAGCAACAGCATTTTTGGCTGAAACTCCTAAAGCGATCGCACGAGTCAATCGAGTTAGCGAACTGGTGGAGGGGTTTGAAACTCCCTATGGGATGGAGTTACTGGCTACGACGCACTGGGTTGTGACGAAAAGCAATTGTCCAGTAGGTATGGAAGAGGCAATCGCAGGCGTTCAGGCTTGGAGCGTGCTTGCGCACGATCTGTTTAAGCCAAAGCATATCCGTGAGGCGTGGCAGCGTCTTTACGATCTAAACTGGCTGGTATAGTGCGATTAGGTAGATAGCAGTTTTTTGGGGTAGAGGCGATCGCGCCGATTTTGTCATAATTAGAAATATCGTCTTTTTCATTGCGGGTTGCCATGCCTCGTTAGTTCAGTACGATAAAATCGTGTAACTTCCACCGCTAAGACTCAACCTATGTATCAAGTTACCAGTGACTATGCCCAGACCCATCTCAACGAAATTCTTGAGCGTGCCAGCCAGGATTCTGAGGGAGTCGCGATCGTGCGAGAAAACAAGAGCTTTGTACTCATCGCTCAGGAAGAGCTAGAAGCTTTAATTGAAACCACCGAACTCCTGAAAGATCCCACCCTTTTATCCGATATTCAGAAAGCACGTCAGGAATATCTTCAGGGGGATGTATTAACTATGGATCGAGTGTTCGGTTGAATCCATGGAACCCTTTGAAATTCTCTTCTCCAAGCAAGCTCAAAAAGATGTTGCATTGCTAACCCCAAAGCAAAAAGAAAAACTTCAAGAAATTCTTCAGCAAGTCATTGCCATAAATCCTTACGCGGGCAAAGCCCTTAAAGGTGATTTAAAGGGTTTATATTCCTACCGACTCAATCGCACAGATCGTATTGTCTACGAAATCTTCTTAAAAGACCAGGTTGTCTTGATTGTTCGTGCAAGAACACACTATGGCGAATAGATCGTTGTCCTCTCTATAAGCGATCGCCCAATTCCTTTGCTTAGCCCTCAGCCAGGTGCTTGAGAGGAGAGACAATCCAGATAATACATTTGGAGCAAGTCCGATTGCGGATCGAAATTGCGTGTGTGTCAATCTACCAGATTTGGAGATACTGGAATTAGCGCTAAAATTCTAATGTTAGGTTGTTAATTTTAAATTACTATACTGTGACTCAGTTTAGCCAAAAAACTTCTCAGTCAAAGTTAAATTTATTCCTTGTCTGCGGACTTGGAAGTCTCGGTCAGCAGTGCGTAGATGCTTTGGGTAGGTTTGGTGTAAATGTTAATGCGATTGAACTTACACAACCAACAAGTTGGGAAATCCCCAATCTAGATGGTTTATTAGCTTCGCTGGTGATTGGAGATTGCCGTCAGCCCCAAATCCTAGAACAGGCTGGCATCAAAGATTGCCGCACAGTATTGCTTGTGACGAGCAACGAACGAATTAACATCGAAACTGCCTTTGCCTGTCGGTTAATTAATCCATCGGTGCGGCTAGTGGTTCGATCTGCCAAGCAAAATCTCAACGAGTTGCTAGAGAATCATCTGGGGAATTTTGTAGCATTTGAACCAACTCAATTATCTGCCTCTACCTTTGCCTTGGCAGGACTGGGTGAGGAGGTGCTAGGGTTTTTTAACTTAGATCGGCAGCAAATTAGAGTAATCCGTCAACAAATTTTGCCCGAGCATAATTCCTACCATCGTCAACTATACGAACTAAATAGTCGAACTCGTCGCGTCTTAGCTCGCGATATCGCTGATAATTCTTCTACAGCTAATCTTTCTCAATCCTTCCAATCCTTTTACAATTGGGAACCCGACGATAGGTTAAATGCTGGGGATGCATTGACTTGTATTGAGATTGTTGATGCTGCCACCCTACTTTTCGAACAAACAGCACAAACAGCGCAACTCTCAGCTAATAAAAAGACCTGGAAAGAGAATATCCAGATCTTCTTGGGTCAAAACATCAAGCAGAACTTGGTCAAAGCTTGGCAATGGCTGGGGGAAAACCAGTCGCGGCGTGTAGCAGCAATCTGCGGCGCGATCGCAACTACCCTTGTATTGTTATCGGTGTCTCTATTTAGATTAAACTATCCTGGCATTAACCCATTGGATGCTTTCTTCACTTCAGCGATTTTATTACTTGGTGGATACGGCGACCTATTTAGTCAGGTGCCTTTTAGTACTCCCATCCCTTGGTGGCTGAGGATTTTTGCCTTGGGAGTGACTTTAACGGGCATTGCACTGGTTGGGGTACTCTATGGATTACTGAACGAGCGCATCTTGAGCGCCCGCTTTCAGTTTCTATCCCGCCGTCCGCCTGTTCCCCTCAAAGATCACATCGTATTAATCGGTTTAGGTAGGGTTGGACACAAGGTAGCCACTTACTTACAAGAGTTAAAGCAGCCTTTAGTGGGAATTAGTAGTAGCGATCTCGATCCTGGTGTATTGCCCCAGATGCCTTTGGTAGTTGGGAATATCAACCATTCTTTAAGCAAGGTCAATATAAATACTGCCAGAAGTGTAATCGCAGTTACCGATGATGAGATGGTTAATCTTGAAGCTGGATTGATGTCTCATGCGGTCAATTCCGATTGCGGTCTGGTGATTCGCACCTTTGAGCAAAGATTTAGCAATAACTTAGCACAATTATTACCATATGCTGATGTGCTTTGCGCCCATGCTATCTCAGCGGAAGCATTCGCAGCGGCGGCTTTCGGTGAGAATGTGCTGAGCTTGTTCCGCCTCGATCGCCAAATAATTTTGGTAACCGAGTATCAAATTGAAGAAGGCGATACCCTTAACGGACGCATTCTGGCGGAAGTAGCCTATGGTTATGGGGTAGTGCCAATTCTGCTCCAAGAACCGCAAAACCAAGCAAGATTAATGCCTTCAGATCATCTACGCTTGCATGTAGGCGATCGCTTAGTAGTAATGGCCACATCTGATGGCTTGCGGCGGATCGAGTCTGGTGCGATCGCTTCACGCTCTTGGCGAGTGCGGATCGAAAAATCACTAAATAAAGAGGCAGCTTTTGAAGGGGCAAACGCGATCGCGCGTATTTCGGGATGCAGCATCATCAAGGCTAGAGAGACGATGGCTGACCTACCCGTAACGTTAAGCATTTCCCTCTATAAACATCAGGCTAAGCGACTGGTAAGCGAACTTGGCAAATTGCAAGTTTCAGCTTCGATGATTGCTAGCGACGTATGAGAAACTACAAAACACTAGCCTTTCTGCAAATGATTGTAGGGTTCTAGCTCAATATCGGGTTCTTTCTCCGTCGCTGCCTCAGCCTGCTCCGACAAATTAGCTCAACAGCGATCGCTACACAAGTTTGGCGAACTCTGACTGATATTTCAAAGAGAGCGATCTGATTTTTGTGTAAATCGAGTTCCAAACACTGGAATTTAGACTAAACTTAACCCAAAATTAAACCTTGCTTCGCACGTCCTTAACCTTTTACTTTAAGGAATCATGTTGAATACTAGTAATCATGCTTCCTGAATACTCGTTATGCCATTTTTACGACGATCTACGATGTGGCATTTCAGTAACTGTAGTTATTCCCTGGATAGTCTAACTAGAAGTGTGAAATGTTGACTCCTTTTTACGACTTTAAGCCTTGGTAGTAGTTCGAAGGTAAATGAATATCATGTCATTTTTTCATTCTAAATATCTTTGAGGAAAGTCACTTTTATTACTGTATTTATCCCCGAAATTCGATCGTATTCCGGTTAAGGCGATCGCAGTAAATCACGAGCAGGAGAGTTATGTTGAGAAATAAAAAGTGGCTTCGCTTCGTTTCTAATATATTGTTATCTTTTACGTTGGTTTTAATGGTGGCAGCCTGTTCCAGCTCCAACCAGAATCCGGTCGCACAAACTGACAAGGCAGCAACGATTGTCGTTTACACTGCACTAGAAGACGACCAGATTTCAGAGTATCTCACTTCATTTAAACAAAAGTATCCGGAAATTAAAGTTAACCCAGTACGCGATTCTACAGGTATTATCACCGCTAAATTACTAGCTGAGAAGGATAACCCTCAGGCAGACGTTATATGGGGATTGGCTGCTTCTAGCTTACTGGTAGCGGACCAGAAAGGAATGCTTGAGCCTTATGCTCCCAAAGGTTTAGATAACGTTCAAGCCCTACTCCGCGACGATCGCAATCCGCCTCACTGGGTGGGTATTGATGCCTGGATGTCAGCATTTTGTGCAAACACGGTGGAGCTAAAGAAGAAGAATCTACCAATACCTCAGTCTTGGGAAGATCTGACGAAACCGATCTACAAGGGTCAGATTGTCATGCCCAATCCAGCTTCTTCCGGTACTGGTTTCCTATCTGTAGCAGCTATTCTACAGTTGAAGGGTGAAAAGGAAGGATGGAACTATCTCGATGCCCTCGATAAAAACGTCGCCCAGTACGTGCACTCTGGTTCCAAACCTTGCAAAGTAGCAGGATCTGGAGAATACCCGATTGGCATTTCGTTTGACTACCGCGCCGTAAAGCAGAAAAATGCGGGCGAACCGATCGAACCTGTTTTCCCCAAAGAGGGTTCGGGATGGGATATAGAGGCGAATGCACTCGTCAAGAAGTCTGAAATTAAACCTGCTGCGAAGACTTTCCTGGATTGGGCAATTAGTCAGGATGTCTCCAAGAAATATGCGAAAAATTTTGCAATTACATCGGTAAAAACAGACGTTCCAATTCCTGCAGGATATCTCTCCAATCCCCTAAAGCAACTGATTAAAAATGATTTTAATTGGGCTGCTGCCAATCGAGACAAGATTCTTGAGGAGTGGACGAATCGTTATGGTGCTAAGTCAGAGAAGAAGAAGTAATTTATCTCGGTACGCTTAATTTCTGCAGAGATACAATCGCCATGTTCTAGTGGAGTTAATATGACAATTTCCCCAGATGAAAATAAAATTGCTTCTTCGCAGACCGATCTTCAGCAAAATAAACCCTCCCAACTTGATCGCGATCGCAGATCGCCACACTTAAAAGAGGATGCTGGAGGAGATCTGAAGCAACCCTATCTCAGCATCGAGAATGTTTTTAAAAACTTTGGGAAATTTGTCGCCCTCCGCGACATTTACCTGGATGTGTATCCCGGTGAATTCGTGTGTTTGCTGGGACCCAGTGGTTGTGGTAAGACAACCTTGCTCAGAATTATTGCAGGCTTGGAAGAACAAACAAGCGGGCGAGTCATTCAAGGAGGCAAGGATGTTTCGCGCCTGCCTCCATCAAAACGCGACTTTGGCATTGTGTTCCAATCCTACGCTTTGTTTCCCAATCTGACCGCAGCCCAAAACATTGCCTATGGCTTGCAAAATGCCAAGGAATCGAAGCAAAGAATTAGATCGAGAGTTCAGGAGCTGCTGGCTTTGGTAGGCTTGGAAGAAATTGGGAATAAGTATCCGTCACAAATCTCAGGCGGTCAACAGCAAAGAATTGCCCTCGCAAGAGCGTTGGCGCTATCGCCAGGGCTGTTGTTACTGGACGAGCCTCTTTCGGCATTAGACGCTCAAGTTAGGGTCAAACTTCGCACTGAAATCGTGCGATTGCAAAAGCGTCTAGGAATTACTACAGTGATGGTAACCCACGACCAGGCAGAAGCTCTAGCCATGGCGGATCGAATCGTAGTCATGGACAAGGGGTACATCGCTCAAGTGGGAATTCCCCGCTCTGTTTACCAGCGTCCAAGTACTCCCTTCGTGGCTAACTTTATCGGCGTAATGAATTTTTTGCATGGCGTTGTTGCCGCAGACGGACAAGTGCGTTGTGGCAACCTCATGCTTACAGCAACAGAAAACCCTCTTCCTCCAGACAACCCAGCGATCGCCGCCATTCGCCCTGAAGATATCCGAGTGATGAATTATCGCGAACTGCAAAGCGCTAACTCTGTCAACGTGTTGAAGGCTGAGGTTGAGGGAGTTGAGTTTTTAGGATCGGGCTATCGCGTTACTCTTCGCCCTGATGGGGATGCTAAGGAAGTGCTGACTGTGGATTTTTCAACTCATGAAGCTTTCGAATTAGATCTCAGTCCGAATACTTGCCTGCACATTCAAATCCCCCCAGATTCGATTCAGATTTTCGCCGCTTGATTCGGCTCCCTAATTTCCATAAAACTCACTGCTACTGGCGAAGAAATCGGTAGCGATCGCAATTCAAAATGGCTTTATGACACCATCAGCACCAAAAGCAGCTACTCGGCAAACCCTAGCTCAACCCGTTCCCAAAAAAGTTCAACGCATCATCACGCCTGAAGACTGGGCAATGAGAGGACTTCTAGTTCTGGGAACTCTCTGGTTGCTTGTTGGGGTAGTTTTACCCCTTTTTCCAATGGCAACCCGCAGTTTCCAAAATACTGACGGAGTCTGGGTCGGTCTTGATAATTACATCAAATACATTAGCACCCCAGCCCTCGCGGTTTCCTTTCTGAACAGTTTCTATATTGCGATCTCCAGCACCCTGGTTTCAGTTGTGCTTGCCTTTATTTATGCTTATGCGCTCACGCGAACTGCAATGGTGGGAAAGAGTATTTTTCGAATCTTGGGTATGTTACCCCTTTATATTCCACCCCTCGCTCATGCCATCGGTTTAATTTACTTGTTCGGCAACCGAGGAATTGTGACGCTAGGATTCTTTGGTTTATTTCCTGGTTGGGACATTCATCTATACGGATCGAATGGCATCATCATTGGAGAAGCTCTCTACTGTTTCCCTCAAGCAGTTGTAATATTAATGACGGCTTTGAGCTTGACGGATGCTCGTTTGTATGAAGCGGCGCAGGCGCTTCGCACCTCTCCCCTCCGTACGTTTTTCACCGTGACCCTACCCAGTGTCAAATTCGGCTTAGTCAGCGCTGTCTTTGTTTGTTTCACGCTCGCGTTTACGGACTTCGGCGTGCCTAAGGTGGTAGGTGGCGATTTCAACGTCCTGGCTACGGATATCTATAAGCAAGTGGTAGGTCAGCAAAACTTTTCGATGGGTGCGACGATTAGCGTCTTCTTGCTGATTCCCACTATTCTTGCCTTTATCGCAAACAGAATCGTGCAGAGGCGACAAGTTGCTTTAGTCAGTGCCAAGGCAGTACCACTTCAGCCCAGACCCAATGCCATTCTGGACTGGCAAATGTTCGTATTTTGTTCGCTCGTAGCTTCTGCCGCGATCGCCGTCTTCGCCACTATTATTTTTGCTTCCTTAATCCAGGTTTGGCCCTACAACTTTACTCTCACTCTTAACCATTTCAACTTTAGTGCCGTAGGAGGAGGAGGTTATGATGCTTACTGGAACAGCATTTGGATGTCCCTTTATACGGCAGTTTTCGGTACGATCGCCGTCTTTATCGGAGCCTATCTCGTAGAGAAAGGTAAAGGCTTGCCCTGGTTGCGCTCCGTCAACTACTTTCTGTCCACAATACCCTTAGCATTGCCCGGTCTGGTGTTGGGGCTATCCTACGTATTCTTCTTTAACAATCCAGTCTGGTCGATTCCATTTACAGGAATTGCGATTCCCAATCCCTTCCTCGGCCTCTACGGTACCATGGCTATCCTGGTCATTTGCAATATTATCCACTTTTATACGGTATGCTTCTTAACTGCAACTACTGCTCTCAAACAGTTGGATCCCGAATTTGAAGCTGTCTCAGCCTCCATGTCCGTACCGTTCTATAAAACCTTCTGGCGCATTACTGTACCGCTTTCTTTGCCAACCATTTTGGAAATTGGCATGTATTACTTTGTGAATACTATGGTTACTATTTCTGCTATTGTGTTCATCTATCCCCCTACCCTACCGATCGCAGCGGTAGCGATCGTGAATATGGACGATGCTGGGGATATTGCTGCTGCCGCTGCCATGTCAACCGCGATCGTCTTTACCAGTATTGGGATAAGGATTCTTTACTGGTTGCTAACAAAAGGAATACAAAAACGTTCCCAAGCATGGCTAAAGCGATAACCTTAGCAGGGTTCAAATAAAAATCAGCGGAGATTTACATCCAAATGTCAAAAATCGAACTAGTTGTCTTTGATATGGCTGGTACGACAGTTAAAGATCGCAAAGAAGTCGAGCGTTGCTTTCTCATAGCAGCTGAAAGTACGGGATTAAACGCAGAAACAGATCGAGTGATATCGATGATGGGGCTGCCCAAAATACAAGTTTTCCAAGAGCTTTGGCAAGAACAAGTAGGTCTGGACTATCCCGACTACGTCCAAAAAATTGCAGCTTCCTTTGGAAAATTTAGAGAAATTTTAGAGGAGCACTATCTTACCCAACCCGTCGAGCCGACGGAAGGATGTTTGGAGCTATTTGACTGGCTGAGGTCGCAGAAGATTGCAATTGCTTTGAGTACTGGCTTTTATCGAGAGGTGACCGACATCATCCTGAATCGCTTGGGTTGGGACAAAGGCTTGAATGCCGATCGCGTCGGTTCGGAAGACTCAGTTATCCAGGTTTCGGTTACACCTTCAGAAATTTTTCGCGAAGAAGGTCGTCCCGCCCCCTATATGATTCAAAAGGCGATGTACGAGTTGGGTATTAGAGACTCCAGGAAAGTCATTGCGATCGGCGATACTCCTGCCGATCTTCAAGCCGGGATCAATGCCAACTGCCTCTTTTCCTTTGGGGTTACGAATGGAACCCACACCGGAGAGCAGCTATCAAACTATCCAAATGATGGTTTGTTTGGTTCTTTATGCGAATTCAAAGAAAAATTAGCAAGTTTGTAACTATTAATCACCATGAGTCAAGCAAACTACGCAGATGTGGCAATTGTCGGGGCAGGTATTGTCGGCTTAGCCCACGCTCTGGCTGCTGCCAAACAAGGCTTAAAAGTAGTAGTTTTTGAGAGAAATACCAGTGCTGTGGGCGCATCGATTCGGAATTTCGGCACGATCTGGCCCATCGGTCAACCTATCGGTCCGCTTTACGATCGCGCGTTAAGATCCAGAGACATCTGGTTGGAAGTTGCACCCAAAGCAG
The DNA here is from genome assembly GCA_031388585.1 of Pseudanabaena sp. SOY_30_concoct_251. Taxonomy (GTDB): domain Bacteria; phylum Cyanobacteriota; class Cyanobacteriia; order Pseudanabaenales; family Pseudanabaenaceae; genus PCC-6802. The sequence goes on along the minus strand of JANMRU010000428.1, from coordinate 6,075 downwards.
GTTTTTATCTGGATCGGTGCGGTTCGCTGCACCTGGCTTACCGACAGGATGAAATGGATGTATTGCAGGAGTTTGCCGATTCTGTTCGCGATACGAATTACGCAGCAACCATCTTGACTCCCTATGGAGTTGCGGAAAAAAGTGCTGCAGTTGTGACGGAAGGTTTGCTCGGCGCGCTCTGGAGTTCCACGGAAATAACCGTCGATCCTCGCGAAGCGATCGGGAAATTACCCGACTTCTTGCGATCGGAATATAACGTAGAGTTTCAGTTCGGTAAAGTTGTAACGGAAATTTCTCACCCAAATTTCACGGCGGGGGGAGAGAAGTGGACGTGCGATCGCTTGTTTGTCTGTAGCGGTGCCGATTTTGAAACCCTCTATCCATCTGTCTATGCTGTCGCGAACATTACCAAAGCCAAGCTGCAAATGATGCGAACTGGCTCCCAGCCTGGAAATTGGAAATTAGGCCCCACGCTTTGTGCAGGTTTGACGCTGACGCACTATGCCTCCTTCGCTAATTGCCAATCGCTTCCGGCATTAAAAGCCAGAATCGAGTTGGAAACTCCCTATTTCCCAAAATGGGGCATTCACGTCCTGACATCTCAAACTGCCTTGGGAGAATTGACACTCGGCGATTCCCACGAATACGGCTTAAATCCCGAACCATTCGACAAAGCTGAAATAAATGAACACATCCTCAATTATTTGAAAACCTTTGCTAAAGTGCCATCCTATGCGATCACTGAGACCTGGCACGGGGTTTATGCTAAACTCCCCGGCAAAACCGAATTCCTAGCCTATCCGGAACCAGGAGTAACCATTGTCAATGCACTTAGTGGCGCAGGCATGACTTTATCCTTTGGTTTAGCTGAGGAGTTGCTGGGACAGTAGTAATTTATGGATCGAGATATCAAGCTGAGGGTTAGTGTGGTGGGTTTGTTTATTGAGAATGGCGAAGTACTGCTGATTCATCAAATCACGCCACCAGAACCGAATTGTTGGGATTTGCCAGGTGGCGGCTTAGAACCTGGTGAGGCTTTGCTTTCAGGACTGACACGGGAAGTTCGGGAAGAAACTGGGTTGGAGAACTTTCACGTAGAAAACCTCTTGACAATTACTGAAAGCTTCTATCACAATGAAGAGGGAGAACGATTACAGACGTTAAATATTATCTACAAATGCTCTGTCCAAACAAAACCTCTTACCTTCAGCAGTAACGATCCCGAAATTGGCCCCAAAGGAATTCAGTGGCTCCCAATTACAGCGTTAAACCCGTCGATCTGTTCAACGCGCACTTGGAAAGCCTTACAAGCGTCCCGCTATGTCGATACCTGAAACCTCATCATCTCATGCGCTTAACAATTCCAAAAATCTGCGAACTATTTTGGCAAAAGGGTCACAATTCCTATGACGGCGAAGTGGTGAGTCAACTGGAACACGCCTTACAATGCGCTACCCTAGCGGAGTCAGCAAATAGTAGCTCTGAAACGATCGCAGCTTGTTTGCTCCATGATTTAGGGCATTTAATGCATGACTTCGGCAAAGATGCAGCAGAAAGAGGAATTGACGATCGCCACGAATACCGAGCTATCCCCTATTTACGACTTCTATTTAGCCCAGCTGTAACAGAGCCAATTCGCCTGCATGTTCAAGCTAAGCGTTATCTCTGTTGTGTTGACTCGCACTATTGGGAAGCGCTATCTGAGGCTTCAAAACTAAGCCTAGAGATTCAAGGAGGTCAGTTCTCTACACAAGAAGCAGAAGCTTTTATTGCCCAACCTTATGCCCAAGAAGCTGTTCAATTAAGACTATGGGATGATGGGTCTAAAGTTGTTGGGAAGCCAACCGCTAGTTTCACACATTTTGTCCATAGCATGGAGGTAGCACAAAAAGACTCTGATTTCAGGGTGACAAATTGGTATTGGACTTTACATTAATTCGAGATCGAACCCGCCAAGAGAGGAGCTATCGACACTGGTTCCGCTATGTGGGAAAGGCTAAGATCTTGCTATGCCTGAGTTAAGCGATAATCGGAGCACAGAAATCATTAAATACTGATTGTGTTATGGATCTATTTTCCTATCCTTGTCCCAGTTGTGGTAATATTGACGCTACGATATGCAATCTAAGCATCAATTGACAAACGTTTTGAACAACCCATCTCACGGAACCAGTGCCGGTTAATAGATACGAATTTTAAATGGGTCCAAACATATAGTTTCCGGTTGCACTTGGGTCATCGCTATAGTAAAACTCTCGAATCATAGACAAAACTTCTTCTTTAGTTAACATGCCATCTCCATCGAGGTCGATGCGGGCAAAAGTTTCTTCAACGTATATGACTGGAATGTTGTAGGCTCGGAACAGTTCTGTCCATTCGTTTTTATCTAAATGACCGCTCTCATCAACATCTACGACGTTAAACACTGCTTCTGCCAAGGAAAGCAATTCTTCCTCGCAGCTTGGATCGTTTAGAGCAATATCGTAATAATTCAACCATTCGTCCAAATTTACCCGACCATCATTTCGGACATTCAATGTTTCCTTAATCTCTGACCGCATTCGGTTCCAGCGAAATAGATACTGACTGGTAATTCTTTCATAGTCTGCTGAGCCAGGCTTCCAGCCCCGCAATTCTGCTAATTGTTGAGCTAATCGCTCAAAGTCAACTATTTTCAAGACACCTAGATTACAGGCATCATACATGCTAAATAGCTTCATCAACTTACGCTTTTGCAGTTCTGTCAACATCTTCAACTCCTGATATCTGAATCAATAAATCCGAACCAACGAGCATTACCTCTAATACAAGTTCATTTGGGCTGTTTTGTCTATTCCGTGAAATAAACGGTAACAATTCTGGGCGATCGCATCAATGAATCTCCCGTTGCAATGTCTCGATCTACGGGACTGCTTTCAATACTTAATCTCGCCAACGTTAAGGAAACTGGATCCCAGGATCTCGGTTTTAATTATTCCTTAACCCTAGCTGAGTAAACTATTTTGGGATTGCTAAGCGTACTCATTTCCTTACTTGATAATGATGTCCGAAACTAAGAAGGCTGCCAAGGCTATTGATTTGAATGACCCACGTTATTATTTCAACCGCGAACTTAGTTGGTTGGAGTTCAATTGTCGGGTGTTGCATGAAGCGATCGACCCTCGCACGCCCCTACTTGAGCGGTTAAAATTTGCAGCCATCTTTAGTGCCAACCTTGATGAGTTTTTCATGGTACGAATTGCCAGCCTGCAACGTCAGGTAGAAGCACAGGTGGCAACTTTGACTCCTGATGGACTGTCACCGCAGGAGCAATTAGATCGGATCGGCCAGCGCCTTCATCCAATGGTAGCTCAGTTGCAGGAGTTGTTTGAAACTGAATTGATTCCTCAATTGGCGGCTGAGGGCGTTCATGTGTTGAAATTCGCAGAGCTCAATCAAGCGCAGCGCCAATACCTTAAGCAATATTTCGAGCGTATATTTCCCATTCTGACCCCTCTGGCAGTCGATCCCTCACATCCCTTTCCGGTTATGTCAAATCTGAGTCTAAATCTAGCCATTGTGCTAAAGGATCCAGAAACAGATTTAGCAGGGTTTGCCAGAGTCAAAGTACCAGACAGCCTCCCCCGCTTTGTGACGTTACCGCCTGAGGTTCATCCCCACAGTAATCGCCCCATTATTTGGGCAGGTGTTTCATTGGAGCAGGTAATTGCGGACAATCTAGGTGCTCTCTTTCCAGGAATGATTGTCCAGGAACACCATCTTTTCCGGGTCACTCGTGACGCAGATTTGGCGGTACAAGAGGAAGAAGCAGAGGATTTGGCTCAGGCGATCGAACAGGAACTCATTAAACGCCGCTTTGGTGGCTCGGTTGTGCGATTTCAATTTAGTCCAACCATGTCAGAGTTTGTCAAGCAAACCTTGATTAAGGGGATGGACGTAGACCCCAATGACCTCTACGTGACACAAGGCTGGCTGGGAATGCGAGATTTGATGTCATTCATGTCATTGCCTCTACCCCATCTAAAAGACAAATCCTGGACTCCGGTTACACCCAAACGATTGCAGCACCTCACCGAAAAACTGGCGATCGGTGAGGATACAGGAGAAGACATTTTCTATGCGATCCGCCAGGGCGATCTTCTAGTGCATCATCCTTATGATTCGTTCACTACATCAGTCGAACATTTCATTGCCCATGCTGCACAAGATTTGGACGTGCAAGCGATCAAAATGACGCTCTACCGGACTTCTAGTGACTCTCCCATCATCAAAGCGCTAATTACCGCTGCCCAAAATGGCAAGCAGGTTGTTGCCCTTGTGGAAATCAAAGCTCGATTTGATGAAGCCAGTAATATTAACTGGGCACGAGCATTAGAAGAAGCAGGGGTACATGTTGTCTATGGCGTAATGGGGCTGAAGACACACACTAAAGTGTTGTTAGTCGTCAGGCAGGAGGGAGATGACATTCGCAGCTATGTTCATATCGGCACGGGCAATTACAACGCCAAAACTGCCAGAATTTATACCGACTTGGGATTGCTCAGTTGTCGGGAAGAACTGGGGGCTGACCTGACGGATTTATTAAATTACCTGACAGGCTTCTCCAAACAAAAATCCTTCCGCAAATTGCTGGTGGCTCCAGTTACCTTGCGCGATCGCATGGTGTCCCTGATTCGGCGCGAAATCGAACATTGCAAAGACGGCAAACCTGGGCGCATCATTGTCAAAATGAATGCCCTAACTGACCCTGGTATGATCAAAAATCTTTATGAAGCATCCCAGGCAGGTGTTGAAATAGATTTGCTCGTTCGAGGAATGTGTTGCCTGCTTCCTGGGATTTCAAGGGTTAGCGAACACATTCGAGTCATCAGCATCGTGGGGCGTTACCTGGAACACTCTCGCATTTTTCATTTCCACAACAATGGACGGGAAGAAGTATTTATTGGTAGTGCTGACTGGATGGAGCGTAACCTCAATCGCCGGGTAGAAGCGGTTACCCCCGTCGAAGATCCTGCTTGCGCCAAAGAGTTGAAGGAAGTTCTTGACATCTTTTTACAGGATAACCGTCAGGCATGGGATCTTCAATCGGATGGTTCTTATATCAAGCGCTGCCCGGGAAAAGATGTGCCAGAATACAGCGCCCAAAACATTCTAATGGAACGGAGCTCGAAGTAAGGGTACAGATTGTTACCCAAAATTCTGTCAAAGTATTTGATTCACTGGATGGAGATACAATGGTAGCAGGATTGAGCGATCGCCCAATCCTCCCGAGTATGAATTACCAAAACTCGCACCTTTGAGTCTACTGTGGCGATGTCTCGATCTACGGGACAGCTTTCATTTTGCCGCCCGTCGAGCTTTAGCTCTAGAAACTCAAACGCTTGACAAGCCAGGGAACGGACGATCGCAGAATTTTCACCGACTCCTGCCGTGAAAACCAGAGCATCTAATCCCCCCAAACTCGCAAGCATGGAACCGATGCAGGATCGCAACCTATGGATGTAGATATCCAACGCCAGCTTTGCCCGTGGGTTGCCTGCTTCGATTGCCACCATCACCTGTCGCAAATCTGCGGACACGCCTGAGATCCCTTTCAACCCAGATTCTTTATTGAGTTCCCGATCCAATCGATCTGCGGTGTAATCCTCCTGCCGTATCAGGTGAATCAAAATACCTGGATCGACAGAACCAGAGCGCGATCCCATCATCAGTCCATCCATGGGAGTAAATCCCATAGTGGTGTCGATGCAATTTCCCTTCTTGACTGCCGAAAGGGAGCAGCCATTACCCAGATGACAGATAATCAGCCGCAGGTTTTGCAAGTCCCGGTTCAGCAATTCAGCGGTACGGTGAGCGCAATATTGGTGGCTGATGCCATGAAAGCCATAGCGACGAATGCCCTGCTCTACCCACGAATAGGGACCGGGATAGATCGCGGCAGCATCCGGCAGTTGGTGGTGAAAGGCAGTATCGAACATAGCAAACTGTGGTACTTCAGTTCCCAAAACGCTCTCGACTGCTTCAATGCCTTCCAGGTTGGCAGGGTTGTGAACTGGAGCTAGGGCAGAGAGACGG
>JANMRU010000261.1:0-19124 GCA_031388585.1 Pseudanabaena sp. SOY_30_concoct_251 | reverse complement strand
CCTCGCCGCCGACCACGCCGCCGACCACGCCGCCAACCTCGCCGCCAACCTCGCCGCCGACCCCGCCGACCACGCCGCCGCCGACCCCGCCGACCACGCCGCCGCCAACCCCGCCGACCACGCCGCCGACTCCGCCGACCTCGCCGCCGACTCATTATAAGCTCGTGTCTCGATTGCATCTTGACACACGGCTAAGACATGCCGAATTGCATCTACGACCTGCTTTTTTAAATCATCCGCAACGTCCAACAATAAAACTCTTTCAATGTTTTCTCTCAGAATAAACACGCAAAACTTCCACTTAATTTGGTTCCACCAAGCTTCGTTTTTACCCTCTGGTACGGCTTTGGATATTTGCAGAGGAAATTGTTTTGCTTCATCGCTTAGTAGTCCCTCAAAAATTTTATCTATGAGTCTCGCATACCACTCAGGACAACCAAGCTCGCCCTCAAATCGGATATGCTTATTTCCATGTATGATACAGCCCACACAACAGCCCTTCCCGTTTTCCCAGTATTTGCCTTTAATAATCTCATCAGCATCATAGTGTGCTTTTACTTGAGCAACTATTTTTGCTTTTAACTCCGCACTGCCTAAGTAACTCAGCTGTTTCATAGCCCCTTCCTTTTACACATCCCCACTACCGCCAAAGCTAAACTTAAGCTCTTTAAGCTCAATCTCACGCGGTGCAAAAAATACTGTCCCGCCAACCGCTGCAACAATTCTCTTATCTAGTGTCTCCGGCTGCGCTAGTAATTCTACTTGCCCAGTGAGAGGTGAGAGCTCTAACTCCTCAAACTTTGCAGCGAGTTTCCGAAAGTCTGATAATGGCATCTCCCAGTCTTTTGCGTTTGCATGGAGCTGTAGAACTGTAGCGGGAGATAAGCAAACTTTGCGAAATTCAATCATGGTTAAAATCCTAACAACTGTTTACTTGAGCATTTTAAAACCTTACAAATTCTTTCTAAAGACTCAGATTGCGGAATCTTTTTACCCGTTTCCCATCTACTTACCTGTGCTCGATGTATCCCCATGGCAATAGCAAGCCGATTCCCGCTAATCCCCTTCTTCTTTCTTATAGCTCTAATTCTAACTCCAATATTATTATCCACTTATTAACTCCACTTGTTTGGCCTCAACCTTCCTAGCCTCTTGTTTAATCTCAATTACCGCTTTTGCTTCTTTTATCTCAGCTCTTAGAGCAACTTCATCAAGCAATTGTCGCTCTTTATACCTCTCGCCTCTAAGCTCTGGCATGGTTTCTTGAAGCTTCTGCCTAAGTCTTCTGATGCTCTCCGGTGCTGTTACCTCTCCTGCTACAAACTTCTGTAAAAACTCTTTTACTGTACAAGCATCAACATTAATCTCATGCGCCCAGAAGTTTGCAATCAGTCTTAAATCGTTGTCTCGCAAAGGTGGAGACTCTAGGAGCAGTTCCTTAATTCTGTTTGCTATAGTTTTAGAGTTAAATTCAATCATCTGCTTGCCTCAATACGGTAGGTAAACATTGGATACTCTGCGTGCATATGTCGCCATTTCCATCGAAACATATCTGTTTGAGTAGCCTTCCCGCCTTTGACATCCTCAATTGTTAAATCAGCTAACCAACGATTGTGTTGGTCCTTCTCTCTATACATAAAATCGCAGACATAAGAGCCAACTCTGGCCCGTTGTAAGCACCCATCCCGATAAACCGCCGCGTGTAAATCAAAAGACTTTTGCAATTCTAAGTCTTTAATTGTCCCCGCTTGAGCCCAAATTCGTAGCTCCGTATACCTCAGTGCCTCCGCTTTCGAGGCAAACCACTTGCCGTCCACCTCCGTCCGAATTGCCTTGTACTTGTTCCGCTTCCTCATAACCTTTGACGATTGATATTCCTTGGCCGTTATCGTCTCTGTATTTACAGATTGCTGCGTCTCCAATTGAGTTAATTGCTTCACGTTTTTTGCTCCAGTCTTTTATAGCCCAGTCAGTAATCCCAATCTCTTTTAATAATAGCTCTACATTTTTTGTTCCAAACACATCCATCGCAAATTCAATTGTGGGTATCCATTTCCCCGCAACACAAAGACAATACTTCTTTTGCAATAGCCTCGAACTCCCGTGTTCGTCTCGCCACTCAACATACCCCCGCGCTTCCCACTCTTTTACATATTCCCTGTAATCTTCTGTTAGCTTTTTTCTATCCCACTTAGGAGCTGTTTGCAGTGCAGGGAACTTAATCGAGTGAGCAAGTATGATTGCCTCCTCGCCATCTCCCTGTTTCCCTTCAACGATAATTTTTTCATCAATTTTGACATGCGTTTTTGCATACTCAACAGCATTCTTAAAAACCAATACCTGCCAAATCTTACCCACGGAGTTAATGTGAAAGGCTCCATAAGGCTTCCCCGCACTAGATACTCTTTCCTCAAAGTTAGTATGACAAACCCCTTTGTACTGCATTGCTAAAAGGGAATATCATCATCAGTAACTTTCTTAGCTACTCCCATCCCTCTAGGCATTGAGGTTACCGCAAGAAATTTATTATACTCCCGACCTTTTTTGCTGGTTATTCTGTCAACAGTAATCAAATATGTGTTACCAATTAAGCTTTTAAGCAAATCCTTAACTCCCTGCTCACTGCCTCTAGCCTTGCTGTACTCTTCCTTGCAAATAGAGTTCATGTCTTTAGTAAGATTACTTTTGTCCCCCGTTCCAGGTCTTACAGACCTAAAAACAAACACCTCTCCTAGTTCAGCGTTGATTTGATATTTGAAGCAAAGAACAACCTCTTCCTCTTCGCTTTCATATTTTTGACGCATTTCAGGTTTAACTGATATCAATTCAGCTTTATATGCGCCTGGATCAACTGTAGGAAAGTCATCTTGAACATTGATTGACACATCATCTAGCTTCATTTCTTCTTTTTCATTGCTCATAAATATCTCCCTTATTTTTATTTCATCAATTCTAGTTAAACTTCCCATCTCGATATTCCTTGTCTACCTGCTTATCTAGCTTATCTGTCATATCCCAAATCTCTCGCAAAACAATTTCATATGCTTGTTGCCTCCCTACATGAATACCGATGTCATTAATATTAGGATTCTGTACTGCTAGAAAATCCTCTGCTTCATGTTCTAATCGTTGTAAAATATCTGCTGTTAGTTCCTTCGCACTTATTTCATTAATCACTTTGTTCTCCCTCTTGTTTAATATCCCCAGCTACTTCTAATTTATTAGCGCAATCTGAGCAGTAACAACGATCTGAACTACCTGTCTCATACGCTGTTAAAAACTTTTGAGCGCATTTAGTACAAAAATCCTTGTGGCAAGATTCACAATCGTAAATGCCAAAATCACAAGCGTACCCCTCACAACCTTGGCATTTTACGATATGCTCTTCATGCTTGTTGTGAAGCTGATCACAACTTGAACACCAATAGTTTGTACTCATTAGTCTTGGCCTCCGTCTCCGTAAGCAGTTAGCTCTTCAATACAGCATTCACAAGCCATTTCATGAGATTTCCCCACATAAGCACAAGCCGGAAAGTCCTGTAGATTCTCAGCTGTACGGCAATAAATACAAGCATTTCCTGCTAGTAACAACTTGATCCTTTCTGCGATCTCTTTTTTCTCGTTCATGAGTTTTTAACAATTGTTGAGGGAGTGATAAGCCATTTTTGCAAGTCCCTTTTCTTTTTTCGCTCTGTCTTGTGTCTAATCTCGATAGCCTTTAGAGCTGCCTCTTTTGCTTCTTTCGTCTCATAGCGTTCATCATCCAGCTCTCCGTATTGCTGTGAAGCGTAATTGTCGATGATGATTGCGGAACCAGGCCAGTGCTCCATGAAGAGCCGCCAGACAAGCCATTGAAGTAAGGACTTTTGATCTGATTCTTTAAGCAATGGATCTGCTAGTGCGCTAATAGCGTCTAGTTTTTCTCTCTCTATCATCTTTGCTGTCTTGTCCTGTTGTAACTGGACTTTAAAAAGCCAGACACAAAAATCGCAGACAGATATAAAGCAGGATTCTTTATCAGCGGAATAGCGCCGTACTTCTTTCCGAAGCTCTTCCGCTGCGTGTCTGTCTGAATAGTTTGGGCTTGCTTGTGTTCTACTTCTTGTATTTGTCATGATGATACTATAAGCATCAGTAGCGCGGGAAGGCAACATAAGAATGTCTCTTGCATTAAATATCTTTTAGAGTACGCTTTTATGAGACTAGAGACTTAGAACTAAGTTTCAATGCTTGAACTGATCAATCTTTTATATATCCAAAAGATATCTCTTGATCGGGAAGACTCTGAAATAATGGGATATGCTCCGGCCTTTTCTACGCCGGAAAAGGGACTAGTGGCGGCGATTATCCTTCGAGCATTGAGAGATTTATATCCTCATAAGGATGTGGCGCATCATTACACCCGCCATGCGGAAGAATGGTTTATATCTGAGAATACAACGCCGTTCTCTTTTAAATGGTGTATGGACACGTTGGAAGTAGGAGCAAGTCAGTCAGACCTGCAAAAGCTCATTAAACGCGCTAGAACGGTCCCAATACTTGATTTGTTCGGTGCCCCTGGCGTTAGGCTGGACTGGAACAAAAAGCTCCCTAACGTGCGCTAATAGAAGCTAGTGGCCTTTAGAGGTAATCCGATAGGGTAATCCCTTTTACTATCCTATAGATAAAACGATGCCCCAGTGCATTAGGATGGGCAAGATCCGCATCTAATAGGCTAGGTAAATCAGAATGATGTTTGAATCTCTTATAGACATCGACTAGCGGGATATCTTGATTCCTAGAATAGCGCTTTAGGATTCTAACGAAGGGTTGTACCGCCTTATTTAAATATGGGCGCAAAGTGTAATTAGGGGTGAGCAATAATATCTTAATGTTATTATATTTTAGCTTATAAACCATTGTACGGATGTTTAAACGGTACTTTTGTGGGGTGAGGGATAGCGAGTCATTAAGGCCAAACATGATAATAACTTGGTCCGGCTTGTTGCTTAGGACATCGGGCTCGAATCGCAGTAGCGCTTCGCTTGTGTCATCGGATGGTACTCCGGCATTGATACCGTCAAGGGAATCGCAGAATGTCGGAGCCCCTTGGGAGACTCCCACGCCGGCGGTTACTGAATCGCCGAAACAAACTAGCGTTGCTAGTAGTAGGCTAAACATACTCATCCGTTCATAGTTTCAATATTATGAATGGCCCACCCATTAAAATCAGGGTTATCTAGATACCTATTCCAGCCACTTGTTGACAATAATCGTTTTAAGATGCGAGCAGTTATTAGGAATCCACACTGATTCACCTTCCAATAATCCTTCCAGCTTGTGCCCGATAGCAACACTACGTGATGCGTGTAGTGCCAGAATGCTCGATTCTCCACATGCTCAAATATAGTTTTCACAAGTCCCCCTATTAGTTAAATAAATTCAAGTACAATCATCAAAACACTAGCGCCAATTAGCATATCGCAAAGTCGGTTAAATGCGTGTGTCATGCTCTCCAGCCCCCTTCCGGCAAAAAAGAGAATTGTAGGTATTCCCCGTCCAGCTTCTCAGCTAAGTGAAATATCTCTTCTTTAGTTTGTGTCGAAAATTCTTTCTTGTCGGTCTTAAGAACCCAACAGCCAGTTTTATAGCAACCAAGTCGCTTAGCATTAGGGGAAGTCTTATAAGCATAAGAGACGCATTTTGTTTTATTCATGTTAGTTTCCTCAGTTAGTTAGTTAATTCAAGTGATAATAGGAACCATTACCCAACAGCTCCCATTCGGGAGCTGAAGGCTATTGGCTAATAACAAAACTGTTGATGTGCATTACTATGTGCAATAGCAATAGCGTCCCATGCATCACGGTCGTGCACATCTAAAAAATCAAACACTCTTAATCCTAGGGATTTACATAGGTCAATTTCAGCATCGGTAAGTTGACTGCAAGAATTAATTGATCGACCAGAAATATTCCCCTGTTTATTTAGCGATATTGACCAAGTGCCAAGGAATGATCTTGTTACAAAAGCAGTTTCGTCCTTGTGTTGCTCTAGGTATTCAGTAATTTTCATGTTTAGTTTCCTTTCTTAGTTAGTTCTAGTCACAGATAGAGCATAGCACTGTTGTGTAGTAAGACAACAGATATCTATAGAAGTATGAAAATATCTATCAAACAGCGATATATAAGAGTAGAGGGATAGAACAATGGTTGAATACCAGCTTCTAACAGGTAGTAAGCGACATTCAAATAGCTAAGTCCTAGGTTTTGATTAGAGATTTTAATCGGGATCGTGCTAAACTTAAAGAAATAGAACACGCATTCTAGCTTAGGGCTCTTATATTACATTTAGAGTTGACAGCTCACTTTTTTAGCCCTAGATTCTTTTTGCTGCACTGTGGCAATGCGTTCGCTCCTCGTCGCTACGCTCCTCGTCGCTCGGATCCTTTCAGCACCAACTTGCTTGCTCGTATCTTCTCTTTGTTCTCTTCTCTCTTTTCTATCTATTATTAAAAAAAAAGAAAAAAGAACAGCGTCTCTAATCTTCTCTTAGATTCTTTGCTGGCTCAATGCCAGCTACTAGATAAAACTAACTAACTACTATGAAATATTTACATACTAGAAAATAATTAGATAATAAAAAGACCACTTATCCGAATACACGATAGGTAACCCATTAACTGTTGTACTGTTTAACTGTTTAACTGTATCAATGTAGCTACCGCATACGCATACAGCTACCGCATAAGCTCTATACACTCTGGAGGGGTGTATCTACCGATCATCCCCTTGGCTATCTAACCCGCTCTCGCTCTTACAAGCGCAAGCGCAAGCGCATCTAGCTTGGCTATGTCCCTGATTTTATAAGGCTCTTACCTGGTGAGAATTCTAATTCTAGTTAACTAACGTTAGAACAACGGTTTAAAGGGGAGGGGGTACCCCCCGTTTCCCCCTTCTGCCCCCCTGTGAATGTCTACGTATAAAATTTCTCTAATTATGGTTTTTAAGTAGGAGGAGGGGTTCTTCTCTTTGGCGTAACAGAATGAACAGATTTCATCGCACTGAATGCGCTTACAGGGGAGGTCTTTCAGTGCTTTGTGTTGGTACTCAGCGCAAGCAATACCTACATCAACCAAGAGTTTTGTAACCGTATTGACGGAAACATCGCACATGCGAGAGGTCGATCGGAGCGAGTTACCCTCGACCAATGCCCTAATAATTTGCGCTCTCTTATCTTTGTTCAATCTATTCATACTGATCATTATAGCTTGAGCGGTCAAGCATTGTTAAGAATGCAAGTCTAGGTAAGCTATTAAGAAAGCAGACAATTTTAATTTAGGTTAGGTTATTGAAACTACAGGGTGAATTAGTGTATCATAGCAAAAGGTGGAGCCAGCCAGATTTGAACTGGCACAAGTCGGGTCTAGTCCCCAACTATGCTACCTAAGCTGGCCCCACAAAAAGAGCCGACCCCCGAAAGAGGGTCAGCCACAGTGATTAGCACTTATAAAGCCCGGAACCATCCTCTCCTTTGCGAGTCGGGGATGGGCCGGGCTTTATTTCTATTCGCCACGCTCACATCGGGCTATTCTGTCGATTTGGCGCTACGGTTTAGTAGCATCTACACCCCTTACCTTTCTAAATGTTGACGCACTTGCCATAGTGTCAACATTGTCAATGCTACCCCCTAGTATTCTTTGGATAGTTAGTTAGGGGTATTTTAGGAACAGCTTTTCTTATAGGCTAAGGGGGCTATGGGGCTAATAGGTTATGACTATTTAGGGGCGGGGCATAAGAAGTGGCCACTGCGTAAGTCTATTAGGTTGACCCCTGCTGGTTCTGCTATTGGTTGTTTCTGGGATACCTTTGGACCTGCCAAAAGAGCCATAAGTAGATTTGCCAATTCAGGTAAGTTTCCTGTTATTCGTATTCACGTCTGGTGGTCTAACCAACACGCAATTGTTCCTCCTATGCCCTTAGCTAAAGCCTGTAGGGAGATTGAGAAGTTAGCCAAAGCTCACCCTCTTGTTAAGTTCTATATAAGCCATAGCTGCGAACACAACGAAACCAATGAGCAAACTGTTCGCTCTCGAATGAAGGTTATTAGGGATGAGGCTCCAAGCTGTATTCCTGTAAACTCAGTTTGGCAAGGAGCCCTTCTTGACGATGAGATTAATGAGAAGCATGGAGCAGACGGGGAGTGTCCAGGAGTGTATATCAACTCCTTTGATGGGGAATCCTGCTACGATCAGGATGTAAATAAGTGGCATAAGAAACATGCTGATAGCCTAATAAGATTTCTCTGGGCAGCGCGTTTTAATGGGAGAGAAGTTTATAAAGAAGGGGATACTGTTCCTCCCCCACTACTTCGCACCGCCTGGCCAGATAGAAAGTACCTAAAAAGCGTAATTGCCCTACAAGCCCCTTCTGGGGCTCTTCCTGCTATCCCTGGTGCTATCCCCATCGAGAAGCCGCTCCTATACAAAACACACTCTGAGGACCACCCAGGGGACTCTAACGCTAGAGAAAATAAACCAGTCCTAATCCTCCCAGTTGAGGCAAATAAAGCTCAGATAACTACCCTTGCAGGGCAATCTATCTGTGAGTTTAATTATGGAGGGGGTTTTGCTGGTGGAGGTAATCCGACAGGGGGCCTCCCTGGTATGCATCGTTACTACTCCCCTGGTATGTACGGCTATGAGATAGCAGAGAAAGCCACAATGAAGTCGGGTAGCCCGTGGGCATTAGTTAAAGTAAAAGCAAAGACTTACGGGCCAATTCACCCTGCATATCGAGAAGGATATTACCAATGAAGTCAGCTCTTCTTTTCTTAGTTCTTCTTATTCTTTCTGGCTGTCCAACCAAGGAGCCAACCCCTCAAGATATCTTTAAAGCTTCCGATGGGGTTTATGTTCAGAGTTTCCAAAGACAAGAGGAGTTAGGACTTATTAAGTTTACTATGGAGCCTAATGGCGACAGCGCGGCTGGAGGAGCAGAGCACCAGATTTCTTTTTCCTGTGATTCTTCTCCACAAAATTCCATTGAAGTTCCTCTTATAGAAAGGGTCTTGGGTCTTATTAAAGATAACTTTATACTCATTGCAGCTTCTATAGCTTTGATTTAATGGAGTGAGGGATGCTTAATGGAAATAGTTTGCATAAGTTTGAGAATATAGAGGAAAGAGCAGCCCATATACAGGCTCTTAGAAGTAGAAGGGGTAGAACTATATGGGTGGAGGAAACAATGAAGCTATTCGATTTAACCTTTTTAAGCTTTTCACTGCTCTCTTATGTGGCGTGTTGGGCGGTCTTACACACTATGTGATAGCCTTAAACGACCGTGTAGCGAGAATGGAAAGTGTTGTTGAGATATTAATTGATAATTATAAAAAGGAACGCTAATGAGTTGGATAAAGACTTTTATATTTAAGAAGCTGCTCTCTGAGTGGATACCTTTTTCCTGGATTGATGGAAAGAAAAAGCAGATAGGGAGATTTGTTGTTATTGCATCTACCTTCTTAGCTGCTGTTAAGACCCTATGGCCTCAATACTTGCCAGAGATTAGCCAGGCTGACACCTTCTTAGGTATAATTGCTGGCCTTGTTGGTGTTGAGATAGCAGAGGTTCATGATGAGGTTAAAGAGAAGCATGGGTTTGGGGCGTAGGGTTTGAGTGTAATCACGAAAGGGTAATCCCTATGGCTTTAACTCCTATTGAAGCTGATACGCTTATCCTAGATTTAAAAACTAAGATAAAGCAGATGGGGATTGTTTGTACTGATGCTCATATCAATGCTTATGTGACTAAGCGCCTTGATGAGATGCTTACTAATGAGCTTCGTAACAAGCTCCCCCTCTCCCCTCTTGATTTAATAACGATTCAAACTCTTAGTAACCCATTAACGAGGGATACTTTTTTAAAGGAAGCCAGTGACAGAGAACGAAAAGAGGAAAGTAAGACAGGGGAGGCCGAAACTCCAAGTCGACATACCCCTCGTAGAGGCAGACCCAAAACTGTGGGAAAACGACCGTTGCAGATGCCTCAATCTTTGTAAGGCCGCTTACATTATAGGTGAGCCCATGGAGAGGATTATGTTCTCCTATGGCATCCCTAAAGGGGCTTTCCAGTATTATTGCTATTATGGATCAAAGCCCTGGAAAAAGATTAGAGAGAGAATAAACAGAGATGCCTATAAAGCCGTCTGGAAGGCTAAGGCTGCTAACTTAAAGGCTGTCCTTGGTCTATCCCTTGACCTTATGAAAAGAGAGCTTACAAAGGAGTTGCGAGACGAGAGAAGGCTCTCCATTGATGAGCTGCAAAAACTAGCTAGTATTCTCTCTGATGTTGATAAACCTCTTAGACTTGATAATGAGCAAGCTACTGAGATTATCCAAAAGATTGATAACTCTAAGAAAGGAATTTCTAAGATGCTTCAAGAGCTTCACGAAGCCGACCCTTATGTAGATTATACTAATGCAGAAAAGCCAAAAGACATCCTCCAGTAAAAACTTTGTCTCAGAGGCTCAAGCTCTTGAGCTTGCTCTTTACATTGAAAGATTAAAGAAGCTCCATAATATGTGGGCTCCAGAGACTCACCAGAAGTCTTTAATTAAAGCTATGTTCTCAGATGGGTATAAGCGCGTCTTTGTACGAGGGGGCCGCAAGAGTGCAAAAACTGAATCTATCCTCTACTGTGCTGCTAGAGTTTCAATTTCAGGAAAGAATAAAGTTACCTCCGTCATTGCTCCAGAGTTAAAACAGCAAAGAAAGATCATGTGGAACAACCGTCGTATCCACGACTTCTTCCCACCCTCCTGGGAAGGAGAAGCTAGAGAAGCGGAGTCTCGCATCCTCTTCCCCTGGGGTTCTTACATTGAACTAGATGGTGCTGAGAATGCAAATTCCCATCGTGGTGAGGAGCAAGACCTTCTTGTGCTTGATGAGTTAAAGGACCACAAAACTGATTCTTATAATGCTCTCTACCCTAACCTTCTTTCTCGTGATGGCATTCTTCTTGTTGTGGGTTCTCCTCCAAGAGATAAGAGAAATCTTTACTATCAGCTAGAGTCTTATGCCATTACCTCCCCTATGTGGAAGTGCTTCCATTGGCGCTCTTGGGATAACACTAAAGTTTCTACGGCTTGGTTAGAAGCTGAAAAGGCTGCTTACTATTCTAGGGGGGATGGTGATATCTGGGAGTCTGAGTACGAAGGTAGATATGTCTTTGGTGGTAAGAAGGCGGTATTTTCGGTTTTTGACCCAGCTAAACACGTTCTTCCCTCTGATGTTATTGAAGCTATCTTAGAGAAAGATAAGAGGCACCTTGAGTACTTTATTGTCTCCGATCCTGGGAATCGTGCTTGTCATGCTAATTTGTTTATTGCCTACAATCGGTACAATAACCATGTCTATGTACTCGGCGAAATCTATGAGACAAGAATGGCAGAAACAGCAACGGGTAAAGTCTATCCTCGAATACAAGAAAAGGCAGCGCAACTTTTCCCCGATGGAAAAATAAACTTTTGGATTTATGATGAAGCAGCCCTCTGGTTTGCTAATGAAGTTGGAGCACAGTTCCCTGATTCTCCTCCCCTTTGTCCTACCTCTAAGGGTACAAAGGATAAAGAAACTTCAATGGGAATCATCAAGGATTGTATGGCCGCTGGTAAGCTTATCGTCTCTTCTGAGTGCGTAAACCTCATTGAAGAGATTACTGGATATTATGTTGATGATAACGATAAGTATATTAAGAAGTTCGACCACGCCATTGATGATCTTAGATATTTCTTTGATTTTATTGGCTACTCTTACCAACAGCACCCTAGAGAAAGAGAAGAGACAGAAGAGGAGGGTTTTGTTAGAAAGCATATGAAAGGGTTTGATGAAGAAGAGGGGAAGTCCCTACTTGAAGAGTCTGATATTATTGACGGTGTAGAGGAGTCTTTTATATGGAACTAATACTTATACTTGTGTTTGCATCTCTTGCTTTAGCTTTCTCCTTAGTTTCTCTAACCCTAACGGTTCTACTTAAAATTAAGTATGAAGTGTTTATGAATAGCACCCAAGCTGTTCCGCTTGCTCCTCCTCTTGGCTCTGCCGATATTCATTCTTTGGCAGACGAGCTTTTCCGCTCCGCTGGTTCTGAGTATGGCGTTCCTCCTGCTGCTCCAAAGATAAAACAAAAAGATTTAGAAGAGCCTGAAGATAACTTCCCCGCTTTTAATGTTAAGGATTTAGTCTGATGTTAGCAAATACTTGGAAGGCTTGGCTTAAAGGCTCAAAGCTTGATAGGAATGTAAATCAGGAGGAGAACTTTATTCGTCCGCTTTGGACGGTGGACTTAGAAAACGAAGAAGCTATTCTTGATTGGCATACTCGCAATCTTAATGTCATGGAGGATAGGCATAATCGCCGAACCTCTATGTATGTTCGTAACCGTGATTTGTATGCGGGTGTTCACAACTCAGCCACCTCTCGTGTTGGTATTCTAGCAGATCCACTTTCAGAGTGGGGAACTGCTAAGTTTAAAGTTCCTGAGATTGTTATTAACGATACCTTTGAGCTAACAGAGCAACTAACCGCAAAGCTCTCTCGTTTTAATGCAAATGTAGATGTTCTCCCTGTAAACGTAGAGGAGGGGGATCGCAATGCCGCTAGAGCTTCTCAGCGATTTACTGACCATGTTAGTGAAACTCATAATATTAAAACTTTATTCATAGAGTTTATCCGTGATTCTAAAATTGGCGGTGAGTCTTATATTTTCCTTGATTGGGATCCAAATGTTGGTGACAAGACTCCGGCGCAAAAGAAAGTTAAGCCAGGGGAGAGAGTCCCTCTTCTTAACGAGGGAGGGGAGCAAATCGTTGGGGAGGATGGGGAACCTTTATATATTGAGAAAGTCCAAAGAGTAGGGGATTTTAGAATTACCCATCGTTCTGTTCCGGAGGTTTTAGTTCAGCCAAAAAAGAGGTGGAATAAGGTTGAGTGGGTTTGTGAGATAGACCCAGTGGATGTTGATGAGCTTAAGGCTCTCTACCCCGATAAGGCAGGGTTTATTAATGATGCTTCAACTAAGAAAGAACGACTTAGCGGAGAGGAAGCAGAGATTAGTAACGTGCTCTTTTGTTATACCTATTGGCATAAGGGAGTTCAGTTCTTAGATTCAGGAAGAAAAATAGTCCTAGTTGACGGGGTAGTTCTCTTTAACGATGTTAATCCGTTTTCTGGCACTCCACTTCCTTGTATTAGACTTACCGATATTGACCTTCAAGGGGAGCTTCATGGTTGGAGCTTTATTAATAACATTGCTATCCCTCAGCTTGTTCTTAATAAGCTCTTCACTCATATCTATAAAAAGATTGCTCTAGGCGCTCACATCTATTGGCTTATCCCTGCTAATGCGCGTGTAGCAAGAGATAAGATTTCAAACTCTTCTTCTGTCATTCAATACTTTGGTGTTCAAAAACCTGAGATAGCAACCTTCAATACTGTCAGACCCGAAGAGTTTCAACTTATTGATAGGCTAAGACAGGGGATGCTTAATGTTTCAAGAGTTCAAGCAACTTCTCGTGGGGAGCTTCCCCCTAATGTAGAGGCTGGAGTAGCAATCTCTATCTTAGAAGAGCAAGAGAATCAGGCAATGACTCCTGATATTAAAAAGGTTAATGCAGCAATTGAGAAGTTCTTTAAACTTATGCTTGGTATTGCAGGGGATAAGTTTGAAAAAGATGATGGACGTACTGCTCGCATCTTAGGAAAAGAAGGGGAGTTTCTACTTGAGACAATTGATAAGACTAAGCTCTCTGGCCCTTATGATATTAAAGTTAGAAAGGCTACAGCACTCTCTCAAAGTAAAGCCCTTATGGTGCAGCAAATTACTCAGCTTGAAGCTATGCGGCCAGGTATCTTCTCTAATGCCATGCTTTATGACCTTCTTGAGTTAGGGGATATTAATAAGTTTTATGATGTTCAAACTGCTGCTAGACGAGCAGCCGAGTTTGAGAATGAAAGGTTAAAAGAGGGGAGCCCTGTCCCAGAGCCTACAAAGGATGAGTTTTTGCTTATCCACTGGGAATCCCACATGACTCTTGTTCAATCTCCATCCTTTAAGATGCAAGCAAGTGAGGAGACAAGACGACTTGTTGAGGAGCACGTTATTGCAACTGAATTCTTTTTAGTTGATAAGGCAAAGAGTAATATTGCATTAGCTCAGAAACTTGCCATGTTAGAATATTTCCCTGCTTATTATGTCCCAGATTTTGCAATCCCTGAGATTCTTGCCGCGCTACAGCAAGCGCAAATTTTGCCAATGGCAGGGCAGGTTGAAGAAGAGCCGCCGCTTCCTCCAGGGGGAATCCCTCCTGGCGCAGATGAGTTAGCAGCGGAAGAGGAAGTAGCTCCTGCTGTTCTTCCAGGCGAGATGGGAGAGAGTGAGATAGAGGATCAATTGTTAAATGGTGAGGCACCGGAGCAAACGGGGCCATTATTGTAGGGAGAATTAAGAGATGGAAGGCCAGGATATAATCATTAGCGGTTCTGATGCACAACCTATTGACCATTCGGTAGAGAGTCCCGCAGCGGACAATACCTCTTCAAATGGTTTTTTAGATACAAGAGAGGAGATTTCGATTTCAGCTCTGCATCGGATTTTAAGAGAAACAGAAAAAGAAGAGGCAGAGGAGAAAGCAGCAAAGGCAGCATCTCCTGATGAAGATGAAACTAAAGAGGAGACTATAGAAGATGAAAAAGAAGGAAGTGAAGAAAAGTCAGAAGAAAAAGAGCCAAGTGAAGGCGAAGAAAAAGGCGATGAAGTATTAGAAGCCACTTCCGACTCCCCCCCTAAAGAGATTTCCTTTATGGTGGGGGATAAGGAGGTTACTCTTCCCAATAACGCTGTTCTAGAAGTTACCGTTGATGGCAAGAAACGGAAGATTCCCCTTCAGGAAGCCTTAAACAAAGCCTCTGGGGAGCTTGCCGTTGAGGATCGTTTCGCTAAGTTCCAGTCAGAGAAGGCTAAAACTCAAAATGAGCTGGCTCGCCAAGCTGCTGAGTCTGCTAAAAAAGAGGCTGCCCTCCAGGAAAGAACGGATGTCCTTAAAAATATTGATAAACTAGCTGCTTCTGGCAATGTTTCTGACCTTATTGGCTATCTTGCCTATCTTAGTGGCGGGAATCCCAAGGATGTCATTAAAAAGCTCTATTCAAGCTCTATTGCTATGGCTGAGAAGTTCTCTTCGGCCTCTCCTGATAGCCAAGAAGCCTTTTATGAACGCTTGGAAGCCTCTGTTGAGAGAGCAAGGCTCGCTAATGAGCGAAAAAAGCTGGAGGGGATTACTCAACAGCATAATTTAGCTGCTGAAAGCAGAGCTGCTGAAACTTATGCAAGAGCGCAACTAGCTGATATTGGGTCTGATGAAGGTGAATTCCGTGAGATGGCTACATTTCTCACAACAAAGGGGATTGCGCTTAAAGGCCAAACCGCTCAGGATAAAGTTGACGAGGTACTTGATTATCTTCACGAGCGTCGAGTTATCTCAGTTGCAAAGGAATTAGATCCTGCTCTTTTGAATGACAAAAAGCTCTTGCAAAAGACTTTTGATGTAACTCTTAGTTTAGGCGGTGCCTATCGTAAGACGGAAACAATCAAGAAGATTTTAACAGAGTTTTCTGGAAAAAAAGCAAAAGAGGAAGGGAAGCGCGTCGCAGAAACCCTGAGTAGGAAAGTCCGTTCTAACGGTACGAACCCCAAAAAGGCAAAAGAAGCTGACGCTAAAGAGAAAGAGGTTCCATTTACTTTGACGGGGTTTAACCGTCGGAGAAGGGGCTTCTAGTTTTTTAGTGTTACTTTTTAACCTATTTGGAGTCGTTTATGGCAACTACTACATATTCGGGGTCCGATTATAATGCGTTATTCAAACAGCATTATTTTCAGCTCGCCGATAACGTATATTCAACATTTAGTAATCTTTATTCACTAGTACAAAAAAGCTACAACTTTCGAGGGAATACCGGAGAGCATCCTGTTGGGGTGACTTTCGGTGGTTCTGTTGGTTCTGGGTCTATCCCGACAGCTCGAAGCCGTAAGTACATTAAACCAGTATATACCCGTAAGAAAGTTTACGGAGCCTTAGACCTTGATACAGAAACCATTCAAGCATCTGTAGGGGATGATGCTTTCCTTGAGGCGACTGAAGAGCAAACTCTTGGTGTTATCAAGAGCTTCAACCGCAACATGGCTCGTATCTTCATTAATGACGGTACTGGTATTTTAGGACAGTTTTCAGGCTCCCAAGGTGGTACTGCTGCTGTCCCTACTTGTACTATTATTGATGCCGCAACAGACACTTATGGCTTTGTTCCAGCTTTCTTTGAGGTTGGCGATTATGTGAACGTGAACTCAGACACTTCTGTGTTTGAGGTTACTGCCGTCGTTGATTCAACCAAAGTTGTTACTTTAACCCGAATCAGTGGCTCTCTTGACTTAACGGCTATTGGCGCTGGTACTCACGCTATTTATATGCAGAATTCAAGAAACAATGACCCAACTGGGGCGTTGTCAATGACTTCTGGCACAATACATACCGTGACAGCTCAACGTAGATGGCAGTTGTCATCTAACATTGACGCTAATAGTGCTGGTATTTCCGCTGACTATATCAATCAGCTTGTTGAAGAGGTTGATACTGAGGCAGATGAGCCGCCAACGGTTCTTGGATTTTCTCCGACTCAATATCGGCGTTATCTAAGTCTCTTGGAGGATCAAAAGAGATACCCACAAATGGTAACAATGAAGCCTTCCCCAAATGAAAGGGTAAATGCCAAGGCAATGAATAAAGCAAACATTGGGTTCCCTGGAATCCAGTATGTTTCAAGCCAAGGTGTCCTCCCGATTATGAAGAACAAGATGATTCGTAATCAAACGGTTTGGGCGCTTAACACTAATCAAACTGAAGCAGCACACGCTAAACAGTTTGGATGGTTTGACCAAGATGGCTCAGTCCTTCATATGAAGGAAGGGTCGGATGCTTATTACGCTAGGTACGGTGGTTTCATGGAAATAAAATGGAATCCAATGTACATGGGTCGTTTAAATGAGCTTGCAGTTTAGTTAGTTCGCTAGGCGGGGGAGGTCTGTATTCCCTCCCCTTCCTTTTACCCCTGCTTACGGGAGATTGAGAGATGCTACGTTCAGTTAAATCCACAGTTCAAGGTTTAAAATTAATTGGCTTCTGTGCCACTACAGCAGCTTCCGCTGCAAACACAGTAGCTTTCGGTAAAGGAGACGGAACCTTTACAAATGCTACTGCCGATAATCAGATAGACTTTGTCCCTAAAGTTGGTTTTGCAAGAACCCCCGTAGTAGTTGGTACAGCAGGAGACAATATCGCTGTTGGGGGGACTGCTTTTGTTGCTGCCGATCCTTCTGCAACTTCAGTTTCTCTTACTACAGTAAACGGCTCAAATGCTGCTGATGTTGGATCTGTCTGTGGGCTTATTGTAGCTCCAACTAGCAGAACCCTTAATACTTTAGCTAGAAAAGACAATGGACTGTTTACTGTTTTTTCGACAAAGAAAGCCCCTCGAATTATTGCTGCTCAAATTACAACTGGGGGATCAACGGTAACTGTTGGTAAGAACCAAGTTACTAACGTAACTGGCGGTACGGGTATTTCTACAATTACATTCAAAAATGCTTTTGCCTCTCCTCCTGTCGTAATAGGGACGCCTGAAATTGCTACCGAAGGTGGGAATTGTAGGATTGATAGTATTACGGCAAGCACTTGTGTCGTTAATACGTTTAATGCAGCTAATACGGCTACTAGTATGCCTATTAATCTTCTTATTTATGGAAGTGATGTAAGGGACTCAGACTCTCATTCTATAGTAGGAAGAGCCGTACAAACTCAGATGCGCTTACCTCGTCTTATTGCGGCGCATATTTCATATTCGGCTGGTACGCCTTCATTTGTTGTTGGTGGCGGTGAGCTTACTGTAGCTGATACTGGGACAGGAGCCCCGACACTTACCTTTAGAGATGCGTTCCCTACAGCTAAAGTCCCTGTTGTTGTTGCTTCCTCCTCTGATGCTACAAATAGGTGGTGTACGGTAGTTACTTCTGCTACTGGTGTAGCGATAGAAGTTACTGGTTCAACGGGAACGCCAGGCGATCCAACAGATGTTCATGTGATTATTTTAGGTTCAGACGATCCAACGGAGTTTTAAATGGGGACATTAGCTGAAGTAGATATGGGGGAGGTCACTCCTAAGTATGCAGTTATTAATGCTGCGGGCGCTGGAGACAATACTATTGTAGCAGCCGTTACTGGGAAAAAAATTAGAGTAATATCTTATGCTTTAGTAGCTATAACTGCTAATACTTGTCGATTTGAAAGTGGAGCCAGCGGGACTGCCCTTACAGGCCAAATGTCTTTAGGAATCACTGGGGTGTTATCCTCTGGGTTTAATCCAATGGGGCATTTTCAAACAGCAGACGGAGCGTTATTAAACCTTGAATTGTCGGCTGCTACTAATGTTTCAGGTCATGTAACGTATTTAGAGGTTGATTAGTTTAATTTTATTGAGGAGAAAGAAATGAAAAGATTGTTGGTGCTTTTGGCTTTAGTAATCCCTGGCGTTGTATTTAGTCAGGTGATTGAAACTAATGACGCTCTTTTCCTAAAGAGCCCTAGTAATAAGACATTAGAAATTGAACCAGGCGGGACTGGAGAGTTAAGAATCAATCTTATTGGGACAACTGCTCGTCTTCCCATCTCTAACCCCGCAGCTGGGACTGCTGCAACTACAGTTGCTACCGGTGGAACGGTTGATACAACTCTTTTTTGGCAACGAATAATTAATGCTGGAGCTGCTTCTACAGGAGTTATTTTAGAGGCTGGAGTTAATCACGGACAATTAGTTTTAGTTAGTGCGGATAAAGACTCTTTTGGAAGCTTTACTATGGCTGCTGAAGCCACTAGCAATGTATGCTCTGGTACGGCTGGAGTTCTTGCCATTGGTGGTGGTGCTCTCTTTATTTGGGATGCAACTGACACTTGTTGGGCAGAGGTTGTAAACTAAGTGAATGGCGAACCCAATAACAGGATATACATCTTCTAAAGCAGATCCTCTTGCCTTACACGCAAATGTA
>JANMRU010000369.1:0-2667 GCA_031388585.1 Pseudanabaena sp. SOY_30_concoct_251 | reverse complement strand
GCCGAAAATCATTGGTACTTAGTGATAGGGATATGCGAAGAAACAGCTCCAATTGAATGGGAAATCACCGTTTGCAATAATAGTGTTCCTGGTCAAACTACAATTCAAATTCCAATCAAGGGAACTATCGAGTTTGAAAATGAGTTTCCAGTTCTTGTGTAATGGCTTAAATGCTTAGTTGTCGAGTTACTGGGAAAATTACGGTTTCATACTGACGTATGACTGAACTACTTCGAAAGGCGATCGCCCAACTTGAGAAACTTCAACCCACGCAGAAAAATGCGATCGCCTCTCGGTAAACTACACAACCAGAACTATCAATAATTGTGAGAAAATAGACAAGTAAACGTTCTTTCAAAAACTATGACGATAGCAGAGCTATTTCCTACTCTGAGAGACTTACCTCGTACAGACAAGTTGAAAGTAATGCAGTTTCTGATTACCGAACTTGCTAAGGAAGAGGAGCCAACTCTACAACAAGGGGCAACCTACTCGCTCTGGTCACCTCTGAATTCGCACGAAGCAGCTCACAAACTCTCTCAACTCTTAGAATCAGAACAATCAACGTAAAATGCATAACGCTCAGAGACTTAATTTTACGGAGGGTTTTGATACGTTCGGGGTTCCCGATGCATTGCCTCAACTACCGATATTACTAACGTATCGAGGTGCATCAGTAGAGGTTTCAGCTTTGCTTGATACAGGTGCAAGTGTCAATGTCTTACCCCATAGCCTTGGGGTTCAGCTTGGTGGTGTCTGGGATGAGCAAACAACCTCTGTGACTTTGGCTGGCAACTTAGCTTCGTTTGAAGCAAGAGGTTTACTGGTTTCTGCAAAGATTGGCGACTTCGAGCCGATTCGGCTGGTGTTTGCTTGGAGTATATCTGATGACGTAACTTTACTGTTGGGTCGAATGAATTTTTTCTTGGAATTCGATGTCTGTTTCTACCGTGCAGCACTTGCTTTTGAGATTCGACCCAAATCTTGAATGCCGAATTGAGAAGCTTCCGCCCGATCGACAAGATGCGATCGCGTCTCGGTTTATCGCAGAATTGCTAGATGCGCAAAAACGGGAAATTTTCAGGAATGGAATCAAGTGCCACCAAAACATTTCGCAAAATGAGAAAATACATTTGCTAGTATACGTTCAGTAATAAATTTGATAATCCCATGAAAATTAAAGCAGTTATTCATCCAGCAGAAGAAGGAGGTTATTGGGCAGAAGTGCCTACACTTCTTGGTTGCATTACTGAAGGAGATACGTTAGAAGAAGTGACAGCTAATTTGAAGGATGCTATTGAAGGATGGCTCAAAGTTGCTAACAGTTGCTCTTGGGCAAGCAGATTATATTCCCCTACGAGTTGTTGCCCTACAATAGATACTAAACTTTAAAGTTATCAAGTAGCCGATGAATACTACAGATAATTCCCCAATGGAAGATATGGAATCAATGGTTGTGGTATCAGTGACGGAGTTGCAAAACCAACTTAATGAGTCACTCAAGCAACTATCGCCAGAGCGATTACGGGTGCTTGCCGATTTTGCAGATTACCTGGCAAATGCCGAAAGAGAAGCTGCAACCCAGGAACTGTTGGCAATTCCTGGGTTGCTAGAGCGAGTTAGGCAGAATCAAGCAACCCCTAAAACCCATTACAAAGCCTGGAGAACTATTCGCTCTGATGTATGAACTTCTGCTCCATCCAGATGCCCAAAAGGTCTATGCCAATGCTGACAAAGCCCTAGCCAAGAAAATTACCCGATGTTTGCAGCAGTTAGAGCAAACTCCCCAGGCGCACCCCAACGTTAAAGCCCTCAAGGGAGCTTACTCAGGGTACTATCGCTATCCCATAGGAGATTACAGGGTAATTTATTCGGTAGACGATAAACTGGTGCAGGTATTTGTTGTGGCGATCGCCCATCGCAGCGAGGCGTATGAACCATAAACCTAATTTTTTACCCTCAAGAGCATGATGACTACACTTAATTGAACAATGACTGGACTGCTTCGACTGGCGATCGCCCAACTTGAGAAACTTCAACCCACGCAGAAAAATGCGATCGCACCTTTTCAGTCTCGGTGAATGTTAGATTATAGTGGGAAAATAACTTTGAGAGATTTATGTCTGCTGCCGCGATCGCCACGATTATGAAGATGCTTGAGTCTTGGCGATATGATGCAACCAGCCATTCAAGGTCATTACAGATCTACTAACCATTGAATTGTTAATCCACCTGATAATTCGGTAGCGCGATCGCGCCACTCAATGCCGCTATTTTTGCATCCGCGCCCCGAAGTTGTTTTAGCCGATGGTATAACTGCAAAAAGCTATCTAAAAGAGCGGTTGCGTGCAATTGGCTTGCTAGACTGCTAGCTAAGTGCAAAAATTTTCAAGTTGCCTTAGAAGTAAGGCGTACAGATCTTCGGCAAATTTACGAGGATTCCATAAAGGTGAAAGGCTTTCAGGTTGTTTAGATCGTTGCAAATGAAATCGCACTGCTTCGCGTAAACCATGATCTTTCCCAAATCGTTCACCCCATTCGACATATTCTTCCAAATTCCACGCGATGCCATCTTTGAGCCCTAAGGTTTGAAAGAAAGAATAGCCAAAGCGAGAAAACATCTGTTTTCCTACAATTGTAACAACAGGAATATCTTGCCAAAACGCT
>JANMRU010000351.1:0-4239 GCA_031388585.1 Pseudanabaena sp. SOY_30_concoct_251 | reverse complement strand
AGGAGTGAAGCCACTGGCTAACAGAACTAAAGGCAATGCAACCAACCAACCTATTGTTTTAGATGAACATTGTACAGACTTAGACATAACTTTTCTCCTTGCAATTTCTTGTAATTAGGAGATAGTGAGCGTTCAAGAGATTAACTAGGTAGATGGCAATTGGTATATTGCCTTTCCCTTTACCTGTTGTTATTAGTACGAATGTCCTGCCTAAATGGATCTAACCAGGGGAACAAAGTTTTAATTGGCTGCGATCGCTACTTAAGTTTAAATGCCTGCATGTCCCATTGCGATGCCCGCAACTAGCATTCCCAATACCAAGAAAGGTTGTGCACTGGCTTGATATTTGACATCATTCTTGAGTGGGTCCCGCAGGAAATACATGTCTTGAAATGTAATCTGGGGAATCACCAAAAGCACTATGAGACTAGCTAATAGTTGCTCGCCTACAGTGACTAGGAAAACTGCAATCCCAATTTGAAAGACATCAATCATCGTGGCAGAAATGAGTGCGGCTTTACCTATCCCAAACATCACCGGCAATGAATTCAAACCAAGTTCGCGATCGCCTTCTACACTCTTAAAATCATTAACGACGGCAATTCCCAAGCCTGCCAGACTATAAAACAGCGTTAGCGCTACCACTGTCCAGTTCAAATTGCCGAATAAAGCATGACCTGCCCACCAGGGTAAAGCAATGTAGCTCGCACCGAGGGCATAGTTACCCAGCCAGCCATTCTGCTTTAGCTTTAGAGGTGGTGCTGAGTAAATGTAGGAGACGAAAGAACCACCCACCGCTAAGGCCGTCATCACGGGGAAATCGTGTCCTGCCCACAGATCCAGCCCAAATGCTACAGCTAGTCCTGCCAATAACAATATCCAAATTTGGGCAATTACCTGCTTGAGCGGAATTGCCCCAGAGGGAATGGGGCGATATGGTTCGTTAATTGCATCGATCTCGCGATCGTAGAAATCATTCATTGTCTGCGTATAGCCTGCTAGCAGGGGCCCTGACATCAACATACAAGCAGCAGATATTAAAACCTTTTCCCATGTCCAGGTATAGTTCCCTGACGAAGCAGCGCCACAAACTACACCCCAGATCAGCGGAATCCAGGTAATTGGCTTCATCAATTGCAGTCGGATCTTCCAAATCGAAGTTTCTTGAACATCTGCGCCTTTCATCCCCAACATTTGGCGGGTACGGGCATTATTCGTAGAAGTAGTATCAGGTGGTTGAGTGGTATCAGGTGGTTGCGCCGACATTGTTTGATTAGGTTGCTTAATTTACTGGGACTTACATTTATACTTTAATATGCCTAATAGCCTCTGAACTTGATGCCACACATTTCCAGACCGTGATATGCTTGATGCTCATAGCTTTGATACAGTTTTATTCGCCTTGGAGTCTGAGCCACTAACAGAGGCATTAGACGAAACAGGAAACGGGATACAGGAAGGATCGTTAAGCGCGGCGCTGCTCAAACTACAGGATTTTGCCCAATCTAATGGGCAGAAGGATTTATCTCAGTGGGCGATCGCGGAGTTAAATGGCTATGCCGTTGATGCAACTTACCCCAGCTATCGCACTGTCTCTCTAGGATATTTTGATAGCGCTGGACAAGCGATCCCCAGCCTGAGCGAGCCATATGGTAGCTGGCCTTTAGCGAACGGTGTTCAAGTGCTAGAGTCGCATATCAAGCACGGACTAACCCTGAAACTACCACCCGAAATTCTCGACTTTCTCTCAAAAGCCTGCGATCGCAACGTGTTTGGAGCGCATGTTAGTCCTAACCAAATCGAAGAACTACTCGCTGCGGTACGTGCTGAGGCCATAAATCAGTTGAAAGCGCTCTAAATCTCAGGTTCAATCCCTAATGCCCTTAACTGAGCTTTTAGCGTTTCTACCTTCTGTTGTTCATGTTCGGCACGTTCTCGTTCGTGTTCGGCACGTTCTCGTGCATGCGCTGTTTGTTCCTCTTGTGTTGGGAGCCACATGCCATTGGTATCGTACCAGCGCAACCAGTCTGCTTCTATTTCTTGGTAAAAGCCATGCCAGATCCCAAGCCCCAACTGCAATTCCTCCACCCAAAATCTAATTTCGGCTCTATCCAACTCCACATATTTGCCATTTTGCAAAAAGAACTTACGAAACTCGCTATTCCGCTCATCAAACGTGATGTAGTAAGGCACTTGCAAAATCTGTTCATACACTTCCCATTTTGTAGGTGGACTTCCTAATTTGCGCACATTTCTACCCAGGTCTTCTGCTTCCGTGCCTACTGAGATCAACTCCACAACTAACAAAGGACTCTTGCCTTCATCCCAGAGAACATAACTTTGTCGTAGCTCTCTATTGTGATATAGCCGCGTACCATCTACCACCACAAACCAATCAGGGCGTTTGTACCAATTTAGGTGGTCGAGGTCATAGTAAAGATTGAGATCGCTAGCAATAAAAATGCGATCGCCATCATAAATAGAAGGCTTACAGGTCTGACTGAGTACCTGTGGTTGATATAGGTGAAACTCGTCAGGCAATCCTGAATCCTTTGGATAATCACTGGGCAAATCATACATTGTTGGCAGTGCTTTGCCTACAGATGCTACAGATGGTGTTATGGGTTGCTGCATCGTTTCTTCTCCAAGCCTTCTCCAAAAGCATCCAGCTAAGTCTATGATAAATCGAATTGAAGTAGTCTGCGCTCCAGTTAATCTTGCCTCAAAATATGCCGAATCTTGGAGTTGCAACTCTAATAATTGCCAGCACGATCGATTACATCATTGGCGATCCTTGGGGATGGCCGCATCCTGTAATGCTGATGGGCTGGGCGATCGCCCATGGCAAAAATATGATTCTGAGATATATCAAAACGGCTAATGGACAGAAAATTGCTGGAGCACTATTGGCTATTCTAATTATTGGTGGAAGCGGGTTGGGGAGTTGGGGATTAGTTTATCTGGCTTTCTATCTAAATTATTGGCTGGGGTTCATACTCCAGTGCATCTTGCTAGCCTCTTGTTTCGCAGGGAAAAGTCTTCAAGATGCGGCGATCGCTGTCCTCCAACCCCTAGAAGCAGGAGATATCGCTCAAGCAAGAACTGCTCTAAGTCTTTATGTTGGTAGAGATACAGCTAATCTTGACCGAACGGAAATTTTGCGAGCTGTTTTTGAAACCGTGGCCGAGAACGCCACAGATGGAATAATTGCACCCCTATTCTATGCCGCGATCGGGGGCTTACCGCTCGCGATCGCCTACAAAGCTTCCAGTACACTCGACTCTACGATCGGCTATCGAGAAAGCCCATTCACTTACCTTGGTTGGTTCAGCGCTAAATTAGAGGACATCCTAACCTGGCTGCCCTGTCGCTATACTGTGATATCAATTGCCATGCTCAGCGGTCATCCATGGCAGGTTTGGCAAATCTGTTGTCGCGATGCTCCCAAAGATCCCAGTCCTAATTCTGGATGGAGTGAATGCGCATATGCTGCCGCACTAGGAGTGCAAGTGGGCGGAGAAAGTACCTACAAGGGCATAGCTAAGTACAAGCCCTTGTTAGGAAATGCCACTCAATCTATTCAGATTGAGACCATAAAGCAGGCAACATATCTGATGCAAATCAGTATGCTGCTACTGCTCGCGATCGCTATTATGATTCAGTTAACGGCCTTGGGCTAGAGCTGCCTCAACCCGATCTAGTTCTACTAAAACGCGATCGCGTACTTTCTCAGGCACCCCGCGCCTAGTCGTACCGTTGTAATAACTAGCAAGCGCATTCAGAGCAGTACGAAGAGTTGTATAGGAATAGAGAGTCGTACTTTCGGTATTCAGATGATAACGCGCCGCAAAAGCACTAATTTTAGAGCGGGCATCAACTTGAGCCGCAGGGCGTTCGGGTGCATCCATTGGCAGATTAACCGTATATCGCAGGCTTTTTACAACCGATAGCGTATCCTCTGGGTAATTTCCCGTTAAACCACCTGGATCGGCACTGCATCCTACTAAAGCGATCGCTGCCACAAGCACGAGGCTAATTAAGCGAGGGAATAGTCCGAACAAAAATCTGGCAATATTTTTTTTCATACGAATATCATTAGTCTCTACTAGATCTTAATAGTCTCATGTAAACTATCACCCCAACTAAAGACGCATTTCTAGATTTTCATATTTAATCCACACAGCGTTACGATTGCCACTTTTGGCCGCAACACCAAATGTCATGATTTCATGACATTTG
>JANMRU010000298.1:0-1348 GCA_031388585.1 Pseudanabaena sp. SOY_30_concoct_251 | reverse complement strand
CATTGAACGACTCAGCTCTATCGTTATTTCTATCTTTACTTGCGTCCCTTCGATACTAACCAATTGAACGCTCATGCTTGCTCCTTTTGCTCTTTAAACTCAGCATTATCTCTATCTGATTATTGTATCAAATTGAGGTCGTACCCCGTCCAACGGTCAAAACAGGCGGTCAGCTTAGGACAGCCGTGGGTATCTTAGCGATCGATGCCGTTACTGTGATTGATGTTGATGAGATTACGGAAGCAGACGCTCAAAAGGCTGGCTACTCATCTTGCTCAGAACTATTGCGAACGCTGGACAAAAATGGAGAGGGTGAAGTATATCGCATCAGACTACACTTTGTAGGACAAGATCCTCGTGAAGTGCTGAGAGAGCAGGTTAATCTCACTGACGACGAACTAGCTGAAGTCCATCGAAAGCTCACGCAACTTGATCTAAAAAGCCAAGACGGTGCCTGGACAATGACTGTTTTGCAATTGATTAAAGAGCATCCAGGTGTGCGCGCCACAGAGCTTGCAGCCTTAGCACATCTAGAGACACAGGTATTCAAAGTCAAGGTACGTAAACTCAAGGAGATTGGTCTTACTGAAAGTATTGCGCGGGGAGGCTATCGGCTATCCCCACGAGGTTGCGAGATTCTCAATCATCTTGACTCTACTCGAACAATTCTGTAGCAGCACCGCATAACAACCCTGGTGCAGCGGATTGTTGAAAGCCGCTGATGAAGTTGCAAAGATTACTAGCAACCGCTGACCAGGAACGTTAGCTTGCTTCACCCAAGTCTTCGCACTTGTCCTAAGAGGTAATCAATGAGTCCCACAATACCCAGGAGACGGTCTTGATTGAGCAGGTTGCCTAAAAGCATTCCAAAAGCATTAGGAAACAATGAAGTATGATGCAAGGTTTTCTAGGAGGAATTTTGAACGTCCTTGGAGCTATTGGGCTTGTTTTGGTATGTTTACTATTTTTAATTTTCGTGCTTATACTGCTTGACACACTAGGAGGTAGATCCGATACTCTAAAATTCATCAAAAAAATACTGAATCTATTAACTCAGAATCGCTTTGCATCAGTCGAGAAGCAGAATAAAAAACGTCGCGCAGTTCATAGATATATCAAGTATGTTGGACCTAAACTTCGCAAGCGCTATGGTTCAGATTATGATTGCTATGCATTTGTAATATATTTCTCACATGACGATTTCGTAGACTACCACAGAACTACAGATGAATATGACTTTACGAAAGGTCTTACGAAATCACCGTTCTTTTCCTACGGATGAATCAGTGATGAAAGTCATTTATTTAGCGATCCACAATATCTCTAAAAAATGGACCATGCCGATTCG
>JANMRU010000270.1:0-5247 GCA_031388585.1 Pseudanabaena sp. SOY_30_concoct_251 | reverse complement strand
AATAGGTGTCGCCAGCTTACTAGGCGATCTAACCGAGTCAATGATGAAACGAGATGCGGGGGTCAAGGATTCTGGCCAACTGATTCCCGGTCATGGCGGCATATTGGATCGTGCTGATAGCTATGTATTTACAGCACCGCTTGTGTATTACTTTGTCACCCTTGTCTTACCCCATCTACCCACTGACCTTTTTAGCCTATTTCCGAGAATGTGGCAAGGCGGCTAAAAGAAACTTAAGTTTCAGCTAAATCTCCTGCGTTTCTGAGTGCCTAGTGGTACACTACAGTGACAAAATTTGCAACTGGAGTTCGGCTGAGTATTATGTTGAACGCAAAAAAACACATAATCGTTGCGATTGGCGAAATTAAAGCGATCTGCGAACATGCAGGCAGAATAGCGGCATGTAGCATTCTGGGTATTGCGATTGGTTCCACACTTTCCCTGGGTGAGCAACAGAGTTTAGAAGTTTGGGCGCAGGTTCCAGCTAATAATGGTGTGGAAACCAATCTTGCTCTCCCTCGTACTGGCGATGCGGAACTGCTCAGAACCTCGCCAGGTGCGCCTTTAGTGCCTACTGTGGCGAGTCCGCTAACTTTTACCGATTCGCGTGAATGGCCTTCAGTCGGAGTCACTCCCATTACTTATAGCATCGAGCCGATTACGCCTGTAACCCCTTACATTCCCAATGCTTCGCCAGTTAGTCCCGCCCGCGATGTGCCTGGGGCATTTTCCTCAGATCCCCTAACAGCATTCCCGCTATATGACTCAAAAACTGATAAATAGCCGAACGATCGGGAGATCTGCTACCCAACAACAGGGCACGCAAAGGTGTGCCCCTACCAAATAACCAATTGCCCCACATTCTGTAGGGGCTGACCTGTGTGTCAGCCCTTCGGGTTTGACTAGGTTTGACTAGGTTTGACATTGTTCTAATCAAAATTGGCGATCGCCATCTATTCAAATTTCCTATAGAAAAGGTGGTAAGCGATTGTACTTTGCAATTAGATTAGATATTGCAATATTAGAAAAGATTAAATGATTGAAAACTCATATATTTTTTGAGCCAAATAAATGCTTGGAATTGCCTTTAGTCAAGACTTTGGGGGGTGGATGGTGTTAGGACTGCCTAAATCGATCCTTTGAAACCTACTAATCAGTGGTGCTAGATTTTTTTGCTCGTATTTTTACTTTATCTTCTCAAGAGCGATATGATGCGATCGCAGACTCAATCAATTGCTTGGATAATAGCCCATATGTCTAATTAGGGCTTTATCTACAAGTCAGTGTGGTGTGATTCTGTTTTTATGTAATTGAACTTGCGT
Source organism: Pseudanabaena sp. SOY_30_concoct_251 (assembly GCA_031388585.1). GTDB lineage: Bacteria > Cyanobacteriota > Cyanobacteriia > Pseudanabaenales > Pseudanabaenaceae > PCC-6802. The sequence goes on along the minus strand of JANMRU010000270.1, from coordinate 3,925 downwards.
TTTTTGAGAGGGTCACTATTAATGGCAACTTATAAAGTTAGACTGATCAACCCAGCTGAAGGTCTCGATACAACAATCGAAGTACCAGATGATGAATATATTCTTGATGTTGCTGAAGCCCAAGGAATAGATCTTCCTTACTCCTGCCGCGCTGGTGCTTGCTCTACCTGTGCAGGCAAGATCGTTAAGGGTGAAATCGATCAGTCTGACCAATCGTTCTTGGATGATGAGCAAATCGAAGCAGGTTATATCTTAACCTGTGTAGCTTATCCCCAGTCCGATCTAGAAATTCTGACTCATCAAGAAGAAAATCTGTACTAATAAATCAATAATCTTCAATTATGATGATTGCTCCGACTTTATTTGATAGGTCGGAGTTTTTGTTTTGGATGCGTAAAAACCTTGACTGAGCCAACTTCCGATCGCACTAAAAAAGCTGGTAAATCCCTACTCAATATCGCTGGTATTGTGGCGGTAGCTACCTTATTGAGTAAGGTGTTTGGGCTGTTGCGGCAGATGGCGATTGCCGCTGCGTTTGGAGCCGGTCCCGCTTACGATGCCTACAACTATGCCTATGTGGTGCCAGGTTTTCTGCTAATTCTGCTAGGGGGGATCAATGGCCCCTTCTACAGTGCGATCGTCAGCGTTGTATCTAAGCGCAAATCCGAAGAAGCAGCACCCTTGATCGAGACGATTAACACTCTAGTCGGTATGCTGCTGTTAGTAGTTAGTGTGTTGCTATTTGCGTTTGCCGAACCCTTGCTCGATATCTATGCCCCCGGTTTAAGTCAAACAACACGAAATATTGCGATCGAGCAATTTCGGATCATGGCACCAATGGCGCTGTTGGCAGGTCTGATCGGGATTGGATTTGGGGCGCTCAATGCCGCCGATAGTTTCTGGCTACCTTCAATTAGCCCTTTATTATCTAGCGTTACGGTCATCTTTGGCGTTAGTGGGATGTATCTAGTCTTGCGCGAGCGGATGTTTGAGCCGCAATACATGTTGCTAGGAGGGCAGGTGCTGGCCTACAGTACGCTTGCAGGAGCCTTACTACAATGGCTAGCTCAGTTACCAGCACTAGCAAAGTCGGGGCTAGGAGGGCTACGTCTGCGCTTTAACTTCAAACAGCCAGGTGTCGCAGAGATTTTGCAAATCCTGGGGCCAGCCACATTCTCCTCTGGCATGATGCAAATCAATGTATACACTGACTTGTACTTTGCTTCTCCCATTCCTGAAGCCGCATCTGCGCTTGGCTATGCCACATTACTAGTCCAAACTCCTTTGGGTATCCTCTCCAATGTGATTTTAGTGCCTCTACTACCCACGTTCTCGCGGCTAGCCGATCCCTCAGATTGGCCAGAATTAAAGTTGCGAATTCGTCAGGGAATGATGCTGACCGCGATTACGATGTTGCCTTTGAGTGCGTTAATGATCGCGCTAGCATTTCCAATGGTTCGAGTTGTCTACGAACGCGGAGCCTTTACCAAAGACACATCTCAGTTTGTGGCATCGGTTTTGATGGCCTATGGTGTTGGTATGTTCGTCTATTTGGGACGCGATATCTTGGTGCGAGTATTTTACGCACTCGGAGACGGTGATACGCCATTTCGCATTAGCATCGTAAATATTGGGATCAATGCTTTTCTAGATTTTCTGCTGGTAAAACCATTTGGTGCCCCAGGCTTAGTTCTAGCGACGGTAGGGGTTAACGTTCTCTCTATGGTGGCGCTTTTGTGGTTCCTCAATCGCAAGTTACATGGATTACCTTGGGAAGAGTGGGGCATCCCCGTTTTGCAGTTATCACTTGCTAGTGCGATCGCAGGCTTTGCCAGTTGGGGAGTGCTTAAAGGCAGCCAACACGTTTTAGGTAGCGACGGTTTATTAATAATTCTTTTCCAACTTGGTCTAGCTGGTGGGATCGGTCTGGGGATTTTTGCCGCTATTGTCCTACAACTTAATTTACCTGAAGTGAGAATGTTTGTAGAGCGTATACAGCAGCGCTTTTTAAAATCTAAAGGGTGAAACTAATCTTGGTTTTGTCGTAGATGTCAAAAATTAGGTACCAAAAGTCAGAGATTAGGGACTAAAATGAAGGCACAATTCCTTGTTGTATCTATGCTAGTAAGGTATCAGGCCACAAATTAAAGCAGATTAAACCTTAAAGCAGATTAAAGCCGATGAGTGACCCAACCCCCTATGAAAAACTAGGAATAGGTGAAGCCGCCTCCTTTGAGGAAGTTCAGCGTGCGCGGGATCGTATGTTGGTTGAACTTGAGGGGGACGAAATGTTACAGGAGGCGATCGAAGCCGCCTACGATGCTGTGCTTATGGATCGCCTCAGGGCGAGGCAAGAAGGCAAAATTAAGGTGCCCGATCGCATACGATTCCCCGAACGCATAGTTGCTAATGTTCCAGCGGTAACGCCAGCTAGCCCTACTAAAACGGCCTCCAACTGGCTGTCTCGGCTTGTGGACACTCCGTCTCGTCAGGATGTTTTTGTTTCATTGGGGGTTTTCTCTGGGCTCGGCGTTCTCAACTTTTTGATTGCACAAGCAGCTCCTACATGGCTAGCCCTTTCTTTGCTGTCAAGTATTTACTTCCTTAACCGCAAGGAAAATCGATTTGGTCGTTCCGTCTTGCTCGCACTGATGGGTCTAGTCCTAGCCGTACTATGTGGGGTTATGTTCGAGCAGGTACGTTTACTTGCATCACCAGGAATTCCCAGTAGCATTTCGCAGATCGTGATGTTTATTGTGATCTGGCTGGTTACTTGTTTTCTACGCTAAACCCAGCTTCGATATAGAGTTGTAAATTAAAGGATAGCTGTTTTGTATCCGTTTCGTTCTTTAGCACAAGTGCTACGTCGAAGCGGCAATCAAGGTCAGCTAGATCGGGATGCTGTTTCAGAAATTCTAAAGCCGCGCGACCCAGCTTTCTCTGCTTTTGTGTCGCGATCGCGAGGAGCCCTCCTTGATCCCAACTGTTATAACTTCTGGTTTTAACTTCTACAAAGATAAGCCATGAGCGATCGCGAGCAACTATGTCTAGCTCTCCCCAGCGGCAGTGCCATTGTGTTGCGATGATTTTCCATCCATTGGCTTTGAGCAGTTCCGCGACCAAATTCTCGCCAGCATTACCTGCTTGTTTATTTGGCGGCAGTTTTGACAAGATTGTTCTTACCCTGAAGATTATCTAATTTAACTTTAAAAATTACTGACTAGATCAAATCTATGAAATTATTTACTAATTCTTGGGCTGATAATTTACGGCGACTAATGGCCGCGATCGTTTGCTTGCTAGTATTGACTCTCGGCAGTAACATAGCCTTGGCTGAAAACTATGATAAGCAATTACTAGAGGGCGCTGACTTTTCTGGCAAAATTTTACAAGGCTCGCAGTTTAACAAAGCAGTCCTAAGGGGTTCTAAATTTGTTGGTGCCGATCTTAAGGGAGTAAGTCTATTTGGTGCTGATATGATGGGTGCGGATTTTAGCAATGCCGATCTTAGGTACAGTACGCTTGACACCTCACGTATGGATGAGGTCAATCTCTCCAACGCCTTGCTGGAGGGCTCATTTGTCTACGGTACAACTTTCAGAAAAGCCCAAATTACAGGTGCCGACTTCACTGATGTAGATTTGCGAGAACCACTACGTCAGAAGCTTTGTTTGGATGCCAGCGGCACTAATTCAGTCACAAAACGCAAAACCCGCGACACCTTAGAATGTGATAGCTGATTTAGACCTGGCGGTAAATAGCATCGCTAACACAACAGACATCTTGAATCTCTCTGGCATTATGCACGCGTAGAATATTTGTGCCGCCTGCGATCGCCACCGTACAAGCAGAGGCCGTTCCCCATAGGCGATCGCTAGGATTCGACTGATTGCAAAGTTCCCCAATGAAACTCTTGCGAGATACG
>JANMRU010000159.1:0-4354 GCA_031388585.1 Pseudanabaena sp. SOY_30_concoct_251 | reverse complement strand
CAAACTTCTAGAGCAGAAATCTATGGCTAACTGGGACACAGATAATGGCAATGATGGCAAAAAAACGCGGAAACCTTTCCAAATGCCGGGTGCCAAGCCCCACTATAATCCCGATCGCCCTGGGCAAGTAGAGCATATCTGTCTGAACCTAAGCGTAGATATTCCCAACCAAACGCTACGGGGAGTTTGCCAAATTCGGCTGAATCCAGTGCGCGATGGCATTACCGATCTGACGCTTGATGCGGTGAATCTAGAAATTGCCTCGGTACATGTTGGTAGTATTACCCAAGAATTTGACTATGACGGCGAAGTTGTAAAGGTGAAGCTAGCTAGACCGACAACGATCGCCGAGCGCGTGGTGCTAACAATTGCTTATGCAGCCGTGCAACCACAGCGGGGCATTTATTTTGTTGCCCCCACCAAGCATTATCCCAAAAAGCCTACACAGGTATGGACACAGGGTGAAGATGAAGATTCGCGCTATTGGTTTCCCTGTTTTGACTATCCAGGTCAGCTTGCCACTTCTGAAATTATTGTGCGGGTGCCGAGTAATCTGATGGCGATTTCCAATGGTGAGTTGGTCAGCACGACCCCAGAGGGGAATGACAAAATTTACCGTTGGGTGCAAAGTGAGGTGCATCCTAGTTATTTAATGACGCTGGCGATCGGTGACTTTTTGGAAGTCAAAGATCAATGGCGCGATAAACCCGTCACCTACTATGTCGATCGCTCTCGCACTGAAGCTGAAGCGATTTTGAGCATGGGCAAAACGCCCCGCATGATTGAGTTTTTTAGTCAGAAATATGGCTATGACTACGCCTTCCCTAAGTACGCTCAGGTGTGCGTGGCTGATTTTATTTTCGGTGGGATGGAAAATACTTCCACGACGTTATTGACCGATCGCTGCGTCCTGGATGAACGCGCCGCCCTGGATAATCGTGGCACTGAGAGTCTCGTAGCTCACGAACTAGCTCACCAATGGTTTGGGGATCTAGTAGTAATTAAACATTGGTCTCATGCTTGGGTTAAAGAGGGTGCGGCTACATACGCTGAGGTGCTGTGGACAGAACATGAGTATGGTGCAGAAGATGCCGCCTATTACCGTCTGGGTGAAGCTCGCAGCTACCTGACTGAAGATGCCGAGCGCTATCGTCGTCCCATGGTTACCCATGTCTATCGTGAAGCGATCGAGCTATACGATAGACACATTTACGAAAAGGGTGGTTGTGTCTATCACATGCTGCGTACCGAGCTAGGTGAAGATCTGTTTTGGAAATCCATCCATACCTTTGTGCGGCAAAATGCCCATAAAACTGTAGAAACGATTGACTTGATCAGAGCGATCGAGCAGGCAACAGGTAAGAATGTGCTATTTCTCTTCGATCAGTATGTCTTCCGTGGTGGACATCCTGAGTACAAAATTGGATATAGTTGGGATGACGATAATAAACTGGCGAAAGTTACAGTAGCGCAAACCCAAGAAGAACTCTTCGACCTCAGGATTCCAATTGCCTTTGGCTTTGCAGAATCAATTGCCGAAGAATTAGAGAAATCAGTTGAGTTGAAAACATTCACTGTGAGAATATTTGAGAAGGAACAAGCCTTCTATTTTCCCTTGGACTCCAAGCCCACCTTTATTAGTTTCGATCGCGGTAATAACTACCTTAAGCAAGTGACTTTGGAATATGGACTTGCAGAACTGAAGGCTGGCTTGCAGTTCGATCCCGACCCGCTAGCTAAAATTCAGTGCGCTGAAGCATTGGCAAAGAAGGGAAATCTGGAATCAGTCAAAGCTCTGGAGAAAGCATTACTTGAAGAGCCATTCTGGGGTGTGCGCGTGGAAGTTGCTGACGCTTTGGCTTCGATTAATTTGGATCAGGCATATGCAGCCCTCGTCAAGGGATTGGAGGATAAAGAGGCAAGGGTACGCAAGGCGGTAATTAGTGGACTGAGCAAGTTTAAGACTGAGGAAAGTCTGCAAGCGATCAAGCCATTCGTAAAGAAAGGAGATCCTAGCTATTTAGTGGAATCCACTGCTGCTTCCTGCATTGGTGAGATTGCCGCAGCTCTACCCAACTACGATCCTGAAAAGGTAATTAAATGGTTGCAAGAGATCCTCACAGAGAGGAAAGGGTGGAATGAAGTGGTGCGCTCAGGCGCGATCGCAGGCTTAGCCAAACTAAAAGAATCTGATGAAGCGTTAGAGATTGTGCTGAAATACACGGCTCCCGATGTACCGCAACCGCTACGTTTAGCATCGATTCGGGCTTTAGGAGCGCTGGGTAAAGCCCAAGCCAAGCCTAAAACTGCCAAAATCCTCAACCGCTTGCAGGTTTTATCAGGTGAAACCTTCTTTCTCACCCAAGTATCTGTGGTTATTGCCTTGGGGCAGGTAGATAGTCCTGCGGCGATTGGAATTCTGCAAAGCTTAGCGGATAGCACTCCTGATGGGCGTGTGCGGCGGATGGCAGATGAAGCAGTGCAAAAAGTACAGAAAGCGATCGGTGCTGATGCAGGCATCAAGCAATTGCGTGAGGAGATGGATCAGATGAAGAAAGAGAATCAAGAATTAAAGAGTCGTTTGGAAGCGATCGAGGCAAAAGCACCTAATCAAGCACCTCTTCCTGCATAATCAGGACTTTAACGCAAAAGCCTTACAATTAATTGCAGGCTAAAAGCTTAAACCTTTTCCAACAAGTTGATTGCAGGCATTATTTTAGACTGCTTTAGCTTTGAGCCAAGAACTTGAGTTCTTGGGCAGTTATGCTTACAGCAAATTGCGACCAAACCTACCACAGATAAATCATTAAAACCCATGCGGAGGCTGCGCCCCTGCGACCAGCTTTTTGTGGTGGACTCGATCAAAAACTGCTGTAAGTCTTGATAGTGTTGCAGAAAATGAAACGACCAGCCTGGCTATATTAATGATCTATATACTAATTGCCAAGATCATTTAATTAAAATGCCATGCTGCTCCAGATTAAAGATGCCAATAAAGATACCCGAAAAGTCGCTAAATGGGATGCTCGCAACGATCAGATCCTATTTCTCGCCACTTTCCTCTGCCTGGGTATCGGAACAAGAGATTGGACGCTTCACCCTGAGGCGATCGCCACAACATTTATAGCTTGCTGGCTGACGCAATGGTTAGCACAGATTTCTGTTCAGGTTTTAGCGTGGCGATCTGCTAATAATTCAGACAACAGAGCAAAACCTAAAAATCCCAATTTCAATTGGCAATTGCGACAAATAAATTGGCAGTTCAATTGGCGTAGTGCCACGATTACAGCTTTAGGGTTGAGTTTGCTCTTGCGATCGGAGCATTACTATACAATGGCTTTTGCCGCCTGTCTCGCCATTCTGAGTAAGTTTATCTTTAAAGCAAATGGCAAGCATTGGTTTAACCCTGGTAATTTTGGGATCGTTGCCGCACTTTGCTTTACTAATGATGCATGGGTATCGCCTGGGCAGTGGGGTGACGGCATGATGTATGCCCTAATCTTTGCAGGTGCTGGTGGAGTCGTACTCAAGCGCGTGGGGCGATTGGATACTTCTTTAGCCTTTCTTGGCAGCTATGCTTTGCTGGAAATGGCACGTAATCTCTGGCTAGGGTGGACTTGGGATGTATTAGCACATCGTCTAATGAGCGGATCGCTCCTGCTATTTGCCCTCTTTATGATTACCGATCCGCGTTCTATTCCCAATGCGCGAACAGCTCGATTAATCTGGGCTGCGTGTATTGCGCTTCTCACATTTATCCTCACCAATCTATTCTTTATTCCTACAGCAGTGTTTTGGAGCTTGTTTGCACTCTCCCCATTGACAATTTTGCTAGATCGAATTTGGGCTGCACCGCGCTTTACATGGAGAGGGTTCTCTAATCGATCCGCAAATCAAAAACTACTTCCCATGCCGCTAGGCTAAATGTCTTGAATTCTCAAATACTCATAAACCCTTGTCAATAATTTTTGCGATCGCTATGAAACCATTACGAACTTTAGTCAGCATTGCCCTGGTTTGCGTGCTCATACTATCTTTTGCCCTGCCTGCATCAGCATTTTGTGGCTTCTATGTTGCCAAAGCTGACATCAAGCTCTATAACAAAGCCTCTCAAGTCGTGATTGCCCGCGACAGTAATCGTACTGTTTTGACGATGGCAAATGATTTCCAAGGAGATATCAAAGACTTTGCAATCGTGATACCTGTACCCGTCTTACTAACTCACCTTACGCGGATACCTGAGAAGGCTTCAGGGACTGCCACGCAGCAAATGCTTGCTTCAGTGCCTGAAGGTACAACTTCGATTTAAGCGCAAAATGATTTTGCTTAGACTGCAGCTTCAATACCTCCAATT
>JANMRU010000151.1:0-3853 GCA_031388585.1 Pseudanabaena sp. SOY_30_concoct_251 | reverse complement strand
TGAAATAGGGGTAGCAGGGCAAATAAAGAATTGGCAGGTATTTGGGCATCGGCATCAAATACCCCAATAATTTCACCCTTAGTCAGTGGTAAGACTTGATTTAATGCCCCAGACTTTCCTCCCTGAGCACCCTCGCTGCGTCTCAGCGTCTTTAATTGTGGATATTTTTGTTTGAGGCGTTCTAAAACTTCATGGGTGCGATCACTGCTGTTGTCGTCAATTACCCACAGTTCCATGCGATCGCTCCTGTAGTCTAACTGGCAAAGTTCCTGGACTAATCGGGCAATTACAACTTCTTCGTTTTTGGCTGCCACGAGTAAAGACACAAAGGGTAACTCTGCCCCATCTATTTCAGAGTTCAAGCCTGGTTGTGGGTGGCGTGGCGTGAATACTAGGCGGAGGGCATGTACCCCTAAAACAGCGGCTAAAGCAAAAATAATTTTTTGTCCCCAGGGGGTCAGGTGCAGCGCGATCGTACTGGTGTAAATAGAGGCTAGCGTTGCCGCCGCTTTTAGTCGCCGCCTATTTCCCCGTTCGCTAAAATTTATCTTGCTCATTAGCACTTTAAAATTATTAAGAATCTCTAAAGTTATGATCGCATATTCATGTTGTTCGGTAAGTGCGATCGCGCTCGAATATGTATCGTCAATGCCTAGATTCGCTAGGACAGATTTTAACTGGGGATGTGGGGAAATGCCCTTATGGAGGGGTTCTTCCTCTCCACCCCGGCCTAACCAAATTGGCGATCGCGATAAGAGAGATCTAAGCGCTAAAACGTTTGCACTTAACGCCCTTAAGACCAGCCATTATGCGTATTCTTGTCACTATTCCTCATTTTTTTAACCCCGATGGGGATGGAAGATACGGCTCGGGGTCTAAAGATCCTAAGCCGCGTATTATGGCATTAGCCAATTGCCTCTCGTCTTTACATCACCTGTTTGGCAGGGCGCAATACGCTAGTCATTTTGACCCTTTTAGCCTCTATTACGCCAATCAGTGCCAAACTCACACCCTGGATATCATTATTTGCACGACCAAGGATTTCCACCTCCTCGATCAATTATCAATTTCAGCCCAGTTTTACCAACACCACGCCACAAATGCCGAGCCGATGTTATTAGGCTTTGAGTGTCAGTCTCTGTTGGCAGAACATATCAACTCCTACGACTATTACTGTTTTCTGGAAGACGATCTGATTTTGCAAGATCCTAGTTTTTTTGCAAAATTGAACTGGTTTACACAAGTTGCGGGAACTGAAAACTTACTCCAACCCAACCGCTACGAGTTGACAATCTCAGACGCTTTCCAAAAAGTGTATATCGATGGTGGTATCGATCCTAAGTATCTTTGCCAGTTTCATTCGCCTCGCGAACAGGAAGATTTGAATGGGGAGGTGATGCGCCAGCAGCTATCTTTTAGCAAGGCAGGCAACCCGCATTCAGGCTGTTACTTTGTGAATAACGAGCAAATGGCCTTTTGGATGCGCCAGCCCCACTTCTGCGATCGCGATACTAGTTTTGTTGGCCCGCTTGAGAGTGCTGCTACTTTGGGAATATTCCGCACGTTTAAAATCTATAAGCCAGTTCGCCAGAATGCTAGTTTCCTTGAAATTCAACATTCTGGCAATGTTATGTCCCAGCGCCTATTTAAGGCGCTTGAGATCGATAAACTAGAACAGAAAAATTAAGAACATTTTACTAACCCTCACATGCGCATTCTTGTGACTATTCCTCACTTTTACGAACCCAAAGGGGATGCGAATGGGCGGCATGGCTCACTTCGGAAAGACTCTCAGTCGCGCGTTCTTGCCTTGCGTAAATGCTTGGAGTCCCTGAATCAGTTGTTTGGCAAGGCTCAATACGGATTTAGCTATGCTCAAGGCATGGTTTTGGAGGCAAATTGCGCTCAACAACACCAAATTGATATTGTCGTTTGTACGACTAGAGGTTGTCACCTTCTCGATCGATTACCGAGCTTACCGCACTTCTACCAGCATCACGATACTAATGCCGATCCGCCGTTGCTAGGATTTGAGTGCCAGTCTGTTTTAGCCGAACGTATTGGCCAGTACGATTACTACTGCTTTCTGGAAGATGACTTGATTTTGCAAGACCCTTGGTTCTTTATAAAATTGAGTTGGTTTACTCAACTCACCGATCGCAGATGTCTGCTTCAGCCCAATCGTTACGAAATATCAAATAGCAGTCCTGTTCGCAAAATCTATATAGATGGCGACCTTAAATCGCATCTAATTTCAGATGTCTTTGGCGATCGCAAATATGCCAAGTTCGCAGCTCAAGTGATGGGGAAATCCATCTGCTTACAACCAGCGCTTAATCCCCACTCTGGTTGCTACTTCTTGAATAGCGCTCAAATGAATGATTGGATGAACCAGCCATATTTTCTCGATCGCGATATTAGCTTTATTGGGCCACTGGAAAGCGCCGCAACTTTGGGAATAAAGAGGACTTTTAAGATCTATAAACCAGCGCTTGAGGATGCTAATTTTTTGGAGATTCAGCATTTTGGTGATGTCATGTCGCAGCATCTGCTTGAAGTGATCGCCACACCACACCCCCGTCAAACTCCCTAAGGATTTTCTGAGAGTAGTCAGGATTTGGTATAGCGATTGAAGCGATCGCGGCAGCGCTGCACGCTGCTTTTGGCATATTCAATACTCTCAGGCTTTAGCAGCTTATATTCTTGCAAGTTTCCTGAGATTGTAAATACTTCGACTTTAGAGGTTTCGAGGGGAAAGGGAACGGCGATCGCTTCACCACTAATGACGCTATTCTTGACAGTACCTCTAAAGCAATTGGCATCGCTGGAGTTAGCAACGAAGTGTTCGCCAACTACCTTGTTCCCAGTTTTCTGAAGAGCGTAAATCTCGGCACCAGCAAGCTGGATATCTCGATGTTTACTGCGATCGGGTAACTTTGAGGAGAAAATGTAGTTGCCGTCTGGTAAATTTTGAATTATAAGTGGTTCTGCAAAAGTTGGGAGCTCAAACATAATCGCTATCGTCGCTATTAGCGCGATTTTGACACCCTGCACAAGCCTGAAGCAATTCACATTCCACCTGCTTTTTTTGATTCCTATACCTTAATTATAAGCAATATTCATGTCTGTAGAGATTGCGTTTGATGAACATCAGCAATGGATGGATAAAGCGATCGCCCTGGCAAAACAAGCAGGCGTGCAAGGAGAAATCCCTGTGGGTGCGATCGCGATCGATGCCGACGGAAAGATTTTAGGCACGGGTGAAAATCGTAAACAACGCGATCGCGACCCTACCGCCCATGCCGAAATATTGGCAATTCGGGCAGCAGCTAGGACTCTCGGAGATTGGCATCTAACCACATGTACTCTCTACGTGACGCTTGAGCCATGCCCAATGTGTGCTGGAGCGATCGTGCAGGCGAGGATAGGTACTCTGGTCTATGGTGCTGACGATCCTAAAACTGGCGCAATTCGCACCGCGATGAATCTTCCCGATAGTGCTGCATCATTTCATCGTCGTTTGCAGGTAGTCGCGGGCATCCGCGAAGTGGAATGTCATCAGTTATTGCAGTCCTGGTTCCAGCAACATCGCCAAAATTCCTAATCGCCACGGATGGGGAGATCTGTGTGTCTGCCCACCCCATCCGTCGCCCACCCGAACAGGTTAATATGAAACCCAGCTAGGGTAGGGAAATCAGAGATGTCAAATTTATGGATTCAAGGGAGTAGTCGGAGTGGCAAAAGCCAAAAAGCCTGCGAGCAGTTTGAGGCGTGGGTAGCCACAGAAATATCCCAACAGCCCAATCCTCAAGCCGCATCACAAACAGTATTGGTACTGTCTGTCGATGCCGAG
>JANMRU010000109.1:0-11505 GCA_031388585.1 Pseudanabaena sp. SOY_30_concoct_251 | reverse complement strand
TAAAACACCACAACTTATCGAGCAATTGACCATACAAGTAGAGCAAGAAGCCTTACCTGCCTTACGGGAGGAAGTAGTACAATTTATTGAGACGGTGTTAGTTTACAAATTTCCCAAATTAAGTCGAGAGGAGATTCAGGCCATGTTTACTTTGGACGATCTTAAGCATACTCGCGTTTATCAAGATGCGAAACAGGAGGGTATGCAACAAGGACAGATAGCCCTGCTCTTGCGACAACTTACACTAAAACTTGGTTCTGTGAGTCAGGATTTAAGATCGCAGATCCAGCAGTTATCCTCAACTCAACTAGAAAGTTTGGCAGAAGCAATTCTAGATTTCGATCGCATTGGTGATTTAGAAGCATGGCTCCAAGCTCATTCGTAAGATCTCAGAATCAATTCTGGGGGGGCGGGGAGCATCCAGTCGGGTAAGATAACAACTGATACCTGATTATTAAATTACTAAGACGAAGCGATCGCTATGCATTTCCCCCGAAGAAAGTTCCTACAAACCTCTGCCCTGTTCCTGCTGGGTGCCTGTGGCGCTCAGACCACTACCCCCCAGGGGACGAGCAATAAAATTACTTTCTGGACAATGCAACTGAAGCCGACGTTTGATGCCTATATGACCGAGGCGATCGCCGCATTTGTAAAGCAAAACCCAGGTGCCCAAGTAGAGTGGGTAGATGTACCGTGGGGTGACATGGAAAGTAAGATTCTCAGCACGATCGCCGCTAATAACATCCCAGATGTCGTAAATCTTAATCCGCAATTTGCCTCAAAGCTTGCCCAGAAAAACGCCCTTGTGGATATGCAGGTAAAGCTAACCCCAGAAGAGATCGCGCAGTATTTCCCAAACATCTGGAAAGCAAATCAACTGGGCAGTGTGACCTTCGGGTTACCCTGGTATGTCGCTACCGATGTAACGATCTATAACCGTGACCTGTTTAAAAAGGCGGGACTTGACCCTGCACGCCCACCAAAAACCTATGCGGAGTTAGCCACAGCCGCTGAAAAGATAAAAGCTAAAACTGGCAAGTACGCTTTTATGCTGACGATGGATGGTAGTCAGGTATTAGAATCGATGGTGCAGATGGGTATGCAACTACTCACTAATGATGGCAAAGCAGGCTTCAACAGTCCTGAAGGCAAAGCCGCCTTTAACTATTGGGTGAATCTATTCCAAAAGCAGTTGATTCCGCGTGAGATTTTGAATGAAGGACATCGAAAAGCGATCGAACTCTATCAGGCGGGTGAGTTGGCTGTGCTACTCACAGGGCCGCAGTTTCTGAAGACAGTGACTCAAAATGCGCCGGATATCGCTAAGGTATCAGATGTGGCAGCGCAAATCACTGGTGCTAATGGCAAAAAGAGTGCAGCGGTGATGAATGTGGTAGTGCCATCTGCGGCGAAAAATATCGATTTGGGGGTTAAATTTGCTGTATTTTTGACCAACAATCAGAATCAGTTGAATTTCTCGAAAGTTGAGAACTCGCTACCCTCGACAATTAAATCTTCTGCCGATCCTTATTTCACCTATATCGGAACTGGGGCCTCGGCCTCGGATAAAGCCCGCACGATCAGTGCATCGCAACTGGCACAATCGGAAGTATTGATTCCGCCTGCCAAAAATTTGGATAAGCTGCGCAAAATTATCTATGAGGAACTGCAACTTGCGATGTTGAATCAGAAAAATACTGATACTGCTGTAGCAACTGCGGCGGAGCGTTGGAATAGTCAAGGTTGATGTGATAGATATCTCTGTAGTGATTCCATGTTTCAATCATGGTGTATATATTCTTGATGCGATCGCTACGGTAGAAGCCTCGCAAAATAGTGATTACTCGGTCAATTACGAGGTAATTATTATCAATGACGGTTCGACTGATGTGTATACGCTCAGTGTTCTGCACGATTTACGCGATCGCGGTTATCAGGTCGTCGATCTAGAGAATCAGGGTTTAGCTAATGCCCGCAATCATGGTATAGCGATCGCGAGTGGTCGCTATATCCTACCTTTAGATTCTGACAATAAAATTCGCCCTGATTACATGCAAAAAGGGATTGCCATATTGGATGCATCTCCTGAAATTGGCATTGTCTATGGTGATATGGAGTTTTTCGGTGAAACTACTGGCATTTGGTCGTTACCAGATTTTGATCTATATCGGTTGATGCTCGGGAATTATATCGATGCTTGTGCTGTATTTCGCAAACAGGTGTGGCAAGATTGCGGCGGATACGATCCTAATATGCCCGATAAACTGGGCTATGAAGATTGGGATTTTTGGCTGGGGGCAGCGGAGAAGGGGTGGCAGTTCTGGCATATCCCTGAAGTGATGTTTGACTATCGCACGCGCTCTGACTCGATGGTGCAGACGTGTAAGCAGCCAGACAATCAAAAACGTCTGATACATTACATTTGCTCCAAGCACATTGATTTATATACTCCCAGGCTTGCTGATGCGATCGCCGACAAGGAATTTGTGGCGTTCGAGAAAATGCTTGAGCTCGATCGCTTGCGTATAGAATTGCAGAGGACACAGTTAGAATTGGAGCGATCGCGCGATCGCCATCAAAAATCTGAGGAAAATTTGCAGGCGAACGCATCTGAGATTACGCATCTGAAGTCAACAATTGAGGCGATGGAAACTAGTAAGTTTTGGCAACTGCGTCAGATGTGGTTCAAACTTAAAGGGTGGCTTAGGTAACTCTACATTGCCAGGCGCGAACATTGCTGTTGAGGATCGAATTCCAAGCGAATCGTATGGTTAAGGCTTTCTTTTGTCGATTCGATATGGGTGATGATTAATACCTGCTCAAAATGTTGTTCCAGAGCATGTAGTAGACCCAAAACATTATCCTGCCTCCCTTGGTCGAGCGAGCCAAATACTTCATCTAAAACTAACAAAGAGAATGGTTGACCGCCCCGTTCTGTAATCATTTGGGAAATTGCTAAACGCAGACAGAGATTGACAATATCTTCCTCTCCGCCTGAGATTACGGGTTTGCGATCGCCATCATCTAAGACAATAACGTTGTATTTAGGATCGATCTCGATGGCGTTGTAACGTCCATCAGTTAGCTGATTGAGAAATATACTAGCGCTATCAGCAAGCTGCGGACGGATCTGCTCTGTAAGATGCTGACGCATTTCGGTAAAAGCGAGATCGAGTTCGTCGAGCAGGGCTAATTCTTTTTTGGCCGCTTGATATTCTTTATCCTTAAGATGAAACTCTATCTCTTGTTGACGAACTATTTCTAGATCGCGGCTGGCGAGTGCTACTTGCTGTTGTGCATTAGCATAAGTATTCCTTGCGGATTCCAGTTCATTAGTGGCAAGGGCGATCGCGACTTTGAGATGCTGATATTCTGATTCCCGAAAGTTGAGGATCGCAAGTTCTCGATCGAGCTGGGCGATTGCATTTAAGAGCTGCGCTTGCTCCTGTTGCTGACTGGTTAATTGGATGTCAATTTGACTGAGCCGTTGTGGGGCGCTAGCCAAACGCAGCCAGTCTTCATATTTTGGTTTGAGTAATCGCACTTGGGCAATGAGTTGCTCGTAGATTACGGCATCAAAATTGGGAGAGATCGGAGCAATTTCGGCGGTTAAGCGATCGCATTCCATTTGCTTATTAGCAAGATTTTCGCGCCATAGCTGTTGTTTTGCTAAATCTGCGGTGAGTTTCTGTTCTTGTTTCTGTACTTGCGATATGGTCTGGGCTAGCTGTACTTGAGTAGATTGCAGTTGAGCTAATGTCGCAGGTGGTGTATTTAATCCCTCAAGCTGGGATTGCCAGTCGAGAATGTGCAACTTTAGGTGAGCGATCTGAGTCGTGAAGCGATCGATTACCGTATCAAATTCTGCGTTGAGGGCGCGCTCGCAGGTGGGACAGATACCTTCATGCCCTGCTGTGGCGATCGCACCTTTTTGGTTTTCAATTTGCTTGAGGTTTTGTTGTTCGGTTTTAATTCTTGCTCTGAGATCGGCTTGTTGCTCTTGCCATATCAGCGTTTGCGCCTGGCTCTCGCTGGCATGTGCCTGTTGCTGTTTTTGGTAATTGGCGATCGCTACCTGGCTCTGTAACAAGGATGAATCCACATGCTCAAGGTCTGCTAGCTGCTTTTGCAGATTGGATATCTCAGACTCTAGTTTGACGGCACGGACTTGCAGTTTACTCCGCTCGTTCTCTGCTTGCTTCTGTTCGGCAAGACTAGTTGCTTGGGACTGCATTTGCTCGTAGCCAGCAACCTCCAAACTGAGTGCAGTATATTTCTTGGCATCGATAGAAAAGCGATCGCGCTCCTGAGTTAGTTGTACAATCTGGCGGTTTACTTGCTCCAAATTTGCCTGCTGTACCTGAAGCTGGCGGTCGAGATCGTTGAAGCGATCGCGATCGACCTCTAGTTCCTTGATTTTAGGCTCTAGGACTTGTTTTCGATCCATTGCCGCAATCAACGCGCTATTGGAGCTTTCTAACTGAGTCTGCGCTCCTGTCAATACTGCCTGTTGATTCTCAATCTGGGTAGTGATCGCTTCGATATCGCCTCGGCTACCTGCCAAAATATCAACCTGTCGTTCCTGTTGCCGCCGATGATCGCGCAGGGTCCCAGATTTACCTGCAGCACCCTGTACCTCGCTGAGGCGTTCGTAGCCCAGCATTTTTGCAATAAACCGCTCACGTTCGGTAGCCCCTTTAATCGCACCCAGAAAATTTAGATCCTTCTGACCTGTAAAGTAGCTATTAAAGAATTCCTGGTGGGTCATACCCAAAAGTTGTGACAGTTTTTCATTCACCACTTTGGTGGAGTTAGCGATCGTTTTGCCATCATGGCGCAGTTCTGCCGTGCTCTTGCTGCTCGATTGCGATCGCTTTACCGTATAGGTCTGGCCGTTAAATGCAAACGTTAATTCGGCGATCGCGCTACTTTTGCCTGGAGCCAATCGCCAGATCAGCGTATCCGCCTCACCCCTCGTAACACCCGACTGATTGCCATATAGTGCCCAAGCGATCGCTTCTAAAATCGTGCTCTTACCCGATCCATTTGAACCCAAGATGCCAGTTAACCCACTGGGGAAATGAATCTCAGTTGATTTGTGCTGACGGAAGTTTTCTAGCCCCAGGGAAATTAGCCGCATGGATTAAATTAATTTAACTTTCTGTTGTGGGATGACCTGGAAGTTCGCCAAACTGCGATCGATATTGCTCTAATAATACTTCTAGTGCATTAGCACGTTGGCTTTCTTGATCAGCACGTTGGCGTTCCTGTTCAGCTTGTGTTTCTGCTGCTAGTCGTCGTTGCACTTCTAGTTCCAGCACAGGCTCGCCGTCGCTAGAAGGGTAGATGATTTGGGGTTGGGGAGGTGCGATCGCTGTCATTGCTATTCCAATCCTCGCGTACTACCTGCATATTACGATATTTCTTGCAAGTCTGTGGATGCGACTTCCTGAATTAATTCTGGCTCCGGCATCTCTGGCTCTACTTTATCGTAGATATCAGTGAGGGGGATAGTGAAGGGTACTGACACAAATGGAACTTCATCTTCTAAGCGATCGTATTCTTGGAATTCCCATTTTTTTACGCCTGTTTTGACATATCGCTGCACAGAGTAACTGTACTGATCTATTAGCACATATTCCTGAAATGTAGCGATCGTGCGATAGGCAACAAACTTCTCGCCTTGGTCATAATTGCGCGTCGATTTTGATAGCACTTCCACAATTAACACAGGATTTGTAATCGTATCTTTGCGACCTTCCTGAAGTATCAAATCGCCGTTCACTACCATCACATCTGGATAGGTGTAAATCCGTCGTTGGGGAATCCACAAACGTTGATCTGTAGAGAATACTTCATAAGGTTGTTTTTTGAAAGCAAAGTTGAGGTTACTAGCAATATTGAGAACAATGCGATTATGATTTGGCATTCCACCAGCCATTGGAATTATCTCCCCATTAATATATTCGTTACGAGTTTCTGATTCAACCTCGATCGCTAAATATTCCTCTGGCGAATAGGTGCGTGGTGTTTGAACTTGAGCAACCATGTTGCAAATCTCCTAAATAGCTTTGTATCCAAAACCGTAGCGTTTTTTAGGTTAGGAGTCCAAGTAAAAACTCTGAATAGGTTTAAACCATTAGGTACTCCTGGCTATGCCATTATTATAGTCAGTTAGTCAGAATTAAATCGTCTAACTCGGAATAGTCGGGCAAAGTTGCATTGATCGCCTTACCGGAACGCAAAACGATGCGATCGCTCTGAGGACGAGACAGCAATTCGCTAAAATTTCTCGCCTTAAAGATGACAAGATCGACGGGTAATCCCACCCCAATCTGGCCTGCATTTTTTAATCCCATTAAATGCGCTGGAGATGCGGTTATGGATTTGAGCCAATCGCCATAGGGACTATCCAGGTGAGCAATTTGGGCGGACATACTAAATATCTGTAATAAATCGTGATCGCCGAAGCTATAAAAGGGATCGCGACAATTATCGCTGGCGATCGCCACCTCAATTCCCATCGCTTTTAATTCATGCAGAAGGGTTATGCCTCGCCACTTTGGAGTTCTCGATTGGTGACGATCCTGCAAATATAGATTGCATGTGGGAAGGCTCACTATGCCGATCCCAGCTTCCTTAACCAGGGCGATCGTTGCTTGTGCGGTAATAGGGTCTTGGACCGCTAAGCTGCTACAATGCCCGCAAGTAATTCTGCCATTAAATTCATGTCGCAGAGCTGCTTGTGCCACGCGCAGCAAAGTATTAGAAGATGGATCGTCATTCTCGTCAGTATGGAAGTCTAGATCGAGATGACGCTCCTTTGCCAGCATAAAGACGCGATCGATCTGCGCATCCAGCTCTGGATTGAGATATGCTACACCTCCTAAAACCATACCTAGCTCTGCAATGCGATCGGCAAGTGCTTCTCCCTCTTTTCCCATAAATCGATCTAGGGAAACTAAGGATACCGCTTGTAGGATGAGGCGATCTGCCCAAACGTCGCGAAGAGTGCTAAATACCTCCAGACTCACCTTTGATAGATGAGTAGGACAATCTAAATGAGTACGGATAGCATTTGTGCCGTGGACATAGCTGCATTTAAGACCAAATTCTATGCGTCGATATAAATCTTCAGCACTCCAATAGCGATGGCAGTCTGCCCCGACCACCTGCAACGCATTAGAAAAAGTACCATCCAGATTGGGTGCGCGATTCCAGATGTGTCCCTTGTCGAGATGGGTGTGCATATCAACAAAGCATGGCAAAACCATGCCATGCCGCACATCTATCTTTTCTATATCCTCTTCTGCATCGGCGATCTGGGACATCCCACTGGGGATAATAGAGGCGATCGCACCATCACGGATTTCTAGATTGAATGTAGCAATCCCTTCCCAATCAGGAACCAGACTAAATTGGCGATCGAGCACGCAAGTAGGAATACGACAATTAACCAACATGTAGGAACAGACCCGCGTGTCAGGCCGCCCCAATTTGGGAGCGATCGCCCTATCAATTTCGATCCGTAAATCTCTAAAATTCGCCATCAACTAACGAAATCGATTGCGCCAAGCACTTTGGTATTTTTGATCGTTGAGGCCACCTGTTCCAGTCATATTATTCCGCTCGATTTGCTCGTTTAATGCCACAATTCTCTCATTTGCCCCTGGATGGGTGCTGAGAAATCCTGGTAAAGAACCACCAGATTTACTCACCAGTTTTTGCATAAACGCAGGCATAGCTTGCGGCGCATAGCCAGCACGACCAACAGTTGTCAGACCACGACGGTCAGCATCAAACTCAGCTTCACGGCTATTAGGTAGACGTAGGGCTAACTGCACACCAATATTTACAAATTGGTCTTTATCCAAGCCTGCCACCGAAGCTACACCTTGTGCTAAAGCCATTTGCCTAATCTGCTCCAGGGAGTGACGACCCGCAATATGTCCCATTTCATGGGCAACTACAGCTGCTAACTGGGCGCGATTATCCGCAGCGGCGATCGTGCCAGTGTTGATGTAAACAAATCCCCCCATCGTGGCAAAGGCATTAATATTTTTATCGTCAACAACTTGGAATGTGAACGGCATATTAGGGCGATCGCTATTAGGTACTAATTGCGAACCAATACTTCTGAGTAGGGCGATCGCTGTAGGATCTCTACTAATCTTGACCTCTGAGGCAATTTGGCGATCGAGTTGCTTACCTAATTCCACTTCTTGACTATCAGAAACGTTGGATAGCTGTACTACTTGAATTACCGAAGGCACGACTCGAATTAAGTCAGTCCAATCCAGTGCCTCGGCGATACTAGGATTTAGGTTAATCGCTAGTAAAGTTGTGATAAAGCTAGCTACAAAAAATCTTTGATAGCGTTGCAGGCTTTTCCACATCGAGTGGAGCCGAGATTTATGCCATTGTGTCACCGCAGTCACCTCAAACCTTTCTAACTCATTTTATTGATATCGCAATCATCTTTAATTTGTCTAGGGGTGAAAGGGTGCAACCCCTTTTTTGGGGGAAGCCCCAAAATCCCCAATCTACAATTCATCTAGGATTGCTATCTTTACTAAGACTGGTCAAATTCCCAATATGTTGCAAATTTAAGCAATTTGCTAAAAAGGGAATTTTCACAACCGAAATAGTCGGTAAGCATTTTCGGTTGTCTGGGCTGCCAATGATTCTAAGGGCAAATCGCGTAGCTCTGCTAGCTTCTCAGCTACATGCAGCACATAAGATGGCTCATTGCGCTTCCCTCGTTGCGGTACAGGTGCGAGAAAAGGACAGTCAGTTTCAATTAAGAGGCGATCGCCTTTCACAATTTTGGCTGATTCCTGCAAACTTTGAGCGTTCTTAAACGTGACAACGCCGCTGAAGCTAATATACATGTCCAAATCGAGAAACCACTGTGTTTCCTCAGATGTGCCTGCCCAGCAGTGCATAACGCCGCGTATGGGGGAATCTGGACTTAGGTCGTTAAAATCTTGCAATATTTGACGGGTGGCATCAGCTGCATCGCGGCAGTGGATGATTACGGGTAAATCTAGATCCCTCGCAATTCCCAGTTGTGCTTGAAATGATGCGATTTGTTCCGCCTTGTTTTCCGCCTTAAAAAAATCTAAACCTGTTTCCCCGATCGCCACAACGCGGCGATCGCTCTCAACCAAATTACGAACTTGCGCTTCCATATCTGAATGCCATTTATGAGCATCAAGAGGATGCAAGCCAACGGCAAAACTAACTTCAGGAAATTTATTGGCGATCGCTTGAATTTGGGGAAACTCATCGGGAGTAACGCATGAATGGACCAAACGCATTACCCCTGCTTTTTGCCACCTCGATCTAACCTCTTCAAGATCGGGTAAAAAATCCTTAAAGTTGACATGAACGTGAGTGTCAACAAGCTGCATAGTCTGGCCTTAATATATGTTGATTTGAGGGATGTACTAATTAATATAGCAATCAATTTTTATTTGTTTAGGAGGGAAGGGGGGTAACCCCTTCGTTGGGGCGCAGTCTCCACACCCCAACTTACAATTCATATTAGGATTGCTACGGCTAGAATAACTCAAGCGAAAATTCAAAAAATTGCCTAAATTTCTGGGTTTAAGCAACTATTAAGCAACTATATAGTTACTAATTTATACATTACTCAAGATGCTTTTTGGTGAAGTTCGATTTCTTCTTTATCTTCAATTTGAATCAAGTGAATATGCTTGTATCCCAGCTTAATTTCAAATTCATCACCTGGATTTAGACCCATAGATTGGGTGTAGGTTGAACCAATCACAATTTGACCGTTTTTATGGACGCTGACACGATATGTTGGTTCGCGACCACGACCATCCTTAGACTGCTCTGGGTCTAAAGAATAGCCGCGAGCGGCTATAAGTGCCTCATAAAATTCTGTCAGATTAACTCTGTCCTGATTATCTTTACCACGGGAAAAATAACCGCAGCGTTTTGCTTGCTCGCGCTTGGGTAAATGATTGCTTTCTTTTACTTTTTGGAGAAGAGTTTTACCTGTTAGAGGAGCAGTCACAATATCTATCATAGTCATAGGAATAATTCTTTAATATTCAGAATAGCGAAATATTGCCCCGCGCGATCGCAAACCATTAAATACTAAAATAAACTGTGGTTAAAGACAACTTGAATAAACCTCAAACAAGCACTTAAACGTAGTTAAAAACAGTTGGATATAGTTAAATTTTGCTGTAGCAATCAATTTTTATTTGTTTAGGGGTAAAGGGGGAAAACCCATTTATGCAGGCTTTTCCCCTTTACCCAAAATTTACATTTGATCTAGGATTGCCGCATATCTATATGGTAGAAAATTCAGAGATTAAATTGATCGACCAGGAAATTCATAGTTGATCGTAACGATGCGAATCTTACCTTCTAAGGGCATAAATTTACTTTCATAACCCTGCACCGTTTTTTTCACGATCGCATCGACATTGCTATTATCACTGGAGAACATCGACTTTTTAACTACCTTGCCTTTAGGGTCAACAATAAATGTCACAGTTACCTTTGCATTTTTGCCCTTAATATCATTAGTTTTTGGCTGCTCTAATGGTGGAATCCATTCAACGCCTGGTTCTATAGTTTGGGATACTTGCGATACGGTTGTTTCTAGTGGCGAGGGGATAATGCGTTGTACGACATTTTCAGTACCGTATTTAATCGCATATTCGGCATAAATTTTGCCAAATTCGCGACGAAATTGATCCCTGCTTAGTGTTGCCCCAGAGGTAGTTTGTTCGGACTCCAGATCGGAATTGCCTACATCTGGTTTCTTGGGGTTTGTATCCTGTGGTTCCTGCGCGTCTGATACTTTAGTAGGATCTCCAGTTGGGGTTTCTTTCTGAGGTTCTAGGAGCTCGGTTTTATCTGTTTTGTCAACTTTGGGCTCGGATTTTTCTGTAGGTTTAGGCTCAGGTTTTTGGGTTGGTTCTTTAATCAGTTTTTCTGGCTTTGATTTTTTTGGCTCTGTTTTTTGAGGTACATCTACAAGGGTAGACAAGGTGGATTTGGAGCTTTGATTGCTTGGGCTTTGATTGCTTGGGCTTTGATTGTCTGAAGGACTAGATATTTCTTGTTTTGGTATTTGGGGCAACTTCGGTACTGTTGCCACCTTTTTCTTCGGCAAAGTTACCACAGGTACGGTACCAACTACCTCCATCTCAGTTGGGGGGGCAGCTTGTTCGAGTGGGTTGGGCGCAGCTAAAAGAAATAATGCGTGTACTCCAACCGAAGCAATTAAAAATAACCAGAAACTATCTTTAAAAATTGCTAGCTTCATAGAGGTTGAATTGTGAGTATTAGAATTATCTTCCTGCACAGATTTAGATAGATTTGGTAAGGGAAAGTTGATTCAAAAAACTAAACCTCAAGATTTAGAGGTAGCGATCGCCACGCGGTCTCCCGCCAACCTTCTTAAATATTCTAAGAAAACTATTACCTGTTGATAGCTTACCGATTTATCTTCGGCATTCA
>JANMRU010000021.1:0-9148 GCA_031388585.1 Pseudanabaena sp. SOY_30_concoct_251 | reverse complement strand
AGTTTGCACCATCATATTCGCACAACCAATCATTTGGAGCGTTTATTCCGCGAGTTTCGTACCAAATCCGATGAAATTGGTGCCTTCCCTCACGAAACCAGTTGCTTAACCGTATTCTTCTTGGTGATTGAGCGCGATCATGCTAAACATGACCGTAAATCTGTGGCGAATAATTCATGACACTAACAAATACCAATGAGTGCAGTAAGAAGGGAATTTCAGCACTGGGTACGCGAGCAAATGCGCTAAAAATTACCAAACACGGGAATCGCGGCACCGCGCACATCCCTAGCAGACTCAGAAGCCAGAAAGCAAATCACCTGCCCTAAGGATTCTGGTTTGACCCATCGGTCGGTATTGGCCTCACCCATAGCTTGTCGATTTTGAGGTGTATCGATTACGCTGGGCAAAACTACATTGGCAGTAATATTTTTACCCTTCGTTTCATCGGCGATCGCCTGAGTCAGGGCAATCACTCCGGCTTTGGCGGCGCAGTAAGCAGCTAACTGACCAGAAGGCTGAACGGCTCCTCGCGAACCAATCGTGACGATACGACCGTAGTTATGCTCTAGCATTTTACGCAGGCTATGCTTGCAGGTCAAAAATGTTGTATTCAGGTTGAGATCGAGCTGATATTTCCAGTCGGCAAAGCTAAATTCGTGGGTTGGGCCCATGGCAAAGCCCCCAACCAGATGGATTAGCACATCGACATGCCCCATATCATCTACTAATTGGGAGATTTCCCGCTCGTCGAGGAGGTCTGCCGCAACTAAGCGCAACTGTTCAAACTCTGAGGCAGACAAGCTCCGCTTCAGATGTTCCACCTCGACGAGACTTCTATAGGGAATTGTCAACCTCGCACCCTGCGCTAATGCGACTTTCGTTACACCTGTACCCAAACCACCTGTGCCGCCCGTGAGTAGTACTTGTTTACCTTTCATGTTCTGCTTTTACTCCCATCCCGCTATAAAAATATATTGAATTGAAATGGGGTGAAGGGGTGAAACCCATGCGTGGGGGCGCAGCCCCGACACCCCCAACATTACTAATTTTTGACTGGGGAGGCCGTATCCTTGAGTTGAATTAACTCAATTTTGTAACCATCGGGATCTTCCACAAATGCAATCTCGGTGGAGCCGTGCTTCATTGGCCCTGGCTCGCGAGTTACCTTGCCACCCAGATTTTTAATCGCATCACAGGCGGTATAAATATTTTCTACACCCAAAGCAACGTGGCCAAAACCGTTACCTAAATCGTAATTTTTTGTGTCCCAGTTATGGGTCAACTCAATCACGGAGTTATTTTGCTCATCGCCGTAGCCGACAAATGCCAGGGTAAATTTGCCATCGGGGTAATCTTTGCGGCGCAACAGCTGCATCCCCAAAATATCGCAGTAGAAGGAGATCGAGAGATCGAGGTCGCCAACACGGAGCATTGTATGTAGAAGTTTCATAGTTAGCGCTTATTAACTTGTGACGATGCGTTTAGTTGTGGTCAGGGCGTATAGGTCGATCGCACCTGGATGGCGCGATGAGCCCCTTGTTTTCAGGCTAGACATACCTAAGATCACCCTTTTGTTCCCATTAGAGTCGAGGCTACCATAGCGTCGGAACTGGTTTGATGTATTGATAAATACGGTACTGCTATTAGCCTGAGTTGCAAATTGATGACTTTCTTGCAACGAGTCAGTCAAAATTATATCGGCATGGCCGCTGCTGTACTGATTAATCCAGGCGATCGCCTCATCCAGGCGATCTACGACTTTAATTGCAATGATGTCATCAAGATAAGCATTTCCCCACTGGGTTTCAGCCGCAACTTCACTCTGGAGGCGATCCATATAGTTGCGGCAGTAGGCCACAGTAGTATCGCAGCCACGCACGGTTAGGCCCTGTTGTTGCAAACTAATAATCCAATCAATTAAGCCGCGATCGAGCCAGTCACGATGCACGATCGCTTTTTCAATTGCATTAACAGGATCTGGGTCGCTGCTACGGCTAGCTTTGAGCATTTGACTGGCATATTCCAGATTGCTAGATTGGGCAATATAGGCATAGCAGTTGCCCATAACTGAAGGCATCACAGTCACGGTTGACTGCTTAGATACCTGTTGAACAAAGCTAGGACGACCGTAGGGGATTACCAAACGCAAATATTTTTCTTGGGTTAATAGATCTTTGATTGCAGTGCCTTTGGGTGCGATCGCTAGCGTTGCCTCAGGCAGATCGCACTTTTGCATCACATCTTTGATCGCATTGGCGATCGCCGTATTTGAGTTGATGCTCTCGCTACCTCCCTTGAGAATCAGGCTATTACCCGCCTTTAAACACATACCAGCGGCTACAAGACCCAATTGCGGAAATGCCTCATAGACAAATGCCATCGCCCCGAGCGGTACGCGCCTGTAGCCATCAGGATTAGAACTGCCAGTAGATAAGGGATCTGGCAGAGCAGCTAGCTGCTTAATGCAATCGATTGAATTTTGTAAGCGCTCAGGTGTAAGCTTGAGCCACTCCAGCACAATGTCAGGAATAGCCATTTCTCGACTGGCTTCAAGATCGAGGGTATTAGCCTCAAGAATTTGATTTCGTTGTTGCTTGACCACCTCGGCAATTTCTAGGAGGATGCGATTGCGCTCCTCAAGCTTGACTGAAGCGAGAAACGTAGAAGCTGCATGGGATTGGTAGACAAAGCCCGTTAAATCTTCTGGCACTGTAGTGACTGTACTCATGGCTCGATCCACAATTTAAGATTCCCGACGACGCAACAGTATTAACCAGCAGATTACAAGAATTACAGGGATAGCAACTAAAATTGCTAAATGTATTACTTGATAATTCTTTGTGCTAACAGCTACTAATAACAAAAACATTAGTACAACTGATGACACCAAAACCATCTGAATTGGCGCAAGCTGTCTAGCATACTTGAGATTAGCATTGCGAATGGCATACCAGCGCGTACCATTCCAATACCAGGCACGCCGATAGGGATCGATCCCACCAAGCTGGACCAAACTGAACCCATCATCTTCGCTGGCAAATATTAACGAGCAGCGATCGCAACCAAAGGCATCAGTCAGCGTAATCGGGTTAAGCTTACCGCGCTTAGGACAAGGGCACGGATAGACCTGGGCACAGATCGGCTGAGCTTGAGATTTGTGAGCTTTGGGTAGTTGCACAGAGAGGCGTTCGTAAGCAAATAATTTGCAGTTTAGTACCACTTACAAAATTTTAACATTGGCAACTTGCGAAAAATTTATTGATGAGTACGCGCACATTGCCAGTTTGCAGGTATGATATATATTCGATTCGCGGATGTGGCGGAATTGGTAGACGCGCTAGATTTAGGTTCTAGTGTCTTTGACGTGAAGGTTCAAGTCCTTTCATCCGCATTTTGACAAAGGGTTGCTGTTTGTATAGAAATTCTATAGAGATAGTGACCCTTTTGGCTTTGAAATAGCTATGGGTGTTAGCAACTATCTATTAGCTTTTTGAGTTGCGAATTGACTAAAGAGGCGGTGACTGGATTCGAACCGGCGCATAAAAGCTTTGCAGGCTTCTGCCTTACCACTTGGCTACACCGCCATGTGCAGTAGTATAACAGAATAATAAGTAATCTACTTTTAATGCCCACTTCAGAAAGCCAAACAACTCAGGAGCTGCCAGGATGAATATTGCGGCAAAAGTCCAGGAAGCCACGATCGTAGCGCAGGATGTGCATAAGTGGTATGGCAGCTTTCACGTGCTGAAAGGTGTGAATCTGAAGGTTTATCGAGGTGAAGTGGTCGTGATCATGGGACCATCTGGTTCTGGCAAATCTACATTTGCTCGTACTTTTAATGCTCTGGAGGAATTTCAGGAGGGGCGAATTATCATAGACGGCATCGAGTTGTCTCCACGGCAAAAAAATGTCGATCTTATTCGTCGCGAAGTAGGAATGGTGTTTCAGCAGTTCAATCTATTTCCCCACCTCACGGTTATGCAAAATATTACGCTGGCACCAATGTGGGCAAGGGGCTGGAAGAAATCAAAGGCACAGGAAGTCGCCTTGCAACTTTTAGAGCGGGTAGATATTCTACCGCAGGCTCATAAATATCCAGGGCAGCTATCGGGTGGGCAGCAGCAACGGGTAGCGATCGCCCGTGCTCTGGCGATGCAACCCAAAATCATGTTATTCGATGAACCTACGTCGGCGCTCGATCCAGAAATGGTGAGAGAAGTTTTGGATGTGATGCGATCGTTAGCTGATTCGGGCATGACCATGGTGGTGGTCACGCATGAAGTGGGTTTTGCCCGCGAAGTTGCGGATAGGGTTATTCTGATGGATGGCGGCTTGATCGTGGAAGAGGCTATACCAACCGACTTTTTCCAAAATCCTAAAGAAGAGCGCACGCAGAAATTCTTATCTCAAATTCTGTGAATTTAGGTAGTGATTCAGAAATTGATATTTCAAACCTGACCACTATAGCAATCTGGTAAATTAGAATTAGTTCAACTTGAGTCCAACTTAGCAGATTAGCTATGACTACCAATCCTCCTAACCTCACCTATACGCTTGAAGAAGTCTTGACCCGCTTTGAGCAAAAGGTAGACAAGCAATTTGCTGAGGTTAACCAAAAAATGGACAAGCAATTTGCTGAGGTTAACCAAAAGTTTGCCGAGGTTAACCAGAAAATAGACAAAATGGACTCTCGTTTTGACAAAGTAGATGAGCGACTAAGTAAACTTGAAATTGGGCAAGTAGAACTATCAGGTGAAATTAAAACTCTGGACGAGAAGGTGAGTGGTATTGATAAACGACTTGACAATCAGGAATTTATCAATCGCAGCGTATTAGTCTCTTTGATTGT
This sequence comes from Pseudanabaena sp. SOY_30_concoct_251, assembly GCA_031388585.1. GTDB lineage: Bacteria > Cyanobacteriota > Cyanobacteriia > Pseudanabaenales > Pseudanabaenaceae > PCC-6802. Next base: position 4,296 of record JANMRU010000021.1, on the reverse strand, counting down.
CGCTTTGATCGGTGGTGCCGCAAAACTATTTGGTTGGTTGCCCACTAGCTAAGCTCACGGTGGAATTCTCTTCGAGATACGTACTACCTAAATGTATTGCATTATCACTTTCATAGATCGCAATTTTGCTGCAATTTCCCATTCATGAAACTTTTCAAAGCACCGTTCAAGGCGAAGGCTTCTGGACAGGAGTTTTAGTTGATTTTATTCGCCTTTCTGGTTGCCCAGTCAGATGTCCCTGGTGCGATACTGGTTATAGTGATGGTGGTAAAAATACCCCCAGAACCATGCGATCGCTCCAACAATTGCTAGACGAATTAAAGTCGCCCCGCGTTGTCATTAGTGGTGGAGAACCTTTTATCCAAAAGCATCTAGGGGATTTAGTGCAGGCGCTGTTAGATATGGGCAAACAAGTTAGCATCGAGACTTCAGGAGCATTCTGGCAAGATATTGCCACCGAAGCTTGGATTACGCTCTCGCCCAAACAACATGTCAGCGAGCATTATCCTGTACAAGAACATTTCTGGGCTAGCGCAAATGAGATCAAGCTAGTGATTAGTACTGGTCAAGAATTAGACTATTACGGTGACTATCTAACTGCAATGCCGGATCGACCAATTTTTCTCCAGCCGGAATGGAACGCGCGCGATCGCGCCATTCCGATTATTCTAGAGATTCTGAAAGAAAATCCAAACTATAAACTCTCATTACAGACCCATAAATACATAGGCGTAGCATGACGGATCGGTGGGTGATTGGCAAGGAATTTAGATTTGAAGCTGCCCATGAACTGCCATATCATGATGGCAAATGTGCTCGCCTGCACGGACATAGCTGGCATGGCATAGTTTATGTGAGCGGTTTATCTCTAGTCAAGAGTGGTGCCAAATCAGGCATGGTAATGGATTTTGCTGATATTAAATACTTTCTCCAACCACTTTTAGATGACTATCTAGATCACCATTTTTTGAATAAAACCACCGAGTTAGAGAGTCCCACCAGCGAAGAACTGGCCCGATGGATTTTCGAGAAACTAGAACAGGCTGGTTTACCAGGATTACTTGCCGTCAAAATCAATGAGACCTGTACTTCAACTTGTTTGTATTCCCGCTCGGATGAAGTACTTTTTCGGATTCTGGCAGAAGATCGTGCAGTTATTGTGAAGTAAGGGTAGGAATTTATCATGTCAGGATCGAAAGCGCTGTGCGTTCTCAGTGGGGGACAAGACTCAACTACTTGTGTCGCCCTTGCCTGTCAACAGTTTGAGCAAGTTCATGCGATTACATTTGATTATGGGCAACGGCATGTGATTGAACTTGAGAGTGCACATGCGATCGCTAAAGCTTTCAAGCTATCTAGCCATGAGATTATCCAGTTAGGACCAATCCTTAAAGGTACTTCGCCACTGGTATCTGATACGCCCTTGGAGCAGTATGAATCGACAGAAGAGTTGCCTGGTGGTGTGGAATCGACATTTGTACCAGCCCGGAATATTCTATTCCTCAGCATTGCGGCGAACCGTGCCGCTGTATTAGGGATTAAAGATATTTTTATGGGGGTATGCGAGGCTGATTTTGCGGGCTACTATGACTGCCGCCAAGTATTTGTAGATGCGATGGGAACTGCAATTAGTGAAGGAGTCTGGGGCGATCCCAATGCTTTTGCGATTTACACGCCACTCATGCACTTAACCAAAGCCGAGAGCGTGCAGCTAGCTATAGAAGTACTGGGCGATCGCTTTGCCGAAATAATGGCGTTGACCCATACCTGCTACGCCGGGGTTAAGGGTGGCTGTGGCAAATGTCATGCCTGTTTGATTCGCGATCGCGGTTTCATCGAGGCTGGTGTTGCCGATCCGATCTGGAAGTTTCGCTAATTGATATGGCTGTGGTAGTCCTCGCTCAAAAATCATTACCTAACTGGGATAACATAATGCATACAGTTTAAGGGGTTTAAGGGCGATCGCATATGCAGGAACTTCTGCAATCGGGTATTGAGGGCATAGCACTAGGCAGCATTATTGCTTTGGCTGCCGTAGGACTGAGCTTAACCTATGGGATTTTAAAACTGGCAAACTTTGCCCATGGTGACATCCTCACCCTAGGCGCATATCTGACTCTGTTTGCAGATCGAGGTATGCATCTCAATATCTGGCTATCCATACTATTTGGCTGTGCGATTACCACGATCGCCGTTTTAATATTTGAGAAGCTGCTATGGCAGCCTTTGCGATTTCGGCGAGCCACACCAACCACAATGATGATTGTCTCAATTGGGTTAGCATTAGTGATTCGTAATGGCATTATTCTAGTCGCAGGCACATCACCTAAAACCTATTCCCTGCCAACGTTACGGGGTCTAGATTTGATGGGAATAGTGATTGCAGGTAACCGCATCGTCACAATTGGGATGGCGATCGCGGTCGGTGCTGGCCTTTACTACCTATTGCAAAATACTAAAATTGGGCGGGCAATGCGGGCTGTAGCCGATAATCCGGAGCTCGCCAAAATTTCGGGTATCAACGTGAATGCAGTGATTCTCTGGACTTGGGTAATTGCAGGTAGTCTGACGGCCTTGGGTGGCGGCATGTATGGTCTGATTACTGGAATACGGCCGAATATGGGTTGGTTTTTGGTGTTACCCATGTTTACCGCTGTCATTTTGGGTGGTATTGGCAACCCTTACGGCGCGATCACTGGCGCTATGATCGTTGGTATTGCACAGCAAGTAAGCACCACCTGTCCAGCTAGCTTAGGCGAATTGGCAAAGTACTGCATTGGTACGGAGTATAAGTTGGGCGTGGGTCTGTTAATTATGGTTTTAGTTTTACTGATTAGGCCACAGGGTCTATTTAAGGGGACGATGTGATTCAAGCAATCGCGTGAATAGCCTGACTGTCTCAGCAAAAACTACTAGAATGTATGTATATTGTCGATCTTGTCGCCCGTGAATCATAGGGCGCGATTTAAAGTCATGACGGAAAAGGTAGTAGTTGGATTATCTGGTGGTGTCGATAGCTCTGTGGCAGCAGCACTTTTGCACAGACAGGGTTATGATGTCACGGGTTTAACATTGTGGTTAATGCGCGGTAAGGGGCAATGCTGTTCGGATGGCATGGTTGATGCGGCTCGCATTTGCGAACAGTTAGACATTCCCCACGAGATCGTCGATAGCCGCGATGTCTTCGAGCAAAATATCATCAACTACCTTGTAACTGGCTATGCGGCTGGCAACACCCCTTTGCCCTGCTCACGCTGTAATAAAGCCGTTAAGTTTGGCCCCATGCTGCAATATGCCCAAGAGACTTTAGGCATTGCAAAAATCGCCACAGGCCACTACGCTCGCGTCAATTACGATACCGCCTCAGGACGCTATCAGCTCCGCCGTGCCGTCGATCCTACTAAAGATCAATCCTATTTTCTCTATGAAGTGCCGCAAGAAGAGCTAGGGCGTTGTGTTTTCCCCCTAGGCGATCGCACTAAAATCGAAACGCGACAGATCGCCACAGAATTTGGCCTTGCCACGGCAGATAAGCCTGAAAGCCAGGATCTATGTCTAGTTGAGTCACATGGCTCCATGCGAGATTTCCTGGACAAGTACATCACTGCCCGCAAAGGTAATATCGTCGATACGCAGGGTAATATTTTGGGCGAGCACGATGGCACGCATCACTATACAATCGGCCAGCGCAAGGGTTTGGGCGTAGCAGCAGCGCATCCGTTGTACGTCGTGGCGCTCCATCCTGGCAAGAATGAAGTCATAGTAGGCGATCGCGATGCCGCACAGGATCGCGAATGCACGGTCTCGCAAATCAACTGGATATCAATGCCCCCAACCGAGAACCCATTTCGGGCTGAGGTGCAAATCCGCTATCGCACTCCGCCCGCGATCGCGACGATTGTACCGATGGATAACGGCGATCGCGCCCGCATTATTTTTGATGAACCGCAATTTAGCATTACGCCAGGACAGGCTGCCGTATGGTATGAGGGCGATCTTTTGCTTGCGGGCGGTCTGATTGAGCCTGGCCAATAAATGCGATCGGGTGATGTGTAAAATCAAGGAATTATTTTTAAGTCACCCATGAATTCGACCCAACCTTCACCGCAACCCTTATTGACCGTCAAAGATGTTTTTGCTGGCTATGTGGAGGGAGTGGATATTTTGCAGGGCATTAACCTGTCGGTGCATGCGGGCGAACTAATAGCAGTGATTGGGGCTAATGGTGCAGGTAAATCCACGCTGGCAAAGACAATTTTTGGGTTAGTCCCCATCCGCTCTGGTGAAGTTATATTC
>JANMRU010000228.1:0-1853 GCA_031388585.1 Pseudanabaena sp. SOY_30_concoct_251 | reverse complement strand
CTATAGATTTGAGATTTGAGTCGCCCTACAGGGATTGCATCCGATATAGAACGCTATCCCAATAGAAATTTAGTAGCGGTTCAAAGTTGGCTTGTGCACGATAAACATGGCTACTTGGCACTGTTTAATGTTGTCAAAACCAACAACGCGGATAAAGCAGTTGCCATAGGCTGAGCGGCAAGCTTGCACTTCACTCAAAACTTCCTGAGCACTTCTGGCATTGAACATGGGGAGTTTCCACATTGTCCAGTAGTATTCAGTCGGATCGGAGACTTCGTTAAACTCAATACAAGGAAAGAAACCTTGAGTGAGAATGTACTCGATTTGCTTAGCAATCTGAGCATCGCTCAGGGGTGGCAGATAGGAAAGGGTTTCGTAACGTCTTTCTTTAGGTAAAGTTTGCATAATTTTCTAGACCAAATATTTGGAGTTTACGGTTTAGCGATCGGAACCTAAAACCTAGAGATTGGAATCTTTAGACTCTTCTACAGGTTCCTCTGCACTATTTTCATCAATATGCTCGCTGCTTAGAGCCTCAAACTCTAAGTTTTCTGGAGCAGTTTCCACAAAATTGACAATACGCTCTAGATGCTGGCACTTTAGTCGCATATTCGATTCTTGAATGCCAGTACGAGCCATTTCAGGCAAGAAATCCATAATTTCTTCAGCTAAATGACCCCGCACCGTCATAATGCGGAAAGCTAGCTCCTGATTTGACTGCAATAGAGCCTGTAGATACACTTCCCCATCTTGAAGCTTACCGCTGGGGGAAAACCCAGCCAGCCAGTGCGCCAAGGGTGGATTAGTTTCACGCAGCTGATTAACCACCGTTCGCATCGCCTCATATGTGAGGTAACTAATTAGGGTTTTAGCTGTGGCCTTGGCGACTTGCTTAAGATCCATAGACGCAGTTGGGGATAGGGGTAGGAATTTAAGTAAATATTACTAGCCCCTAACCCAACTTCCTAGATTAGTGTCTAGAAATTTACAGAGTGTCTACTGTGTCAAATTCAAACTTGATTTCCTTCCAGGTTTCGAGGGCGATCGCTAGTTCAGGAGACCATCTGCCAGCTTCACGCAGAATGTCAGCACCTTCACGAGCTAGGTTGCGACCTTCGTTACGAGCTTGGACGCAGGCTTCTAGAGCAACGCGGTTAGCAGTTGCGCCAGGTGCATTACCCCAGGGGTGTCCCAAGGTACCACCACCAAACTGGAGTACGGAGTCATCACCAAAGATTTCTACTAGAGCAGGCATGTGCCATACGTGAATACCACCAGAAGCAACGGCCATGACGCCAGCCATTGATGCCCAGTCTTGGGTAAAGTAGATACCGCGAGACTTGTCTTGCTCGATATAGTTTTCGCGCAGTAGGTCTACGAAGCCAAGTGTAGAAGCGCGATCGCCCTCTAACTTACCAACGACTGTACCAGTGTGAATGTGGTCGCCACCGGACATGCGCAAACACTTAGCAAGCACGCGGAAGTGCATACCATGATTTTTTTGACGGTCGATCACGGCGTGCATAGCACGGTGAATGTGCAGCAGGATGCCATTATCACGACACCAGTGAGCAAGGGTTGTGTTGGCAGTGAAACCAGCTGTGAGGAAGTCATGCATGATGATGGGCATTTTCAGCTCTTTAGCGAATTCGGCTCGCTTCATCATTTCTTCGCAGGTAGCAGCGGTAACGTTGAGGTAGTGACCCTTGATTTCTCCGGTTTCAGCCTGAGACTTGTGAATAGCATCAGCTACAAACAAGAAGCGATCGCGCCAACGTTGGAAAGGCTGTGAGTTAATATTCTCGTCATCTTTGGTGAAGTCTAGACCGCCACGCAGAATTTCATAAACGGCA
>JANMRU010000009.1:0-2664 GCA_031388585.1 Pseudanabaena sp. SOY_30_concoct_251 | reverse complement strand
CGAATGGGAGTAGCATAGACAACGGTTAGAGTTCTGCCAAACTGCTTGGATGTGAGGTCGTGCCACATCAAACCTGGTGCAATAAATGTCGTGTCCTGCCGACCTAGTTTGCCGCGACGGGGGCCTTCCTCCCACTTGCCTTGAAATCCCCATTTCCCCGATGCCACTATCTCCAAATCGACGGGTGCAGCGTTAGCACGATTTCCCACTGAGCGATGATGCGTGAAGGGTAGATGGCTGGAATCTAACACGTTTTCCATCAGGGTCAGCGCATCGTAGGGTAGATCGCGGAATGTATCAATGCAGACCCACTCGTCGGGCGATTCTTCCAAAATGTCGATCGCAGGAACCTTAACGTTTTCGGCATTCTCTGGGTTACCTGGGTAAACAAATAGCATCCCTTGACAAACTCTTGTAGGCATAGATTGCACGCAAGCTCGGGCTGAAGCTGTCGCGCTTCCACCCTCAGTTTGTTGTGGAATGCGATCGCATTTTCCTGTACCTGAAAATGCCCAGCCATGATAGGGACATTCCAATAAGCCGTCTTCGGCAATTCTACCCTCTGAAAGGGGGGCGAGGCGATGTGGACATTTATCTTCAAATACTCTCCAGGTCTCAGCCTGTTTATCCCACCAGATCGCAAGGTTTTGCTCTAGCAGAGTAAAGGAGTTAGGTTTTGCGCGATCGAGATCTCGCACATAGTAAATGGGATACCATACTTCTTTCCAGTCAAAGCAAGTCGGATCGGCACCGCCTGCTGTAAGTAAAGTTGTTACTAAAACTGCTTGCTCCACTTGCCAGCCTCTCTATAGTGCAATATTATGCCTATCTTAACATAACTTAATATTGAGTGCGCAATCTGCCTCCACGATCGCAATTAACTTTTTGACTTTGGCTGAGGGGATACTACCCAATGCGGAGCTTCGATATATTAGTTAGGGGCATATCCACTTCAGATGTCGCAGGAAGAATAAAAAAACCCCATCTTTAGATTAGGTGGGGGATTCGTCAGTAAAAGTTACTGAAATATATGAATTAAAAAGCTCAAGAATTTGGCTTTTCTTCTGGCAACATGCACTTGTCCGAATCGCATCCGGCGGGGCCAGCTTCTACTAGCTGTTCGCTAGTGTCGTAACGCAGTAATGCTGTATTAAAATCAACAGTAGTACGGCGAGCTTTTACTTCTTGCATCATGCGATCGTAGGTTTCCCTGTCAATTGGTTCAAAAGGCAGGCGGGGGAAAGTTTGTAGATCGTCAAAGCGTGCTAGTAATGCCGCTGAGATATAACCCTCATCATCGCGAATTGCCTCGTAAATCTTCGTTCCCAATGGCTCGATCTCACCTTCGCGTAACTCCAAAGTCGCCGACGTATTGTGTGTTGTGTAGAATTTCTGCACTTGCATGTAGAAGTCCATTTGCGCAAAGACCGTGAACTTAGAGATATCAACCGTATCAGCTCCTGGCAAGTCCGCCCAAATCACGCTAACAGGGATTTCCACCAGCCACTCTGTACATCTCGGCTCGAAAGGATCGTTGAGCAAGTTACCATTCTCATCCTTGTCAGATTGAGATGGCACGATGTTATAGCCATAGTCAACGCAGGCAAGCGCGACGGGATCGTTCTTACGGCAAGTGATACGACGAATAAACCTTTGCGCTTTGGGGGGATGCCATCCAGGTGAAGCACCCGTAAGTAGAGATTTAGTGCCAGAAGGTTGCACGGTTGTACAGCGATTGGGGCGGCGGATATTGTGGCGATCGCAATAATCCCACACCACGCGATGTACGATGTCACGCCAACGAGTGAGATATTCTGCTTCACGACGCTTGAAGTCAGCACCTTCAGCGTTATTAGGTCTACCCTCTTCCCACCAATGCAGCCATTCCACACCGAAAGCCTTGACGAAAAAGTCAAACAAGCCTGTAAATGAAACGCCAACAATCGGATCTAACTCGCGACTATATTGATAGCGAGGTTCTTGGAAGTGATGATTGAGCAGTGCTGCTACTGAGATCGCACCAGCCGTAAATGCTTCTTCTTGTTCTTTCGAATCGTGTGGATTTAGCTGATTTAGGTGAACCTCCGACAAATTACAATGAAAATCTGCACCCAAAATTTCACCACATGGATTCAAACCATATCTCTGTAATCTATGCCTAATTTCGGTTTTAGGCATTACAGAATGACGATTCTTAATCCAATTGTATGCAGCTTCATGACTCTCTTCATAGGTTGCCACGAATTCACGTTTCAGCTCATCAGTTGAAAGAATATCGACATTCGACCGCGCGATCGCTTCTCCCGCCCATTGAATCGCCCCTTCACCAGAATAGTATTGCTTGCGTACCGCTTCAATACATTCTTCCAATGTAGGTTTGCGATGGAAGACACGGGTATGATTTGCCATTCTCAGAGAATCGCGTTCTGGATCGATGCGCCAGTTTCCTTCCGCATCCTGTTGCCAGAGATTCTCTTTCGCACCCGCAAATAGGCTGTCAGAGCTGCTTCCCTGGCGCATCCCCGCGCTACGCCTAATGTTTCCTGCGACGATTGTGACGGCGGCTTCATCAATCAGAAGACAGCATTCAATGGAACTGAGTTGACGACCGATCGCTTTATTCAGAATCCCTGCACAACGTTCGTAGAGGGCAGGCAATTTGAC
>JANMRU010000001.1:0-9084 GCA_031388585.1 Pseudanabaena sp. SOY_30_concoct_251 | reverse complement strand
TCACGCAGATTTTTGTGAGAAGAAACTAGTTTGGGAATCGCGTAAGATTCTCCGATAGAGATTGACAAATTGATGATATTCGATCGCCCAGGTTTGTAATGTTTGAAGACTCCTCGCGTCATAAGGCAGAGGAGCGTCAATACGCTTGGTAACTTGTAATACAAACAACTTAGTTTTCTATTCCTACTATTAGCTCAGCACGAAATATCTGTAAGTAGCTATGACTATGAAAAGTAAACACTTTTTAGCGCAGAAATCGGTAAGGACAAAGTCGGGGCTAATGGCAATTGCCATCCTTCGGTAAGCGCCCTGCGACTTTTTTTTATTTTAAGTTTATTGATGCTCACCTACTTAGTCGTATTTGATAGGTATAAAATAAGAAATCTAAATACTTTTGTTGCTACATCTGTCAAGAATCTATGGGGCTTCAAGAGTATTGTCAGATCGTGAGTCCAGCTTTATGCTGACTGACCGCTGAATTCATCAACCCCTAGTTAGTGCAGGTTCGCAGCACAACTTTCGTTTAGGTGAATTTTTCAACTCCAATCTGTAACCAGAACTCTCTGAGAACCTGAGGATCGACTATGGAAACTGAAATTATGAACGGGGATCGATCTGCAAATGCGATCGCAGAGGCCCCAATCCCAAAAGACCTTACTAAAAAGGATAAGAAAAAACTAAAGAAGAAAAAGAAGGAAAAGAAAGAAAAGCTCCAAAACTCAGAACGGCCAGTGTTCTACCATATTTCTGAAGCAGAAGGCAGCTCTAAGCTTGCGAGTAAAGTTTATGAAAGAGAGCTTGCCCGTCTACAGGTGGAACTGGTGAAAATGCAATATTGGGTTAAGCATACTGGTACCCGCATTGTAATTTTGTTTGAAGGACGCGACGCAGCAGGCAAGGGCGGGACGATTAAACGGATTACGGAACCGCTAAATCCTCGTGGCTGTAGAGTTGTGGCTTTAGGCACTCCAAGCGATCGCGAAAAAACAGAATGGTACTTTCAACGCTACGTGCCCCATCTTCCGGCTGCGGGTGAGATCGTGTGTTTTGACCGCAGTTGGTATAATCGTGCTGGGGTGGAGCATGTGATGGGCTTCTGCACCGACGCACAGTACCAAGAGTTCATCCAAACCTGCCCAGAATTTGAGCGGATGTTGGTGAAATCCGGCATTATTTTGCTGAAGTATTGGTTCTCGGTTAGCGATGAGGAGCAAGAACGACGCTTTCAATCTCGCACTACCGATCCGGCAAGACGCTGGAAACTGAGTCCGATGGATTTGGAATCACGCGATCGCTGGGTCGAATATTCCCAAGCCAAGGACATCATGTTTTCACATACCAACATCCCCGAAGCCCCTTGGTTCACAGTAGAAGCAGACGACAAGAAACGCGCTCGTCTCAACTGTATAAGGCACTTTCTAAGCAAAATCCCCTATGTTGATATGACCCCAGAACCCCTAGAATTACCGCCGCGCAAAACTGCGCATGACTATGTGCGCCCACCGCGCAACGAGCAGTTTTTTGTGCCGCAGAGGTACTGAACGATTTCTAGTTTGTGCTGCTCCAGTTGACCAACAACCAGTTATAGTCAGTTCTAGCTCTTATCTAACTGATTTTATAGCCAGCGACTAGATCGTAAGGAAAAATTTTAATTGGGTGTGTGGGGGCAATGCCCCCACGGAGGGGTTCTACTCCTCCACCCCGTCAACCACCTAATTAGCGATAGCTATACGTGAAATGATTTCAAGAAAAGAATTATGTGGGGGAGTTTGAGGGCTGTGCCCTCAATTGGGGCTATGCCCCAAACCCCTTTAAATATGGATCTTCTTTTAGTCCTACGTAAAGTGAGTTATCTAAATACCCAATATCTTAGAAAAAAATAACCATGAGTCATGAATTGCGCGTTCAAGCCGTCTCTCAAGTCACAGATCGCCAGCCACTACCATCCAAAATCCCACAACGACTAGAAGCTCTCTGGGCTAATGATGTATTCACGCTGAGCAGGATGCAAGCCAGTCTGCCCAAAGATATATTCAAATCAGTCAAACACACCATTCAAATCGGTGGAAAGCTGGATGTGTCGATCGCGGGCGCCGTTGCTGCTGCGATGAAAGATTGGGCAACTTCTAAGGGGGCACTGTACTACGCGCATGTCTTCTATCCGTTGACCAACGCGACTGCGGAGAAACATGACGGGTTTATCTCAGTTCAAGGAGATGGTTCGGTAATCACAGAGTTTACTGGTAAAGTTCTCGTCCAAGGTGAGCCCGATGGATCGTCATTTCCGAACGGTGGGCTTCGTTCTACCTTCGAAGCCAGAGGCTACACTGCCTGGGATGTTACAAGTCCTGCCTATGTGATGGAAACCGATAATGGCTTGACCTTATGCATTCCCACTGTATTCATCTCCTGGAACGGTGAAGCCCTTGACAAGAAAACGCCACTTTTACGCTCTAATTTGGCAATGAGTAACGCCGCAACGCGCTTGTTAAAGCTGTTAGGCCATACCAAAATTGCACCCGTGAACTCAAGTTGTGGTGCTGAACAAGAATATTTTTTGGTCGATTCACATTTTGCCCATAATCGCCCCGACATCCTGTTGACAGGCAGAACTCTGTTTGGAAGACCGGCTGCAAAGGGCCAACAATTTGACGATCATTATTTTGGAGCCATTCCCGATCGCGTCCAAGTCTTTATGCAGGATGTCGAGGAGAAGATGTATCGATTGGGCATTCCCGCAAAAACGCGCCACAACGAAGTTGCCCCTGGGCAGTTTGAGATAGCGCCCTTTTTTGAGGCTGCAAATGTAGCTAGCGACCACCAGCAGTTAACTATGACCATTCTCAAAAGTACGGCAAAGAAACATGGTTTCGTTTGCCTCTTGCACGAGAAACCGTTTGCGGGAATCAATGGTTCGGGCAAGCACGTTAACTGGTCAGTTGGTAATGCTACTCAAGGCAACTTGCTCGATCCAGGCGACACACCTCATGCGAACATGCAATTTTTGCTATTCTGCGGGGCTGTGATTCGGGGTGTTCACAAATATGGGGCGCTCTTACGTGCCGTGGTTGCAACTGCCAGCAACGATCATCGATTGGGTGCTAATGAGGCTCCACCTGCGATCATTTCGGTCTACCTAGGAATGCAATTAGAAAAGGTATTTGGACAAATTAGTCAGGGGCAGCTTGAGAGTTCTGAACACGCTGGGATGATGGATCTCGGGATAGAGACATTACCAGTTTTCCCTAAAGACCCTGGAGATCGCAACCGCACATCCCCCTTTGCCTTTACAGGTAATCGGTTTGAATTTCGGGCAGTCGGTTCTAACCAGTCAGTTTCTGGCCCACTGGTGGCGATGAATACTATTCTGGCAGACTCTTTAATCTGGATTGCGGATGAATTGGAAAGCAAGATGGCAACAGGCATAAGCCTCAATGCTGCTGCCAATAGTATTCTCAAAGAGGTGATGGATAAACATGGCGATGTTGTATTTGGGGGTAACGGCTATTCAGAAGAATGGCACAAAATGGCGGTTGAGGAACGTGGTTTGCCTAACCTGCGCACGACGGCTGATGCCTTGCCAGTCTTGAAAGCCGATTACATAGAAGAACTGTTCGATCGAGTCGGCGTGCTCACTCCTGTTGAACTGGAAAGCCGTTTCGATGTTTATGCTGAGCAGTACCTGCTAGCAATTGAGGTCGAATCCAAACTGGTAGTGAGTATGGCCAAAACTATTTTTTACCCCGCTGCCGTTCGCTATCTGTCTGAACTTTCCACGGCGATCGCCAATGCCAAAGCGATTGGGATCGACATGAGCAAAGAAAGCGCCGAAAAAGTGGCTATGCTGATGCAATCTCTAATGGATATGGTCACCAAGCTCAGCGCGGCCATGGACAAACACGATTTTGCTTCCCTAGAAGAGCATATGCAATATTGTGCCCAAACGATTCGGCCTTTGATGGATAAAGTACGAGAATATGCCGACGCGCTTGAAGGTGAAGTGGCAGATGATTTCTGGCCATTACCTACCTATCAAGAGATGTTGTTTGTGAAGTAAGTCATTACCTTACTTATCGCCATTACAAACTAGAACCAATGAGCGTAGCCGCTTACTGCCCTGCCGATCATCTATAGCAATCCTAAATCATTTGTAAAATGAAATGGCTTTGTGAAGAAGGATTTCTTCGGAATCCTTTTTCACAATCCAGATAGGATCGCTATATTAGTAACTCACCTTACGTAGAACTAACGAATGATCGAGAACTCACTATAAAGCCCATTCCAACACAAAACCAACGCGGCTATCGTTGCGTACAGGAGATCGCCTCCATTGAATATTGCTTCCCAAGCGCCAATTACGTGTAATCGCATAGCTGGTAGATAAAGAAGTTATGCTTGTTTCGTTATTTCCACCTGGATCGGTAAAAGTATGAGAGAGCTTCAAATCGGCGCTACGCGGTGATAATACCAGAATGCCCTGTATTCCCACATCCAGACCAGATGTATGGGGCTGGTCAAAGAGGTTAAGTTGACGATAGCCTACCTGTGGGGCCAAGTTGTAGTAAGAGCCCAATGGAAACATGTAGTAGCGCAAATTAGCATCCCAGCTACTTTCTCTACCGCTAAACTCCTGTTGATAGCTACCGCTGATCGCTAAAGGTGTTTTACCGATAAACGCATCTTCAATGCCAAGATCGAAACCTAGCGAACTATCGCGCGATGTTATTCCCAGACGTAGCTTAGTATTAAAACTAGGCGTATTGTATATGTCGTATAAAACATCAGGAGGATTGGCAAGCCAACGTTGCAGGACAGGACTACTTTCGATTACTTCGCGATCGAGTGTCAGATCTTCTGAGGCAACTTGCTCAGATATGGTTTCCGCAGTAGCTGGGCTAGAAATGCTCAAGCATAATAAGAAGTAGACAGCGCAAGATTGAACAAATTGCCTAGCATATGCGAATGTGGAACAGTAGAAAAAATTAGTCATTGCGCGTCTAGCAAGTACAGGGTCATTTTAAGAGATCAAAGGCAGAATGATGCATCGGTTTTTCTGGATAGTTGGCAGCTTATCACTCAGCATGGTTAGCGTGCCGATCGCCATCGCACTAGAGCACTCGGTAGACGAGCAGGGTATCAACGCCCGCAGGCTACAAGCAGCACCCTACAACCTTACAGGCAAAAATATTTTTATTGGGCAAGTCGAGCTTAGCCGTCCCAGCAAATTTGGCGTTGATAAATCTGTAAATCGATTGCTCCGTCTCGATCGTGTCTTTGTGCAGCCATTTAACGTATTTTTTCGCAATAGTAAGCCCACCGCCAATCGCAACACAGATAATCACTCGCACCAGGTAGCCGCAGTGATGATTAGCCAAAATAAACGGCATAGAGGCGTAGCCCCAAATGCCAGCCTACTGTCTACTGCCTACTCGATGCGGCGGCGCGATGGCCAACCTGAAGCGGCGATCGCCGCTCAACATCTCGCGCAGCAAAACAATGGCGATGTCAGGGCGATCAACTTTAGCTTTGGCGAACCTTTAGAAGAAGATCCACGTCCGCAAGCCAAGCTGGATGGTAATGCTCTATTGACGCTTTGCGTTGATTGGCTAGCCATAACTTACAACACCGTTCCCGTGATTGCTGGCAACCAGGGTAAAGGAGGTATTCCAATTCCCACGGATCAATACAATGGCATTACCGTAGCATTTACACGCGCTGTGGGTGATATTTATCGACAGGTCGATCGTGGCAATTTTATCGAAGAGCCATACATAGACCGTAACGGGAATGGAAGATACGATCGGGGTGAATACTATACGGATCTTAATAAAGATAAGCGTTGGAGTCAGGGCGTTGAGAGTCCTGCGAGTAATCGGCGATCGCTATCTCTTTTAGCACCAGGTAACGACATTATCCTTCCCGATCTCAGGAGTAAATTCACATCAGTTAGCGGCAGTAGTTTTGCTGCCCCCCATGTCGTAGGCACAATCGCCCTGCTGCAAGAGTATGCCGATCGACAAATAACTAGTAAAAAATGGCAAATGGATGCCCGTCGCCATGAAGTCACTAAGGCAGTGTTGCTCAACTCCGCCGACAAGATTAGAGATCTCGGTGATGGTAAAACCTTGGGCATGAGTAAAACGATTTTGGATGCACAGGGAAATACGTGGTTAGCTTCAGAAGCCTACACAAGTAAAGAGATTCCATTCAGCTTGCGCATGGGAGCTGGTCAACTGAATGCATCTCGGGCCTTGCAACAGTTACAAGCTGGACAGCAACATCCAGGGAAGGTTGAAGCATTGGGTTGGGATTTCAATTTTGTTAATCAGGCGCAATATAAGGAATATCTATTTACCGATCGCCTCAGAGCTGATAGTTTTGTATCGGTTACGCTCACCTGGGATAGATTAGTAGTCCTCAATGATAAAAATGACAATCGCAAATATGACATTGGCGAAAGTTTTCGCGATCGCGGTATCAATAATCTCGATATCTATTTAATGCGATCGCAGGATGAAGACATTACCAAAAGCGTTTGGTCTTCGGTTAGCAAAGTCGATAACACAGAGCATATTTTTATTAAGGTTCCCACTACAGGCAAATACAAACTGCGCGTCGTGTTTAAGTCACCCGCTGCCAACGCATCTCTCCAGCGCTATGGCCTTGCCTGGTGGACTGTCCCTAGCAAATCACGCTAGGATTTCATATTTTTAAACTTCTACCAGAGAATCTTGAGTTCCTAGTTTCTGAATAAGAGTATCCATGTCAAGGCCTTTCCACTCCTTTAGGATTTGGGCAATATCTTCGAACCTTTTAAAGTTTCCAGTAAAAAACTCAAACTCATTAGGGTGACGATCGAGTTGCAGGAAAAAACCTAGAATACTAGCTTGATCTTTTACATCAAATGGATATGCTTGAATTTTCCAGTTGTCTGCACTCGCTGCGTAGTCTCTTAATGCACTAAATGCTCTTTTGACTTCGGGCAGATGCTCGGAAATCAACTGCATAAGCATTAATGGTTCTCGTCCAATTTCACAGAAAATTGTTAATGCTTCATAAACTAGACTAGAGGGACTAGATTTTACATTCTCGAGAGAATTACACATATCTAGTGCGCTTAGAAACTTTTGTGTAAATTCACCCATTTAGCTTCAACCTCCTAGCCTGTTCTTTTCTCTACTTTCCATGAGTCTTTCACTCCAAGGATAACGCTTCTGCCATACTTCAGTTCTAGATCGCTAAGATACGACCATCTCTTCTGTGTTGTCACTTATCCTTCTGTGCTGTTTTTTTAGAAATCGACCCCGCGCTTGAGGTCTACTCCCTTTTCGGCATAATGCTTGTGGCAAACCATCTCACTGTGCACGCTTGCCAGGTCGAAATAGGCTGGTTGATTCAGGCATCGCCCCGTAATAATCACATCTGTATCCTTGGGTTTGCGCAATAGAGCTTGGCAGATTGGATCTACGGGTAAAAGCTCTAGATCGACGGTGGGATTCAATTCGTCCAGGATTACAGTTTTATACAAGCCTGAGGCGATCGCCGCTTCAGCAATCTCCCAACCGCGTTGCGCTTCGATAAAATCCAGCTCTTGTTGCTGACCGCGCCAGACGATCGCATCGCGACCGCATCGTTGATGATCGACGACATGGGGATAACTGCGACTGAGGGCGGCGATCGCTGCATCTTCGGTGTAACCAGTGCCACCTTTGAGCCATTGCACGATTAAAACACGGTGTGACTGGTCGCGGCTGATGCCCGTACCAATCGCTTTGAGCGATCTGCCTAGCGCTGCCGTACTTTTGCCCTTACCTGCACCTGTATAGATCTCGATGCCTGAAACCCCATAGGCTTCAGCGTTGGGATGCTCGTGGGGGCGCATCTCGGAGTGCAGGTCGGCAATATCCAGCAATGCTTGAGGCGCTCCCCTCCCCGTCGCAATCACTTCCAGATGTTCGGGTTTGTGCTTGAGGTCTTTGACTACTTTCTCAACGGACAATAGTCCTAGATCCAGAACGGGATTGATCTCGTCTAAAACGATCACGGAATACAGCCCAGAAGCGATCGCCCCTTTCGCGACATCCCATCCCCGTTGGGCTTCAGTGCGATCGAATGAAGTAATTTGTTCGGCATCAAAGTAATCGGCCCTGCCCGTGCGTACTTGATCGATCAGGTGGGGGAATCCCTTTTGCAAGGCCGCGATCGCTGCATCTTCAGCATATTCACGTCCTGGCCCCTTAAGAAAGCGCAGCAGCAAGATCCTGGTCTCGGTGGGGTTAGAAGTTTCTGTTGCGGCCATACCAAGACCGAGCGATCGCAACACCACACCCAATGCTGCCTGGGATTTACCTTTCCCCATGCCGTCATAGACTTGGATTTGACCAACTGCCCGTTCTTGACGCACCTGCGCCGTCATGATGCCTATAGCTGCCATACGCTTACTCAACCTCGCCAATTTTTAGATTGCTACACAGGGAATTAGAAACTAGAAGCTATTAGTTAATAAACATCGATCGACATCTGCGCAACGCCCACCATTATCGCACTACATTTAGCTAATAAGCGAAAGCCCCGCGCTCTAACGGTACTCCGTTGAGCGACGGGATGTAAGCGTGTTAATTAAAGGGGTTCGATACCCCTTTAATTAACAATTATTTTGAACGAAGCTAGGTTTTTCGATTATAATCTCAATATCAACAAGGCTGAAAGTGCTGGTTGATATTGAACCTTGACAACTGAAAATATGGCGTTTTACAGGGAAGTGTAACATTAATTTCTAACCGCCTCCTGTATGTAAAATTTTCAAGGAACGAAGGATAAAAAGCTTTTCTCTAATGGAGAATACAAGCTTGGAAAGTCTAACTTTCTCGGTGTCGAGGGGCGCTCGATGTCGTTACAAAGCTCAGCGTGTAACCGAAGCAATAGCTGGTGTTGCTGAGAAGCCCACCCTATACTCGTCCGCGAGTTAGGGCTGGGAGTCGTCACATAAACTAATCATGCTCTGCCAGCCATTTCTCCGGCACAACAATCAAAGTTGTACCTTGACGGCGCAGAACATAAACCTTTTGCGCCTCAGGGATAGCG